>JAYUSQ010000232.1:0-13213 GCA_043755595.1 Acidobacteriota bacterium | reverse complement strand
ATCGGGGTAGGTCCCTCCAGAAGGAGGCAATTAAAGTTGCAGCAGAGTGAACCAATAAGTAACAGTCCCCTTCTGATCGGGGTAGGTCCCTCCAGCGACAATAATGAATGAGAAAGTGAGGTATCATGAAACACTTGTAACAGTCCCCTTCTGATCGGGGTAGGTCCCTCCAGGAATGGCGAAGAATGAAAAATAAAGGTGAAACATTGGTAACAGTCCCCTTCTGATCGGGGTAGGTCCCTCCAGATCGGCTTCGCTGCTGTAACAGGCGAAGCAAACTCCAATAACTGTAACAGTCCCCTTCTGATCGGGGTAGGTCCCTCCAGCAGCTTCAAAAAATCTACTGCGTTCTCGGAGAAGTCAATGAGTAACAGTCCCCTTCTGATCGGGGTAGGTCCCTCCAGGGAATTCAGCATGCACATCGGAAATCGGATTTCGAAGTAACAGTCCCCTTCTGATCGGGGTAGGTCCCTCCAGAAGCGGGTCTTGGAATAACCCCAATTAAGATCAAGGAGAGTAACAGTCCCCTTCTGATCGGGGTAGGTCCCTCCAGTCTTACCATTTTTAGCCCACTGTTTTCAATAGTTTAAAAGCCATTTTTTAACCACCCCATTTTCCTTCGCCACAAATTCGCCCCGCCCCCCGCCATCCCATAAGCCAAAACTCGCCCGATCTCCATGAAACCAAGCGCCTTAGCCGCAAGTTCAACACCCCGCCCCTCCCGGACCCGTCAAATCCATTCACCAGAAGCCCAACAAACCAAATCACTTATGCTCCCGCCAGCCCTAAAATATGTAGTACTCGGGCAACACCGGCCGCGCCTTCTTCCCTAGCACTTCCACCCGCTTGGCGCAGCCCGCGCAAAGTGGCACAATCCACAGCGAGTCCTCCTCTGTATCAATGACGCGCCCCACCCTCTCCCGGATTCGATCCGCTAAGTCGTCTTCGGCCTCCACCCAGAATACGCTCTCCTGCACCCGCTGCCCATAGTCCAACAACACCTTCACCAGCCGGTTGCGCCGCACATCGTCCGCCATGTCGTAACAAACCACCCACTGAATCATGACTCCTCCACCTTCGTCTCGCGCTCGGCGTCAAACCCGTAAGGCTGCCACTTACCGCCCCCGCCGCGCAGCAGCGCGGCAAAGTTCGCCACCTCCTTGCGCAACAGGTCCCGGAAATTGTATTGCTTCGCCTCCACCCGCAAAACCGGCGTCAGCATCCATCGCTCATATGTCTCGAAAAATCTCCGCATCGCGTCGGGCTTGAGAAACAATCCGCCATGATCGTCGCGCTTCTCGAAATCGTCCGGTTGCATTTGACCCCGGTTCACGATCGTCAGCACGAATCGGTCGGCCACGGCCGCGCGGAACGGCTCCATTAGATCCAGCGCCAACGAAGGCCGCGCCCCATCGATCTCGTGCAGAAACCCGATGGCCGGATCCAGGCCAAAGGCCTCCACCAACGCCGCCAGTTCCTGCATCAATAATGTGTACGCCAGAGAAAGCAGCGCATTCAGCGGATCGCGCGCCGGATGTTTCTCTCGCCCCAGCCAGGGAAACCCGGACACGTTGAACTTCATCAACCCGTCGAAATAGAGCCGCGCCGCGGACCCCTCACGCCCTTCGATTTCGGGCACGGTTTCGGACCCGTCCAAGCCCCCCTGGATATCGGTGATCGATTGACGCGCTTCTACCGTCTTATCCGTTTCGCGATCCCGGTCTTCGTAGCGCTCCAGCACCCGGATGCTATTCTCCAGCTTCCAGCGGATCGCCTCGCGCGCCGCCCCTAGCGCCATGTTCGCGTCCTGCCGCATCCCGTACTGCTGCAACCGCAGCATCACGTTTTTCCCCGGCGGTGGCGCCAGCGTCCCGCGAAATCGCCCTTGCCTGGTGAACAGACTCACGGCGATATTGTGGTCCAGCGCCTCGGCCATCGCTTGGCTGGTGATCTGCACGTTACCGAAAATCAGGATGTGCTCCAGCCGGTGATACGGCAGATCCATGGCGATCTCGCCGTCGTGTTCCAGCAGGAACCTGTCGCCGCTTTTACGTACGATCGCGCCTTGTTGCGTCACATAGAGAAATGGCATGTCTACCTCGATTCGGCCTGCGGCGGGCGGAGGAGCCTTCGTTTTGCCCGGCGGCGGCGCCGCGGCCTCTTCGCCGGAGCCCGGCGTGTGCGGTCGATGTTCTTTCCGGTACTCGCGTAGCTTCCGCGCGGGCATCGGCGGCGCCATGAATAGCACCCGTCCGCGCGCGCGGTGCCCCTTCCACGGAATCATTGCGTCATGCTCGCCGAACCGCACGCCCAGGAATTTGAATCCCTCCGCGAAGCTTGTCAGCCGGGTCTTGCTCATGTTCAGCGTCAGTCCCAACTCTTTCAACACGCGCTCGGTCTCGCCCAACGCCGATTGGGCGGCTTCGGCTGATCGACAGAGGATTAGAAAATCGTCTGAGTAGCGGATCAACTTGTTGTCGTCATCGGACAGCGCCACGTCCAACGGCGTCAGGAAGAAATTCGCTAGCAGCGGCGAAATCGGCGAACCCTGTGAAATGCCACGCCGCGTGCGAGTCAACTCATGCCCATCCCAAGCCTCGGCCTTGATCCATGACTTTAGGATCTTCATCAGCGCCGGATCCACGGCCGCGTCCTGGCTCAGCCGCTCTTCCATCAGGCGGTGCGAAATTTCGTCGAAGTAGGCTGTGATGTCCGCGTCGACGACGTGTGTCCATCCCCGGTCCCGCAACTGCAAAATGCGCGCCACGGCCCGGTCCACGCCGCGCCCGGCCCGGTAGGCATACGACATTTCAAGGAACTCCTCCTCGAAACTGCGCGACAGGAGCCGCGCCACTGCGGTCTGCAAAATCCGGTCCCGTACGCAAGGAACCAACAATTGCCGCCCGGTGTTACTCCCAGGCTTCTTCTCCACGACGATCTTGCGCAATGGCAGCGGCGCGTATTCGCCGGCGAGCGCCTGCGCCAACAACTCGGGCAGTGCCGTGGCGGCATTTCCCTCGAACCGCTCAACGCTCACTCCATCGACGCCTGGCCCGCCCGCATTCTCCCGCACGCGCTCCCACGCGGATTCAATGAGCGGCAGTGTAAGTTGGTCGATCATAGTTGGTCGATCAAAACCGAGCCGTGACCGCAAGGGAGCGGTCTAAACCTTCCGCCAATCTCCATGCTCAAGAATCTCGAACGTGGCGCCATCTTTCACTCGGCTCCCGGGGGCCCACATCGCCCGGGGTTGTCTCACATCCTGCCCGGCCCCTTTTTCGCGCCGCGATCCGCGACCGCTCACCAGTTCGATCTCGCCTTCCGCCTCTAGCCCCTCAGTCGCGCAGAATCCCGCCAGACAGCATCCCGGCTCGCCCCTTAATCGCCCGCTCGCATCCACGTTGAATTCGTCGAACAGCGTGCTCACCGGCCTCGCTTCCGCCAGCCGCAACATCCCGTAGCCATAGCCCACATTCCCGCCGATCTGGATCCGCTCCACTTCCTTTTGCAAGTCTTCCCACCGGTTTCCTGGCCCCATCAGAACATAACCGCGGAACCGCATCCCCGGAGCATGCAAGTATTCGCGCTCATGCAGCGCCCCTTCCAAAGCCGTGAAAGACAATGGATCGATCGAGGCCGAAGCCACGCCATGCACGAACTTCGCTTCGAACCACCCAGCGCGTTCGCCGCCAAACCGCAATCCGCCTGGCCCATATTTTGGACGCAACAGTTTCTCGCCGGCCCAAGGGAATAAGGCCGTGAACCGTGCCCATTTCTTCAGCTCGTTTTCAGCCGCCGTGTACGGATTGCCCAACGAAAACCCCGGACCACCCGTTCGTCGCGCCCAAGCCGCGGTCCAGCACCCCCACACATTCCGGGCCGGAATGAAGTACCGAGTGCGCCGGATCTGGCCCAGCCTGTGCCAGCCAATATGCACGGGAGATTCGGCCCGGTAATCCAGTTCATATGTTGTCCACTCGTTGCCTGTCATCACTTTTTCTCTGGCAGCGTCTTGGCGTGGTAGCGAAGGTAAATCAACATCTGATCCACCAACTGCTTACCCTCGATCAGCCGATGCAACTCGTCGCCGAACTTCGCGCTATCTTCCAGCGGGTTGCCCGTTGAAGTTCCCAGCACAGCGGGCCAAGCCGTTCGCAGTAATTCATAGGTATGGCTCTCCACCGAGCGCGCCCACGGTTTTTTGGTTGCTTTCAGGTGGAGAAAATAGGCCGACAGCCCCTGGTGCGCCAGCACGCTCCCGGCGCTCTGGACGATCTTTTCCACGTCGTTCTTCTTCAGGCCGGAGCCCTCGGCACTCTTCGCCAGATCGCTGGCTGTCTCGGCCGCCTTTAAATCCAGGTTCATCCAACTCATTTCCATTCCCCTACGCGCAGCCGTCCAAATCCGCGCGTGTTCATCCCGCCCACTCCCATCGTCTCCATGTCTTTCAGCGCGGCGCCTACCTTTTCGCTCAACCCAGTCGCGGTGATGGCCTGCTGGCCGATCCTGAAATATTGCGTGTCCTGCACCCCGGCCTCGAACCAAAACACGGTCGTTCGGGGAATCGCCTCGGCCGTAAATAGCGCTCCCGGCTCAGCCGTGCCCGTGGCCGGTGTGATCGAAACCGAAGTCCGCACTTCGAGATTGTCGTTCACTACCGCGCTGAACAAATCGTCAGCCACCACCACGATTCCGTCGGCTGCGGCCTGCGCGTGTAGTTCCGCCGGCAGATTGATCGGGGGTGCACCTCCGGCTCTCTCCAGACTCAACCATCCCAGCCGCATTCGATCTTTCCCGCCCGTCGTTGTCACAGCCCCATATTCGTTCCCCACCTTCGCGGCGTCGGCTAGTTTCTTCCGGGCAGCGTCATCGGGCAGCACTCCCGCATCCAACAACACTTGCGGAGATGTCACCCAGGACGTTGTCATGCCGGAGCCCACCGGAAACAGCAGGATGCGTGCATCGGTGAAAGTCGCTAAGCCTTGAAAGCTCGACTTCTCTTTTCCCTTCGAAAATCCAAACGCCACACAAACCGGGCAGTCTGGCTTGCCGCAATGATCTTCGCCATCGCCACCGCCCTTACCCGCGCAACTCCTCAGCTTTCCGCTCTCTTCATACAAATACTGGCTGGCCCCATCCGGCCTCACCGCCCGCATCGCGGCGTAGGCTCGGGCGACGCCCGCGATGCTCGTCCCTGGAATCTTCGGAATCCGGCTCCCAGGCTCCCGCACGATCAGGTTATCCACTCGCCCTAATTGGAACTCGCCGGTCCCGACGTGAATCGGATCGAGCGCCAGCCCCGCGTATCGCTTGAATTGAATTGCCATCCCAGTTCCTCTCAGTCGTCCAAACGTTCTTTCAAAATCGCCCAATGCAATCGCAGCGTCTTCTCGAGCAACCCGCGTTCGAAGTCGGGCTCCAACCGCTCCCAGTCCTCACCCAGATAATGCCGGCCCAAGGTCTTCCCAATCTCGAGAAACGCCGCCTCGCCGCCGGCTCTATCCGCGCCCGTCCACGACGTCCGTCGCGACTCCAGCGCAAACAGAAAATTCCGCATCCGTCCGTCTCCAACTCCCGAGACCCTGAGCGAATCCCAAAGCACCCGGCACTCTTCGAATTCCTCGAGCGTCATCAGGCCCACCCGTTGCTCGCCAGTCCGCGCGAACAATTTCTCCGCCGCCTCGCTCTCGAGCAAAACCGTCCGTTCCTCGGGAGACTCTTTGTTGTCCAAATCGCCGGTCAAATTCAAATTCAACCGGTCCCCCGACCCGCCCAGCACGATCCCGTCATAAAGATTCGGCCGCTCGAGAATCGTCGTCCCCTCGGCCAAATCCTCCCGATGCGCAATCCATCCCGCCGCCGTCCGGAACGCCGACTTCACGCAAGCCCGGTGTTTCGTAATCACGTGGGAATGAAACGAATCCCGCTTGCCATTCCCCAGCCGCAAGGCCGAAGTAGGACAGGCCTCCCGGCCTGTCTTCGGCTTATCCAGCCTCGCATAAGCCCGCTCCACCCAGGGCCCCTCCTGCAACCGCCGGAAATTATCAACCACCCGCCAAGCCGTATCGAGTACCGAAAACATTGGCAAATGTTTCGGAAAGAAAATATTCGCGATCCCCAATGGCAACCGCCCCGCCACCTTCCCGAAATGCTCCCGGTACTTCGCCGTCAGCAGCCGCGTGAACTCCGTCGCCTTGTCCGCCGGCATCAACGCCATCAAGACGTCGGGCGAAGCGGTCAGCGTGCGGTAGGGCCAATAAGAGTGCGCCTTCTCGGCAGTTGAAACGTAGGTCACGAGAACATCCTTCTTGGTGCGCTCCTTCTCGCTGTCGCCAATCAACTCGATCCAGTCGCCCTCCTTTGGAGCCTTACCCTGGTTTTGCACGATCCAAATTCTGCCTTCGTGAAACAGGAACTCGGCTCCCAAACCCTTGATCTCGATCGTGCGCCGCTGTGCGTGCTTCAGCCAATGCGGAATCGGCTCGATCTCCATCCACCCCCGCGCGCCCTCCTGCAGGCATCCGCGAATCCAAGCCCCGTCGCCTTTGACGGCATGCTCGAAAAACTCTTTCGTCGTCGTCCAGACATCCAAAGTCGTCGACGGCGTCGGAGTCTTCGCGCAAACCGCGTTCAGCAACCGGTCGACCTTCGTCCACGCCCCGCCCAGCCAATGGCAATCCGTGTTGAACTCCGCGAGATCGGAATCCCACGTCTTCTGCGCTTCGCTCGTCCCTGTCCGCAACTCGAGAAGTCCCACCGGGCTCCGTGCGAATACCGACAACGCATATGATCGGTCCGCTCCTGGCTTCATCGCCTCTTCCAGTTCCGCCCGAAACTCGTCGTATCCCCGGCCCGGAGTTTTGTTCAGCCAATCCTGGAAACCAGCCGCATCCTCCTCCGCCAACTTGTCGATCATGACCTTGCTCAGAATTTCGCCCAACCGCTCGATGCCATCCGGCTCGGTGATCAAACAACTTCGCACCATCTGGCCGCTAAGCCACTCGCGCAATCCAAACCGCGCCACCACCAGCGCTACTCGCCCGTTCTTGTCCGCTATCTCTCCCAGCATCGGCGTCTCATCGCCCGCCTTTGGATCCCTGTTCGCATCAAAACCCTTGATCCTTGTCCGCCGTTTACTGCATGAGCCGCACACCCCGCGATTCTCTTCCTTGCTCCCAATCTGCCGTATCCGGCAAACCGGGCACAAGTCCGAATCGTCTTGACCGCCCTTGACCATCCGGCGTGTTTGCCAATTGGACGGCGTCGCCACGTTTTCTCTCAACGCGTCGATAACCCGCACCACGCCCGTTGTGGAATTGACGTTTTCCAGTAGCACCGTCGCGGCTCCCAGTTCATCGCCAAAACATGCCGCCACCTGCTCGTCCAGCCACTTCTTCACTTCCCCGTCTTTGGACTCGAGCCGCCCGATCAGGTACACCTGAAACCCATCGTCCTCGTAAATGCAGTTCCCGGCCGCCACGTCGAATTCGATCAGCTGCTTGACCGCCGCGAACCTTGCCTCGATCAGTTCCTTCCGCGCCGTCACATCTCCGATCTTGTAGCCTTGCCCGCACCACTTCCACGTGTCCACGCCCACACCGTAAAGATCGAACGGCATCCAACGCTCAAGCTGTAAGTCTTCCTTGCTGACATCCTCGGCGTGAACGGCTTTGCTGACGCAAGTAACCCCGTAAACGTGTTCCCACAAGGCGGTATCGTTCGAAGGCCGCGTCGTATCCGACATCGCCCCTTCGAAGTACTTGCGGCAAAGTTCTTTAAAGGCATGGTAGTCCTCCAAACTCGTGGCGTAAGTGCCGATCAGCTTCTCCAACTCCTCATAGAATGTCTTGCGGGTTCGGTCCAGACTCGCCAACTCCACTTTGCTTTCATGTCCATAAACGTTGGACCTGTAGGCCGGCTGGAGCTGTTTATCCCACGACGATTGTTCGTTCGAGATCAATGGATTGTTCCGGTCATAACGGCTATCGGTCGAGTCCCCGATCCTCAAAATCTCGATTAGCCGGTTCGTCGATTTCCAATTCGTGTGTTGATGCACCGCTTCAATGACGCTCAACGTCCCGCCGCACTTTGCTTCCACGCCCGGAATCGGATTCCTGAAGAACTCGTTCAGCTTGGCCGGAATCAGCCCATCGGCATCAAGCCAGTTGTGATCGTGGGGGTCCTCGCCCCAGCCGATCCACCACCAATTCTGCCGGTAGTCGTGAAAGTCGTAACTCAGCTTGCCGATGTCGTGCAGAATCGAACAGAACTCCCACCACAAGACCTCAAGCCGTCGCTTCTTCAACTTGGCAATGCTGGCCGGTTCGGCCTTCATGCGCCCCACCTCGTTAACTCTGGTAAACGCCAAAGCTCCGAAGCCATCGTGATCTTGCCCCCCACCTCAATGCCGCCCTTCTCATCCGCCAGAACCACGTTTCCGATCCCGTTTTCCGCAGTCCCATAATTCGGCAAAGTCTTCTTGCCGCCAAATCCGCTCTCCAACAACATCGATCCGATCGCCGCGCCCAGCAGACGTAAATCCTTCTCGATTCTGGATTGTTTGTCCGCCCGGTGCAGTAAATCGAAAGGCAAATACAAAACGGCAAACCGCCCCTTTGATCCCCCTGGAACTCGTTCCATCGGAATCGGCGAAGTTCCTTTCCTTGTCGTCCGCTTGCGGGGATTGATGACATCGGCATCCACCCGGTCGAAGTAGGTCGGAAAAAACTGCACGCGGCCTTGCTTCAAATCCTCCTCATGGTCGGCGCCTTCTTCCCGTCTTGGTCCGAACAATTCGTCAACCCACCCCTTACACTTGGCCTTGTTCTCTTCGGTTTCGGCCAGTATTGTAGCCGCCGATCTGATATTCCCTTTCCACGTGGTGCCGGAAACCATCGGAACCCAGAACGCCCACTCGCGCCGCACCGGATTCTCGCTGAGCAAGTGAAATGACCGGTCGTCTCTCGACAAGTACGGCCCGGCCAGGGTGAATTCAAAGCTCAGATACAGGCTGCCCCTCGGTAACGCGCCAGAGGCTGGGCTACTCGCCGGCACGATTCCAAAGCTCTCCACCAGCTTGAGTTGGCTGCCAACACCTGCCTGTACCGCATCGCTCAGTCTTAGATAGTCGGGCGTCTGTCCCGATTCTCCCAATCGCGCAGAGACCGCCCGTGCGGCTTCCAGATTCTTTTGGCCGTTTGCCGCGCCGGCCCAATGGTCGTAACTTGCCACGTTCTTATTCCTCCAACGCTCGCCATCCGTGGTTGCGTAGCGCCGCCATCATACGGTCGATCCAGTTCTTGAGATCCCGCTCTCGATACGCCCGGTCGAACTTACGGTTGCTGCCTACAAACCAAACCCTGACCGTGGCTGTTTCGCCGTGTGGCCTCACGCCTACTTCGAGCACGCTCCCGTTCTTGAGCGAACCCAGCACGGCATCCGCCTCTTCGCTCTCCATTTGCTGCCGCAGCGCCCACCGGAGTTGTTTCGCTTTGCCAATAGCCTCTGACCCGCTGAGCGCTCCAGCTACCTCAACCTCCAAGCAATTCAACCTGCCCCCATCCATGTTGGGTCCTGGCGCCAAATCCACCTTTGGACGCGAAGAGCCGGATAGCTTCTCCGGTGAGTTGCTTGGCCCGCTCGGCCCGCCCATCGCCTTTCCTTGTCCATATCTTGATTCGAAACTCATCGCTCCACAGCCCTCCTTGATCCTCCACGTATGGCAAGCCGGTAATCTGAATCCGGAAAGCCCGGACGCATTCGGTTGAGCCGAACACCCCGCACACGCCACAGTCCGCCTTGCCGCACCAATCGTCGCCTGAACACACGGTGGTCCTCGACTCCCGGCAAGTCTGTTCGGCCCAATAGCGCAAACTGCCTATCAACGTCGACGCCTTCGTCTCTTTCGCGCATTCACCCTTCACGATTCCGCCCGCCCAAATTGGCGTCAGCGTCCGCAAGGTCCACTCGGTGGTCTCCCAGCCGGACGCTAAGCGGCCAATGCCGTCAATCTCTGTTTCCATAGCTCCACATCCTTGACTTCCTTCCCTCGCACCCATGCCTCTTCCGCCCACTCCACAAGATGGTCGAACAATGTCCAGCGTCCAGTCACCGGTTCAAGCTCCATCGCCGGAGCCGCCAAGCCGTCCAGCCCGCGCGGCATCATGCCGAACACCATTGCCTCGCCATCGAATAGATGAACCCATCCCTTGAACGGCCCGTTGTGTAACCGGATCGTGACCCGTCCGAATCCATCGAGAGCGGCCAATGTCTTCAGCAAACGCCGGCACAAATCCTTCCGGAAATCTTCCTCCGTCAGATTGCCGGGCATATTCTGGCGGCAATGGTTCAATTGCGCCCCATCCTCCGGATCGGTCAATAACAACCTCAACGCTGTTTTCTGCGCCATCCCGCCACGACTCCTGGCCAAAGCTAACGACTCAAGCATGCTTTCGAACGACCATCCGATATACAGATAGTCTCCTTTGAGCCCGCGCAACCGGTCAGCCGCGTCGCTCGGGCGGTGCTGCTGTTGAAACCGGACAATGCCGGCCGCCACGCGCTTCCGGATTTGCCGGATCGATAGTTGCACCGCCACCACTAGGGCGATACCGAGCAGCGCTACCACGGTTAGTAACGAATGCCACTCGATTTCACCTTTCTTGGCGAGTACGTAGACAAATGTGCCCACGGCAAATACACGCACAATCCAATCGGCCCAGATATAGTAACGTTCGAATAGCTCGGCAAACCGCATAAGTATTCTACGCCAGCTTACCTCAATACGTTCTTCGTTCGCTCGGTGCGAAAAAATATCTTCTCCTTTGGAATCAAATATCCAGAGACTTTCCACCTGCCGCCTAGTTCGCCACCTCCGTCACAATCGCTGCCAGGAGTGGAATCCATCCCATGTCATCCGAACGCAGAATTGAATCGTCCCAGGCCAACGGCGCACTCTCCCACGGCCCAACCACCCCCGAAGGCAAGCGCCGCTCCAGCCGCAACGCGGAAAAACACGGTGCGTACTCAAGCGCCGTCGTCATCAATGGCGAATCCATGGAGCGCTTTCTTGAACTGCGCGCCGTCTTCTTCGCTCGCTTCCAACCCAATGACCCACTCGAAGAATACCTTGTCGACGAGTTAGTCGCCTGCCGCTGGCGCATGAACCGCATGGCGTCTCTCGAAGCGGCAACCTTGGATCATAAGATGGATTGCCAGCAAGCCGATATTGAAGGGTCGTTTGAATCCATCGATCCGTCCACCCGCGCCGCCATCGCCTTCCAATCTCTCACCGACACTTCCAATGTCCTCGCAACCTGCCGCCGCTTCGAGTCCGCCCTGGCCCGTCAATACGAGCGTGCCGCTCGCCACCTGAGTGAGTGCCAGGCCAAAAAGCAAAAGCTCAACAATGAACCCAGTCCCACAAATGAACACAACTAACTCCACCCGCGTTCTCCGTTTCATCGGCGGCCAATGAGTCGGTTAACTCCATTCGATGTCTAATACTTTCCTAACTGCCGAACTAACATCCTGGTTACCTCGATGTGTCCTTCGGCCCGGCAAGGTATCTCCCGTCGATCCTCGCTGCCGTAGCCGATCCATCCCGCCCGGCCCCTCATCGCCATCATCGCCAGAACCGGCGCCGCCGCAAGATGCCGATATCTTCGCCACTAAGTCGCTCCAGTTCCCCATTGATGCCCAACAAACTGAAATACTCGCCTGCCCGCCGGAACGCTCTCGCCGGATCATCGTCTGTTGCTCCCGCCAGTGGGGTAAGTCCACCACCGGAGCCATCAAGGTTCTTCACCATGCCCTGCTAAACCCAGGCTCTCTTACTCTGATCGCTTCCAGGACGCTCCGCCAAGCTGGAGAGCTACTCGAAAAAGTAACTGGCTTCGCCCAAACCCTCGGGATCCCTATCCGCCGCGCCCCCCGTTACGCCGACTCACTCCTCTTCCCAAACCAATCTCGCGTCATCGCCTTGCCAGGCAAGCCCGACTCCCTCCGTTGTTTCTCCGCCGTTTCGCTCCTGATTGTCGACGAAGCGGCCTACGTCCGCGATGAACTCTACCACGCCCTCCGCCCGATGCTCGCCACCACCAACGGCAGCATTTGGCTCCTCTCCACGCCCAACGGCCGTTCAGGCTTCTTCTACGACGAATGGTCCTCCACCGACACAACCTGGACTAAGTTCTCCGTCAAAGCCGGCGAATGTCCCCGCATCAGTCCGGAGTTTCTCGCCGAAGAGCGTAAGTTACACGGCCCCGCTCTCTTCCATCGCGAATATGAATGCGACTTCGGCTACACCGGCAAGTCGTTCTTCAACCTGGACGACCTCGACTCCGCCGCAGGCCCCGAGCGTTTCCACGCCGCCGAAGAATTCGCCATGGGACGGCCCACCACGCGCTTTTATGTCGGCTTCGACCTTGGTCAAAAGGATTCCTATTCGGCGGTCGTCGTCATTGAACTCATCCGAGGCGCCACCGACCGCCGCAATCCCGTCACCTGGGATCGCATCATGGAAACTCATCTCATCTTCCGCCGGATCGAGCGGTTCCCGATGAACACGCCCTACGATAGTCAGGTCCTGATGCTGAATCGAATCCTGCGCGACCTTGGCGATCTCCGCAGCACAACCCTGTTGGTCGACGCCACCGGTTGCGGCCAGCCTTTCCTTGAGATCCTTCGCCAGCAGAGAATGGGCGTGCTGATCTCACCGATCGCCATCACTTCAAGCGGAACTGGTTCCTTCTCCCACGGCATCGAGCGTGTCCCTAAGAAAGCGCTGATGACCAACGCCAACTACGTTCTCGCCAGCGCTTCTTTAACCGCCGAATCGGGACTGGCCGGGTTGAAGGAACTCCGCGAAGAAATGGAAGCCTATCGCGTCCGCACCTCCCGCTCCGGCAACGATAGTTTCCGCTCCAGCCAGCATGACGACCTTGTCATGGCCTTCGCGCTCGGGGTCTGGAAAGTCCGCGCCGCCTTGCCCAAACCCGGTGAACCAAGATGACTCGCACGCACTTTCGTCGGGAAGTGGCTCGGTCACGCCGAGCCGATTTTGTTTCAGCCATGACTTCAACATCTTCATCAGCGCCGGATCCGCGGCCGCGTCTGCAGCACACCAAAGCGCGGCAGGTTTCCATCGGCGAACGGCGCAAGCCGGACCCTCGCAACCGGCCCGGATATCTGCGAGTGGATACGGTGCATCAGG
>JAYUSQ010000231.1:0-4129 GCA_043755595.1 Acidobacteriota bacterium | reverse complement strand
ATTAGTCTGGACGCGACCGGTTCGCTGTTATTGGGGAGCCGCGACGATCAACGCGTGAAGGTCAAGGTTTTCCGGACGGGCATGCAGCCGGTTCCGATCCGGTCGCGCGGGCTTGACCATCCTCACCTGGCGCGACTCCTTGATGACGGAGTAGGCGCCGAGGGGCTGTCTTATCTGGTGATCGAAAACGTCCAAGGTTTGCCGATCGACCAGTATTGCGACGAACGCCGGCTTGACGCGGCAGCGCGTCTGCGGCTGTTCGCCGATGTTTGCCGGGCGGTTCAACATGCCCATCAGAATCTAGCGGTCCACGGCCAGCTTGAGGCGGCTCACATTCTGGTGACTAGCGGCGGCGCGCCGAATATCTTTGGGTTCGGCCTTTCGCGGCCGACAGACGCGACCACGACGGCCGCCGACCTGAGAGCGCTAGGACAGTTACTGCGCCGGTTGTTTCCCGCCGAAAGCGTGGTCCCGGCCGAACTGGCGGCTCTGATTGCCAAGTCCTTGAGCGACGAAGGCAATCGCTGTTACATGTCGGCCGACGCGCTCGCTCGCGATGTGGATGCGTATCTGGAACCAGGTCCCAGGACCCAGCGTAGTTGGTGGAGACATCCGGCCGCGGCGGCGTTGGCCGGCGCCTGGGTTTTAACGTTGATCGCCGCCGCTCTGGCCGGAAAGTATTTCCGTAACTGAGGGCGATGACTTACTTGGCGGTGTAACTGCGGTGGACCCAGCTCCGCGAGGCGCTGTCATGCGACTCGACGAATAGCACCTTAGCTGAGTCCCGCTTTGTCACGCGAGTCCGGTTGTTGGGTGACGCGGTTGGTTGTGGCGGCTTGGCTCCGGCATCGCTCAGAAAAGCCAGCGCCGCTCCGGGGGTCAATGGCGCGGAAGTGGACTTCTTTTTCTCAGCGATGGTTTCGATGGCGAGCGAGCGCGCCTGTTTGGGCCAGACGGCGGCGAAGAGACCTGGGGAAAAATACACATCGGCGCTTTGGATTTCTCCGTTGACCGCGAATACGTACCCAATCGCGTCAGACTGCCCCTCCAACAGTTTCCGCAACGTGGCGGTTTGCTTTTCAGTGTTGGTGTTCACAGCCTTGTTCTCCAGCGAGAGTTGCAAGCTGGTCGGTGAGGCGAGGGCCGCCACCCCGGCGCTTGCGTTACTCATTGACCGCGCCAGTTTATCTTGCATTCCCGCCACGGATTTCCAAACCTCGCTCTGATTCTTACTGCCTTTTATCGCCAACTTAGCTTCTTTGCTGACGATGGCGTTGTCGGAGGCCGAGAAGCTCTTCGCGTCTTCCCCGCCCCGGCGGCTCCAGCGGCCTTGTTCGACACAAAACGATTCTACTGGCGTCCGGCCGGATCTTGGTGGGAGGATCAGGTCTGTTGAGAAGACCCGGTCTTGTTGACCGCCTTTGACTATGTCTCCGCTATGGATAAAGACATCGGTGTCGGCGCTTAGATTCTCGATCGCCAATTCGTTGACATTACCCGTCTCATAGACAGCGACCTTGCGTTGAGCCAGGGCCTCCTTCAACGGCAGGTACTTTCGCCCCGCCCCACCCCCGGCCGTTTGCGGCTGGGTGGAATGCACAAGGTAGACAGTGGCGTGGTCGATAGCATGTGGACCGGTTAGTCGATAGTCAGCCGCCGGCGAGATTGCCGATGCGGCCAGGCACAACAAGAGTAAGTGAGTCGCGTTCATTTTGGCGCGATTCCTTTCTGGCTGGGACGCCTGCGAGGTTAGACGCGCTTCGGTTAATTTAGTTCCCTGGCTCGCTAGGATTTCTTTTCGCCGCCGCCGGGAGCCGGGCCAGCCACGTGCAACCTATGGCCATGAGTAGGAATAGCGACTCCATGGCAACGAGGTTGGCGGTGGAACTTTCCGGCCAGGGCACGAATGACTTCAGCAGGGAGGCGCCAATCGAGGTCCACAAGAGAACCAGGAACAACGGCCGCGCCGACCGCCAACAGGCCACCAGCCAAGCAACGAGAAGCGCCGAGAGCGCCACGGCAATCAGGAGCGCGAGTTGAGGAAGCTCCGGATGGCGCTCACGATAATCCAGGGCGAAAGCCGTGTAGGTTAGCGTGATGGCAATGTGCCAGGCGGCGGACGGAAGCCAAAGCGCCAAGACCAGCAGGGGAACGCCGGCCACAGTGTAACTAGCTCTTGCGGGTGCGATCTCGACCAGAAGTGCGGCCACGACGACAGCCGCCGCGATGGCCACCTGAACCGGTAGGCTCGACACACTGTCGATCTTCGGGCGCCGCGCGAGGTCAAGCCGCCAGCGCCAGGCGGCCCAGCCAATTGCGGCGCCTAACAAAGCGCCGAAGAACAACTCCATGACCTTCCAATAGCCGATCCACGGCGAAGGATGCAGTTGGCGTCCGACCACCTGGATGGCCCCTCCGACCGAAAATCCGAGGCCTCCAAACAGCGCGCCCCGTTTGGCGAAGTCCCACATCACACGGTCGTTCAGCCAGCCAAGCAATGCAATCGCGCCGAGCGCCAGCCCTGCCCACAATTCGGCGCGAGGCTTGTCCACCGGGTTGGAAAAATAGATCAGCTTCGGTTCGTTAATCAGCTTCCAGCCGGCTTGCGTCGCCAGCCCCATGGCCAGTAAACCGATCACAATCTGTTTGAACGAGAAGCGGTGACGTACTAAAGCGAGAGCAAGCACGGCGCCGCCCAACAAACCCCAGACAGCGCCCTTGACGGCCAAACCGCCCAGACCCCACCAGCGTGTCGCGGGATCGAAGGCGAGCCCAATCGTCTGACCATAGGTTTCCTGTCCGCCAAATCCAATTCCGACCGCGCCGAAGGCGGCGATCACGGCGGCATCGTCACCATCGCGGTCCACCAACAGGCAGACGGCCAAGGCAACGAGCGCTCCAGGAATCATCGCGCCGAGCGGGCCGCCACCTATGTAGCCTCGGAGCCCCCAGCCGAGCGACATCGTAAGCGCACAAAGGAGAATCCAGTGTCTGGACAAGCAACTAAGATCGCACAAACGGATCGGGTAGCCGCCGGATCGCAAAATCGAGTATGATGATTCGGCATCTGTGTTGGCCGAACGTCCCAAACCCCCTCAAGCTAAAGGCTCGATGTTTGTCTGCCGGTTTGGCACTTTTGAGGTGAACGCCGGTTCGCGGCAACTGTTCAAAGCCGGGCGCGAGATTCATTTGCAGGAGCAGCCCATGCGGCTGCTGACGCTGCTGCTCGATCGACCCGGTGAGCTGCACACCCGCGAGGAGTTGCAGAAGCGGCTGTGGCCGAATGAAACCTTTGTCGAGTTTGACGACGGCCTCAACACGGCGATTCAGAAGATCCGCCAGGTGCTCGGCGACGAGGCTCGCAACCCGCGCTTTGTCGAGACAGTGCCGCGCCAAGGTTATCGCTTCATCGCGCCGGTGCAAGTCGTAGCGCCCCCCGTTGTCGATCAGCCGGCGGAGGCTCCGGCTGCAAAATATCCAGCGCCGGCCGGCGCTGTCCCGGAAGCGAGGCGCCCCGATCACATCCGCGTGGATTGGCGAGTGGCGGCCGCCGTGGCGGCTTTGGCCGGAGCAGGCGTCGGTTGGGTGATGTCGCCGAAACCAGCCAACATTGCTTCGAGCCCGGCGATCCGCCTATCGATCATGCCACCGCCTGGTGTCGAATTGCGGCCTGGCATCCGGGGCGGCAGCGCGATTTCACCGGATGGGCGCTCCGTAGTTTTCGCCGCCATTCGCGACGGCAGGCACGAACTTTGGATTCGCGGCCTCGATTCACTCGACGCCCGGCCTTTATCGGGCACCGAAGACGGAATCCTGCCCTTCTGGCCGCCGGACGGCAAGTCAATCGGCTTTCAATCCGGGGGCAAGATCCGGCGCGTCGATCTCGCCGGTGGAGCGCCAATCGATTTGGCGACAGCCACTCGGCCGACCCGCGGAGGTTGGAGCGAAAGTGGAACGATCCTTTTCGCTACAGGGTCTGGCGGCCCGATCCAGCAGGTGCGTGCCACGGGCGGCCAGGCATCGCCGGCCATCCCGGAGAAAACTGGCGGCGCGTTGTGGCCGTTTCCAGTTGGCAGTGACCGCTTCCTTTATTTCGACAACACCAGTCGCCAAGTCCAGTTTGCTTCGC
>JAYUSQ010000230.1:0-13273 GCA_043755595.1 Acidobacteriota bacterium | reverse complement strand
AACCGTCGCGGCTGGCTCCGGTGCAAATCCCGCACCGCCGCCGTCAGCATCACGATGTCGCCCGGCGACTGGCGGTTTTTCAGGAGGAGCTTTTTCATCTGGCCAGAGCGCACGGGGTATCGAAAGCCAGCACATTGTGCCGCCAGCGGATGAAGCTCCCGGCCAGATGCTGATGCTCCGGCTCCAGATGCTCCGCTTCCAGCCGGCAGCGGCCAAGCCACAGTTGCCGCAAAAACGACGCGTAAGACAGCGTATGTGCCGCATTCTGCGCCACAATGGCCGCATGCTTCTCGGTCCAAAATTTCTCCGTCCCTCCGCAATGCAGCGCCCGCTGCCAGGTTTGTGCATCCAAATTGAACAGCCGCTCCTCCCTGAGAGCCATACGGGTCTGCCAGTAGCAGTGATGCTGGCTCCATAGCCGGTTATCCAGTATTTGCGCCGCCTCTGCGCCCCGCTCGGCAAAAAGGACTGCGTTGAGGATTCCTTGATCGCCGTGGCCGGGATACACCTTGCCACCGCCAAAGATCGCCCGGTCGCAGCATTCCGCCCAGCGGGCCAGGATGAGGCGGTTCTTCGCCGTCAGCGCGCAGGCATAGAGCGAAGTGGACATGTAGCGCTCATTCCGCGCCGGGCTCGCAATGCCATATGCACGATACGTTTCGTCATAACCCGCCACACCGTCGCTGCCGCCGACAAATGCGCCGGACTTCACCGCCATCGCCACCAGATCGTGAACCGGCCCGCACAGCACGCAATCCGAGTCGATCCCCACGAGCACATCATAGTCCGCCGCCAAATCCGCCGCCGCATACGCCTTCAGCTCCCACGCCGCCAGCTTCCGCCCAGGCCGTGCCAGCGCCTCCGCCCGAACGATTCGCACCCCCGCGCTCTCCAGCACCTTCCGTTGCGCCGCGCTCAAGCCGGGGTGTTGGACATGATTCTCCACGACCCAAATCTCCGCGTCCGGGTGAAACGCAAATACGGAATTCACCGCGCCCACCGTGCCCGGAAAGAAGAAGCGATCAGTGACAGTCAGGAAAAGAAAGCGCATCGAGCTATGCAAGGTTAGAAATGCAAAAAACGACACCTGACGCATCTCAGTTTGTGTCGCATGCACTTCATTCCTCCACCTTTCTCCAGGCGTCCTTGGGCACATCGTAATCTTCGAAAGCTGATTCGATAGCAAACTCGAGCGTATCCTGCAGGTGATCACGAATGCATTTTTCATTCTCGAAAACATACAGGTAAAAGCCTACAACCGAATCATGTTTGATCTCAAAGCGTCTTGGTTTCAGTGGATGGGGTTCAGCGATCCATTTCATACAAATTATTCCCCGAAGTAGTAGCGATGGTCTGGCCCAGCATCCTTCCACTTCCCGCCTGGAGTCTGTTGCTCAAGATGAAAGTGAGGTGCATCGCCATGCGGATCTTTCACGTCGAAGCGGATCTTCTTGTCATGCCTTATCAGAATCGCATCTCCGTCAGCGTTCTTGATGATTTTTCCTTCGCCTCCAAGGAAGTCTTCGACAGCCTCCGCAGCGTTGCCGATCTTTGCTTTCGTTGCGGCACTCGCAGCAAACCGACCCATTATGCGGCCGATAATTTTGTCAATGCCCCATCCAATTGCTTTACCGCCGAAGTAGGATGCGGCCATCCCCGCGACGCGACCGGTGCGGGCAAGAGTTAGCCCATCTCTAAAATCTTCGCTCCGATCGTCCAGCCGTCCCAAAACATCGGCAACATGCTCTTTCGTAACAAATGAAATCGCCTGCGCAGATGCCTCAAGATGAGAAGCTTTGATGCTGTCTTCGGCATTCCTCACCATGTTCGATGCCTTTTTCCCCGCCAGCTTCATGTATTCAGCCTGTTCCGCCTCGGTTCGAGCCCCACCCCGTGCGTCCCGCGCTGCATTTATCTCTAGTTGCCGCTTATTGAAGGCTTCATTTTCCTTCAATCTTTTCTTAATATCTTTCCCTATTTCATCGTGCGCTCTCAACCCTTCCGGATCGAATTTCGTCCACGGATTCTGCCGCACATAGGTGTAAAGGTTCGGCCCATCGACAAACCCCGCTGGGTCGCGGGTGATGAACTCCCCGGTTTCCAAGTCCCGGTAGCGGAACCCTTCGTTCAAGAGCCCGGTGGGGTCTTCCTCCTTGGTGCTCGCCTTCTGCCGGTCGGGCGTCGTTCCGGTCTCTGCCGGGCGCTTGCCAAAGGCTTCATAGGCGGCCTGCCAGGTCACCGTCCCGCTCGTGCTCGTCTTGGCGACGACATCGCCCCGGTTGTTGTAGTGCGTGTAGTTCGGCACCCCGGCGCGCAGGCTGTAGAGCAGCCCGCCGATGCCGCCCCCGTAATCGCTCCCGCGCACATACTCCGCCTGCACGTTGTTTCCCGCATACTCCTGCACGCTCGTGCCCCCGCTGAAAACGATCTTCGCTGCCGTCCCGCCCTCCACCCGCTCCACCCGCCGCGTCCGGTAGTCGTAGGTATAGGCGTAGTTGACCCCGCCCCTGCTCACTCCCACCAGCCGGTTCTCGTAGTCGTAGTCGTAGCTGTCGGCCACCGCCCCCTCGGTGCGCGTCTTCCGGTTGCCGTTGAGGTCGTAGCCGTAGGCGACCGTCCGCCCGCCCTCGCTGAACTGGCTCATCTGGTTGAGGTTGTTATACGAGTAACTGGCCGTCACCCCGTCCCGCACCCGCTCCACGCGGTTGTGCGCGTCGTCATACTCATACGTCGTCACAGAGGTAATCTGGGCGGGCGAGGGGTAGTACGAGGGCAGGGGCATGACGTCAAAAGCAATTGAGTTAACAATTTTGCTCCAAAACTTCTAATCTGAACTGTTCCTGACCAAAATTTAAGAATTCAAGGCGTTGAACGATTCTTGGCTTGTTGCCGCTCCAGTTCTGAAACCAAGTCATCTAGCAAATTCCCTACTTCGCGAAAAACTCGTAACACGGGTTCGCTCTTATCACGTGTTCGAACCACTTTCACTGACGCATTGGTCTTCCGGCTGAAATATTCGAATGATAAAGTCCCTGCGTCCAGCGCCATAGACGTTTGCAACGAACCTGGAATCTCCTTTTGCTGTTGAGGCAGGGACAGAATTTCTTCCCTATAGAGCAATTTGGCGACCGCCATGATTTCATCCCCGCTTAATTCTCGGGTGCCTTCAATGAACTTGCCATCTCCTGAGCGGAATTTTACTTCCGCTCTAGCGCCTCTAAAATGCGGATTGTCGTGATCCGAAAATCTAATCTTCAGGACATATGAATATCCTTTCTGTGGTAAAGCTGCAATATACGTCATTCTTATCAGGTGATCATCAGATAGTTCATTGCACTGAGTAGGGAACGACTTTTCACGAAGAAGAAGATCGACGTCGGTCCGGAGCGGAAGCGAAGAACTACAGCCACATACTGTAATGATCAGAGTGGCAGCGGCCAGCACACTATACATGCTCAGCCTACTGTAATTGTCCAACATAATTGAATCGTTCGGGAGCTATTACATAAGGTTCATTGGAATTGGCCGGGCTCTGTGGCTTATAAACCCAAATGTGTTTGCCAGGAATCATGAGATAGTGCTCTTGGTGTAGTGGATAAGCATTACCGAGATCTGATGCATATTGGTCCCTATTATACTTATCAATATCTCCGTCCCGATACGAGAATGCGCCGGACGGTGCACCGGTCTCCGGTTGGCGTTTCATCAAGGCTTGCTGCCGGCTCTGATCGCGATTCTCTCCCGGTTTTTCTCCAGCATCCGGAGTGTGTGAATGGATGGTCCCCGCTAAATTTTGGGGGCTAGAACCCGGATTGATTTTCACCTCGGACGATTTGTTTTGAAGGACCATTGCGCTCATCCCGGGCCGTCTCGGTCCCTCTTCTATCGGTCCGTAAGTATATCCTCCCGTGGGCTTTCCCCAGGCATCATGCTTGCGAATGATTGCCGCACCGTATTCGTGATTTGTTGTGTCCTGCTTCGCAATGATCTTTGCGGCTGCAATAGCCGCTTCTTTGGCAGTCTTGAACGGATGGGCTGGATCGGAAGCGGGAGCAACAATTCTCTGTTTGGTTACAGGATCGATCGGGCGCTTATCTTCGGACTTCTTGGCTTCCTCCAGTCCCTTAGGATCAAACTTGGTCCACGGATTCTGCCGCACATAGGTGTAAAGATTCGGCCCATCGACAAACCCCAGCGGGTCGCGGGTGATGAACTCGCCGGTTTCCAGATCCCGGTAGCGGAACCCTTCGTTCAAGAGCCCGGTGGGGTCTTCCTCCTTGGTGCTGGCCTTCTGCCGGTCGGGCGTCGTCCCGGTCTCCGCCGGGCGCTGGCCAAAGGCTTCGTAGGCCGCCTGCCAGGTGACCGCCCCGCTCGTGCTGGTCTTCGCCACCACATCGCCCCGGTTGTTGTAGTGCGTGTAGCTCGGCACCCCGGCGCGCAGGCTGTAGAGCAGTCCGCCGATGCCGCCGCCGTAATCGCTCCCGCGCACATACTCCGCCTGCACATTGGCCCCCATATACTCCTGCACACTCGCCCCCCCGCTGAAGACAATCCTCGTCGCCGTCCCGCCCTCCATCCGCTCCACCCGGCGCGTCCGGTAGTCGTAGGTGTAGGCGTGGCCGACCCCGCCCTTGCTCGTGCCTACCAGCCGGTTCTCGTAATCGTAATCGTAGCTGTCGGTCACCGCCCCCTCGGTGCGCGTCTTCCGGTTGCCGTTGAGGTCGTAGCCGTAGGCGACCGTCCGCCCGCCCTCGCTGAACTGGGTCATCTGGTTGAGGTTGTTATACAAGTAGTTGGCCGTCACTCCGTCCCGCACCCGCGCCACGCGGTTGTGCGCGTCGTCATACTCGTAGGTCGTCACCGACGTGATTAAATCCGCCGATGGGTAGTAGCTGGGTAGTGGCATGGCGGCTTATTTAGCCGAAAGGAAAATCTCCACCTCGCTCAAAAGAGCTGAAAGTTGGCTAAATGAGTCAGCATTAGATTCGCATCCGACTGCCTGCAACGCTGACGCATAGTCAATCCATGCGATCATAACGCGCCGAGGAGCTTGCCTCTTCAAAAGTTCCGTCTCCATTCGGTCTGAAGAAATTTGCACCATATCAAAAAATGTGCTTTCTACCACTTCCTTCATCGAGACCGATCCGCGCGTTGCAAAGCCAATTACTCTATTAAGGTATATTCTAAGGTGTTGGCAAATCCATATAAGGATATCACATTCCATACCGCTTTCATTTTGGCGCATAATCTCCCTTTCAAAGTAGTCGGAAAGTTCTTGTCGTCGATTCTTTTTCATTACTTAACGAAACTATTGAAATGCCTTGTTTGCAGCGTCATACGCTTCCTGCGATGCCGGAAGGGAGCTCCCGTGAAAGGTGACGGATTTTTGAACTTCGATCTTGCCCCTAAATTTCCCTATAGTCACGACCTCGGCGCCTTCGGGTACCACACCGAGCTCCCGTTTGACGAAGTCAGCATGGGACAAGCTGAGATTCCTAGTTTGAGCGATAATCCTTCCATCTTTGATCACTGCAAGGACTCCATCATTACCCTCTATTATTAGCTGTTTTTCAAACCCTGTGCCGGCGGCAGGCGCAAGAGGCTTAACCCCAGGTGCTTTTGCCAGTTTTCCACCTATCAAGACAAGACCAGCAGAAAGCAAAAAACCAAATGCTTTTGCCTTTGTCATGTCGCTCGACAACCTTTGAAAATGGACAGATGAATCATCGAGTGTACTGGCGTCTAAACGAGTAACATCTGCGGCTACTTCTCCAGCTGCATCAAGCGCTTCATTAAAGTAGTGTGCCACCTTCTTGATTGCGGCAATACTGCGCGCCGATTTAGAAACAACGTCACTGCACTTGTCATTTATACGCCTAGTAATTGTCTCTCTTTCGGCCGGAGTAAAATCCTTTCCCTCCCTCTTGAGCTGTCTAAGGTTGAAATCACGCTCCGCCTTCGCGTTGTCAATTTCCTTTTCGTAATCACGAATTGTTTTCAACCCCTCTGGATCAAACTTGCTCCACGGATTTTGCCCCACATAAGCATACAGGTTGGGCCCATCGACGAATCCCGCCGGGTCGCGGGTGATGAACTCCCCGGTCTGCAGGTCTCGGTAGCGGAACCCCTCGTTCAAAAGCCCCGTGGGGTCCTCCTCCTTGGTGCTGGCCTTCTGCCGGTCAGCCGTCGTCCCGGTTTCCGCCGGGCGCTTGCCAAAGGCTTCATACGCCGCCTGCCAGGTGACCTCCCCGCTCGTGCCTGTCTTCGCCACCACATCGCCCCGGTTGTTGTAGTGCGTGTAGCTCGGCACCCCCGCCCGCAGGCTGTAGAGCAGCCCGCCGATGCCGCCCCCATAATCGCTCCCGCGCACATACTCCGCCTGCACACCGGCCCCGGCATACTCCTGCACGCTCGTCCCCCCGCTGAAGACGATCTTCGTCGCTGTCCCGCCCTCCACCCGCTCCACCCGCCGCGCCCGGTAGTCGTAGGTGTAGGTGTAGGTCACCCCGCCCTTGCTAACCCCCGCCAGCCGGTTCTCGTAATCGTACTCGTAGGTGTCCGTCCCAGCGGCGTCCTGGCGGGTCTGCCGGTTGCCGTTCGCATCGTAGCTGTAGCTCACGCTCGCGCCGGCCTCCGTGTAGCCGGTCATCTGGTTGAGGTTGTTGTAGCTGTACTCCGTCGCCACCCCATCCCGCAACCGCTCGACGCGGTTGTGCGCGTCGTCATACTCGTAGGTCGTCACCGACGAGATCAGCTCCGCCGAGGGGTAGTAGCTGGGTAGTGGCATAAGGTGTTAGAGGCTGCTGCTTTCGCTGCTCTCGCTGCTGTCACTGCTTTCGCTGCTGATACTGCTCTCGCTACTGATACTGCTTTCGCTGCTCTCACTACTTTCGCTACTCGATGAACTGCTGCTGTCCGGCAGCCGGCTGAAAGTTTCATTGATCAGCCGGTTGATCCGGTCATAGACATTCGACACCATCCGGTTGAGCGCCGGGTTGACCGGATATTCCTCCAGCACCTGAACAAGATTACCCGCGAGGTCGTAGAGTTGCCGGTAGTAGTAGGCGGGTGCGTCGATCATCTGCCGGCGGTTCAGCGCATCGTAGGTCGTGCTGATCGTCTCGTAGTTTGGCAGACGCTTCGCGGTGACGTTGCCATTGGCATCGTACGTATAGATCGTCACCCGGCCCGCTCCGTCCGACGAACTGCTGCTCGATGATGAATCGGAAGGCGGCGGCGAATCGTACTCCGAGAGGGTCTTCAGCCGGTTCAGCTCGTCATAGGTCGAGATCAGCGTCCGTCCCGTGCCGCCGTATTCCGTGCGGATGCGGTTCCCGGCCAGGTCGTACGCATAGGTATGCGCAAGGCCGCCCGAAGTCTCCATAGTGACGCGGTTCAGGGCATCATAGCTGTACGCGACATCCGCCTTGCCGCTCTTCCCCGGTTCAGTGACCGTCAGCAGGTTGCCCACCAAGTCATAGCTGTACTGCCGGTTGTCCACCTGTCTCCCGTCATAGGTGACCGCCAGCACACGACTCCGCAGATCGTACGTATAGAACGTGACCTGTCCGCTGGTGCCAATGGGATCGCTGCGGCTGATCTTGTGGATCGCATCGAAGGCGAAGACTGTGTGCCGGGTGGCTGGGTCGGTCGTGCTGGTATTGCGATTCAGGCCGTCGTAAGTGAAGTGGGTCTTTTGCAACTTCCCATCGGTGATGGCCGTCCGGTTGCCGGTGGGATCGTACTCGTTCTGGACGAGGATGTCCTCCGCGTCTGTCGTCGTCACCAGCCGGTTGAGCGCATCGTAGGTATTGACCGTGGCATGCCCGTTCGGATCGGTGATGCTCAGCACGTTGCCATTCCGATCATAGGCGGTCGTAGTGGTCGGCCTCAGCGAGCCGCCTTCGGGAGCCTCGACTGCCGGCCCTTTCACCGTGACCACACGGTTGGCCTGGTCGTATTCCGTGTCGGTGGTGAATCCGCGCGCGTCAGTAACAGAGATCGCGTTGCCGACGTTATCGTAGGCGTGATGGATGGTCGGGCCGGGGGGTGCTCCTGTCGGCCCCGGCAGATATTCGACAGTCTTGCGGTTCCGCGCGTCGTAATCGAACCGCCAGTGCCGGCCAAGAGGATTGATTGATTCGATAATGTTGCCATTGGGGTCGTAAATGGTCTGGGTGATCGCGCTTTTGATCACCCCATCGCCGCGATCGACCTCCGGGCTGATAATCTCCACCACTCTCCCCGCCCCATCGTAAAACGTCTGGGTTTCCCTGCCCAGTTCATCCGTCGTGCGCCATTTCAATCCCGTGGAGGTGTAGGCAATATACTGGATGGTCTTCGTTGCCGGTATCCCGGGGCCGGTGCCTGCGAGATGAGAGCGCCGTACGGAAGTCGGACGATTGAGCGAGTCGTATGTGGTCTCCGTGAATTCGATGCGTCGCAGATCCGAGGGAATCGTCTGCCCGGCATCAAGCCCATCGAGCCAGTGCCTCTCCGTGAGCAGATTTCCGACAAGATCGTAGGTCATCGTGCTGTAGGCCTCGAGGGCGGGTGCCGGCGATGCCTCCATCTGATATTGCACCCATTTATAGACCGGCCGGTAAAGGGCGTCATATTGGATCTGCGTTACGTAGCCCAGCGGGTCGGTTGTCTTCGTCGGCTTGAAGCCCGAACTGTCGAAAGCGCTGGAACCGGGATTCTTCTCCGGGTCATATTCGAAAAGCGTTGTCCCTCCCGGAGCCGGACGGGTGATCTCCTTCAATCGCTGAAGTCCGTCATAAACCATCGTTGTCGGCTTGGCCGCCTGCGTGGCGGTCGCCTGATTCTCCGGCTCGATGATCGAGGTTCGTGAATTCACCGCGTTGTAGCCGTATGTCGTAATGAGATCGACGGCGGCATTCGGGGAGCTTCCCTGCATGATCCGTGTCTGTTTGACCAGCCGATTGAGAAGGTCGTATTGGAACAGGGTACTGAAGCCGTTTTCGTCGGTCTCCTTGATCTTGTTGCCGCACAGGTCATAAAACAAGCGCTTGGTTTTCGCTGCCTCCGGGTTTCCTGCCGCAGGATAGGTAACGGCGATTACGCGGTTTTGCGCATCATAGTCGAAAGAAGTCTCGTTGCCCATCGGATCAGTAACGGACTTCTTGTTATTATTGAGGTCGTACCCATACTGCGTGACCAAATCTTCCGTTCCTGTCTCGTGGATCTCCCTGTCCACGCGCCCATAGCTGTCGCTTTCATACCGGGTCACCAAATCTGGACTGGCTGTTGCGGGAGCCCCGTCCGGCATCAGCCTTGTGACTGTTTTCTTCGTCAGGAAGCCAGGAAATGACGGAACGTTGTACTCAAACAGCGTCTGCTGGTCCGCACCACTGCCGCTGATGATTTCAGAGGTTCTTCGGCCCAAATCATCAATGGTGTAAGATGTCGCCACGCCGTTTTCATCGACCACCGCCGACATAACGCGCGTTTGACCGTGGTAAGAAAAAGTTTTTTTGGCGTGAAGGCCGCCGTTGGCAGCGCGAACCTGCACGTTCGGATCCCCGTAATAGCCGAATGGCAGCCCCGACGCCAATGTGGGCGCGAACCATTGATCCTGATACTCATACTCGGTGACATTCCCGCTCAGGTCGGTCACCGACTCCAGGGCCAAACCTGCCTCCAGATTGAAGGTGAACTTTTCGGTGCCGAACCCCTCGTGAGTCACAGTCAGTGTCTTGAAGATCACCAGCCTTGGAATGCCAAGTGCATTTTTATGCTGCAGGATGTCCAAGTGGGCTTGAAAGCTATCCAGAAAGATCACCGAGATGTCGTCGAACGTGTAACTGCGCGTGTAGCCTTGGGCATCCGTAACGCTGGTGCTCCTGGTCGCCTGAAGAGTGGAACCCCCGCCGGAGTAGAACATATCCGCATTCATTGCGAATTCAACGGTGCCGGCATCCGGCAAAGTGACCTCTTTGACCCATCGCGGCTCGCCTGCCTTTAGATAGTAACCGTTGCTTTTGCTGTCGTACACCTTTTTGCTTGTGTCCTTCTCGAGTGCAAAGGAATAGACGCTCGCGCTTCCGATGGCGTTTTGCTTGCTGGCAATAGAGCTGACATTGAGCTGCCGATATATCAAGGGCAAAGGCTGCGGGTCGAGATTCGGATCAGGCGGAATGGGTTCAATATCTTCTAAGACGAAGTCATAGCCGTATTCAGCCACCGGCTGTCCGCTGGCGCTGGGAGCCCCGGTCACCTTGACAAGCTGTTTGCACTGAAATCCCTCCTGGTAGTCATAGTGGATTGTATTGCCATTCGGATCAGTCACGCTATTCACCCAATTCCCGGTGGATTGGATCGTGATTTTTTGGTTCGTTCCCGTACTGGCTGTAATCGTATGCGGAATCAGCGTCCCGCCGGATGAATAGTCGTACGTCAGACAAATTTCCAGGCGATCGGTCACGCTCGCCAGCCGGTAATAAATGTGCGTTTCAATATAGGCGAATTTCGGATCCGTGACATCGGATGGCATGATGCGCGTGACTGCGGGGCCTTCAAACACCAGCCGGGTTCCAAACTTCTTTCTGAACACCAGCCCGGCACCCTCCTGCACCAGGGTGGTCACATGGGACTCCTGCTCCACCTGGCTGGTCGGGATGGCAATATACTGTAACTCGCCTTGCACCCTCAGAACCAAAAACCGGTATCTCGATCCTGTCTCATCGGTCACGTAGGCATAATCTGGCTGGAGCCGCAGGCACTTGTCAGCGTCCTGTCCCGAGCTGGCCTGTGTGGCTGGCTGCTGATGAATGATCTCGATGTTCGCCGTGAGATTGGAGTTCCAGCCGCTCCCAAAAGGCCGGTCCACCCGCTCGATAGGCGGAATACTGTTCTTGTTGTTCCAGATTTCCGTCTGCACGTTCCGCCGCACAGACAATGCCAGCAGCCCGCCTACCAGCGGGATGTAAACGTCTGTGACGCTGTGGCGCAGACCTAGATTCAGCGCATCGATATAGGATTCCTCTTTGGGCTGATCCGTTTCCTCGGTGTGTTGCGGCTTTTCATCCGATAGCGGCCGCCCATTGAGGGCTATCTTCCGGTATTTCGGGCTCGCAGTATCATCTGTTGAAGTAACGAAGTTGTAATCGTTTGGACAGTTGGGCTCCTCCCCCCAAGAGCTCGATGACTCCGATGAGGATGACTCCGATGACTCCGACGAACTTGACGAGCTCGATGAACTGGATGAGTCGTCTGGGCCGCACGTTCCTTGTGAGCTGGACGAATCCTCTGGGCCGCACATTCCCTGTGAACTGGACGAGTCGTCTGGGCCGCAGGTTCCCTGTGAACTGGAGGAGTCATCTGAACTCGATGGGTAGCCGCAACCGGACGGTTCGCTTGATTCCGAAATGCTTTCACCGCTAGACGATTCTGTGGGCATGGCTGGGTATGAATTATTTGGCTGGGGTTGAGATCAGAAGGGCTGGAAAAGGGGGCTTTAGGGATACGAGCAGCTTTTCGGTGGGCGGCTGAGAGATTCGGAGAAACCCGGCGAAATCCCCTACAGGGGAGCCTCCCGCTCCCGACGCTCGTAGAGCGCCGCTTCAGGGCGGGGCGCTCCGTTTTCAAATGTCGGCTGAGGATTCGCTGGATTCACTGGAGGAGGATTCGCTGGAGTCGGAGCTTTCGCTCGAAAGGCTCGGGTCGCCGTGAAGGCTGGCGCTGGAGTCGGAGGATTCACTTTCGGAAGAGTCGGAGGAGGCGGAGTGGCTGGAGGACGGGGGCAGTGGGCGGCCGACGCGCGCTACCCCGAAAAAGGGCGGCTCAGGGGCAGCTCGAAGGCGCGGCGGGCCTCTTCATTGAGGGAGTCGGTGTAGGGGTAGGCGCCGTCGGCGGCGAACTGGATCTCCATGCGGCGGTCGGTGATCTCGGCGATGAGGCGGTCGCGCTCGGCGCGGTCAGCGACGGTGTCGGGCGGGATGAGGCCGCCGGAGGAAGATGAAGAGGAGGAGGAAGAGGAGGAGGAAGAGGAAGATGCACCGGTGGGAGGGAGGCTGATGAAGGCGCGGAGGGTGTCGATCTTTGCGAGGGTGATGCCGGGGAGCCGGTCATGGGCGGTGGCGAGGTCGGTGCCGGTCTGCGGGGTGAGGAGTTCGGAGATGCTGAAGGCGTTTTGGTGGAGGGTCGCGTCGTTGGGGTTGAGGCGCTCGCCGATGAAGTAGTCCTGAAGTCGGACGGGGGAGCGCCGGGCGTATTTCTGCTTGGCGGCGGCCTGGATGTCCTGAAGGAGGAGGACGAGGGCGCGCTCCTCGCCGGTGGCTTGGAGGGTGAGGGCCTGGGCGGCGGTTTCCTCGTGGAGGACTTTGGCGGTGCGCTGCCGGGCGGTGAGGCAGAGCTGGGCGAGGTGCTCGACTACGGCGGTGGTGATGTCGCGGGCGGCGAGGGTGGAGGTGAAGGGCTCGGTGCGCGCGCTTTGGACGATGTGCTCGGCGGTTTCGAGGTCTTCGAGCTGGGCCTGGTTGAAGGTGGAGGGGGATTCGCCGGGTGTGGCGGAGGAGGACGAGGAGGATTCGGACGAGGTGGAGCTGGAGGGATCGGGCATGGCTTGTTTTCCTGGTTGTTTGGTTTGGGAGCGGACGCGAGCGCGTCAGAAAGCGGGGCCGGGAGATGAGGGGTGGCGCTTGCCGGAAGGGCGGGATGCCGGGCGGATTCCAACGGAGGACCTCATGGCGGCGAAAATAGCTGTTTTTTTTTTGCGGTGGCAAGGAAAAGTTTCGTGGTCCTGCATTTTGTTTCCAAAGCCCTGATGCGCAATGGCATGCGCGCCGTCCATCCGCGGGCTGACATGGAAAATCTATGCGCGAACATCGAATTTCGACCTGTCCGCATCGAAAATCGGGGTTTGGACATCGGGCGGCGGGGGTTTCGCACTGCGGGACGGGGCGGCGGTGTGGAGTATCGAGCAGCCGGCACCGTGCAGGCTCGCGGGGGCGTGGAGTTTCGCGCAGGTGCGACCGTTTTTCCACTACGCGCACCGGAGCACGGAGGCGGTCGCATGGAGTCACGGGCCAGGCGCACTGAGGCACAGCGTGAAGATACGGCGATGCGAAGCCGGGACTTGCTCATGAGGAAAAAACTCATTGCGCGCTTTTCACGGCGCGCTTATACGGCTCGCGTGAAATTTTCCCAGCATTGGTGGCATATCTGAAGACGGGCTCGCGCCCGGCGTAACGCAACGCCGGCGCAGTCGTCGCCACCCGCGCGCCGCACTTCCTCCGCCCGACGACTCCCG
>JAYUSQ010000229.1:0-13358 GCA_043755595.1 Acidobacteriota bacterium | reverse complement strand
GCGCTCCTTCGACTCCACCTGCCGCAAGTTTCACCGTTTCCTCACTCAACCCCAACACTGAGCCCCCGAGTTACCCACTGATTCCCCAGACGAGCCCTTTACCGCGCTATGCACTTCCACTCCGCTCGGCGTAAGGAACACCAGGAGTGGAACCAGGCCCTGGTTCCAGACATAGCGGTGATGGTCACGCTTCTGCTGTGGGGAGAATTGGACCGCCGCGCACAAATAGACGACTGGCCGACCGTCGACGCACAAGACGCCGCTGAGACCCAATCTACTCCATGCCTGCCGCAAGTATTGCGCATAAGGCAGTAGCTCAGGATAATTCCCGGCGTCGCTTTCCTTCGCGAGGAACCACGAACCCGGCGAAGCCTGCCCTCCGAATTCTGCGACCTTTAATTCAAGCGTCTCAGGCATGGCGGTGGAGGCGATCCAGGATTATGGTTACGGAGAACCCTCGGGGCGTATCCCGCTGGGGGGAAACGATGTTGAACTTCTGGCAGAATCTTTGCGGCACCTTGAAGTTCTGCGGGGCACGCGCCACCAATTCGGAGGCATCCGAACATACCGCGTCCGGTACGATTTGGGATGCGCTGCCGATATTTATTTCCGTCCGCACGGATGCCGTTGCCATGAAGAACATCGCCCTATCAATCTTAGCTGAGGGAACTCGACTTGAACCCGCTCTCCGCTCTATGAAGTGAAGTGGGCGGAGGCGGCCGATCCCCGGTGGCTGGCAACTATCCGGGAAGTGGCGGGTATTCTCAGCCGCGGCTTTCAGCAAAGGGGGAAGCTTGGACTGATTTGCCGCACGCCTGAAACTCTGCAGAAAGACGGCGTGACGGTGATGCGGCCCGATCAACTCTGACTGCCCCTACTTACTGCCGAACCTCACCGTGATCCCAACTGTGACCGTGAGCGGATATCCCGGAGTAGCGTGGATGCCAAAAACGGCGGGGCCGTCGCGGTACGGGCGCGACTCGATGTAGTTCTGCGTTTCGTAATAAGAGCGGTTCAGCAGATTGTCAATGGCGAAGTTGAAGTCTACGTTGCGCCGGAGCCGGCGCACGGCGCTGAAATCGAACACGGTGTGCCCGGCGGCCCTGTTTGAGGCATCTTCGCCATCAAGACGGTAGCTGTCGATGGCACGCAGGCGGATCGATCCACTCCAACCCTTCCAATTGGCTAGTGTGAAACCGGCGTTGGCGACAAAGTGTGGCGCGCGGTCAACGTATGTCCGTGGCGAAGTGCCGCGGTAGAAGGCATTGCTCACCTTGGTGACGCCGCCGCTGAAGCTGAGCCGCCGCGTCAGTTCCACTGAAGTCTTACCCTCCCAGCCATAGGTCCGGCTAGGGCCGAAAAATTCCAGCGATCCATCGTCGGCGATATAGACGAGCTCGTGTGAACGGTTGATGAAGAAGCCGTCCATCGCAATCGCGACGCGGCTCCAACGTGTCGACAAACCAACTTCGGAGAAATCCGTCGTAGCTAGTTTCACACCGTTGCGATTAGTGAGAATGCTGCGCGCGTCGATCGAAGAAATGCCGCGCCCGTAGTTAGCGTGCAGAGTGAGCGGCACACGGTTTGTGGGCGAATACGCAGCGCTTAACTTGGGCTGCCACCGGCCGGACGACTCTGCATTTCGGTTGCCCGGGTCAACCCGATCCCGAACGTCAAAGCGGAAAGCGTCGAAACGCATACCAGCCCCGAGAATCAATTTGCCGGCCAGGAAGGCGGCGGTCTCCTGTACGTACCCTGCGCCGTTGGAAACCCGCGCGTTGGCCGCAGTGACGATGCCGGTGGGTACGCGGTTGAGTCGCGAGTAGAGGCCGACGTTGATCTGATTGTCGTGGAAGTTGCCGCCGGCAGCAAGGATGCTTAGCGTGGACGAGATCTTGTGCGTCCGGGTGTATTGGAGATTTGCGCCCTGCTGCAGCCGTGAATCGTGCTGCTGAATGGCGTCGCCGTCGATTGGATCGTTTAGGAAATAGGTGAAGTTCGAATACAGATCGAACAGCGAACGGGAAACGAATGCATCCGCCTTCCAGACGGCGCCGTTGGTCTGCTCCTGGCGGAAGTAGGCGGCCAAGGTGGCGGCGCGCGTCCTGCCGCCTTGCGCGGAGTCGAGCGTGCCAAAACGATCAAGCTGCCTCGCTCCGACAGCTTCGAGCGGGATCTGGCCGGAGGAGTTGTAGCCGCTTGCGGCAGCGTTTGCCTTGAACGCGATCGAGCGACGTTCGGAGAGGCGGCGCAAGAAGTTGCCGGTGAGGTTGTCGCGGCGGTAGTCCAACGGCGTCACAAACGGGCCATCCGAATGTGAACCTTCGTAAGCGAGCAGGGAATCTGTCGCTTTCCCGTTCGGACTCACCGAGAGGAATCCCCGTTGGGTATTGAAAGATCCACCCTGCATCCGCGCGGTCACCAAGTCGGGTAGCGACTCGCGAAGCCTGATATGCACGACGCCCAGGCCGCTGAAATCGCCGTACTCGGCGCTGAATGGCCCATTAATGATATTGGCTTCCTGGATCAACTCCGGGCTGATGCTTTTGAGCGAGCCCAGGTAGCCCTGCCCGTGCCCCTGCGTAGTTTGATTTTGCTGGATGTTGTCGACCAACACCTTCAACCCGCCGTTGACGCCGCCATGGTCAAGATTGAAGCCGAACCGGCGCACTTCGATCGACTTGCCGCCGCCCTCATGCTGTCCGGCGTTGATGCCAGCGTTGAGTTGGTGGAAGACCTGATCGTCGCGGGAGAACAGAGTTTGCTTGAATACCTCAGCGTTGCGATGGTCGACTGACGGTTCCAGAGGTTTGGCGGTAATGACGATGCTGGTGCGAACCGGCTCGATTTTGGCAGGCTCTTCATCCTCGGCAAGTGCCGGGGCGGCCGCGCTGAGCAGCACGATAGCGGCAGCCAGGGTTATAACGAGGCGATTCATCTCCATCTGTAGCACAAATCCTGGTAGGTATACGGAGAGAGGGGTGTTTTTGGATCTCTCTGAATTCGTGTCGGGGAGTCATGGTACATTTGCTATCATAGATGTCATTGATGTTTATGATAACTATGAACTCAATGTTATTCTTGACATTAATGGTATCTATGATATCGTTAGCGTATGGCCGCACTTGTTGTCCGCAAGCTCGAAGATACTATCAAGTTGCGCCTCCGCATCCGCGCGGCTCAACACGGTAGATCCATGGAAGAGGAGGTGCGTGTGATCCTCACTAATACCTTGGCCGGTGAACCCCCGCCTCCTAATCTGGCAACCGCCATCCGCGCCCGGATGGCTTCTGTCGGCGGCGTTGAGATTCCGCTTCCTGAGCGTGAGCCCGGCCGTGACCCGCCCGAGTTTTAGCGCGAAATGACGATCCTCGACACCAACGTCTTATCCGAGGTGGTCAAGCCCCGCCCGGAACCAAAGGTGCTCGATTGGCTGGGAGCGCAGAACTACCGCGAGGTATTTGTGACTGCGTTAACCGTCGCGGAAATGTTCCATGGCTTGAATCGAATGCCGGCCGGCAAGCGGCAGTCTGAGTTGTTCGCGGCGGTGGACGCGATGTTTCAGCACGAGTTTGCCGGGCGCATCCTGCCGTTCGACGAAGCAGCCGCAATGAGCTACGCCGATCTGATGGCCGGGCTTGAGCGGGCCGGACGCAAAGTGGGCAGCTTCGACGCGCAGATTGCCGCCGTCGCTCGTGTTCATACGGCAACGGTAGCCACGCGCAACATCAAAGACTTCGAACACAGCGGCGTTTCTCTGGTCGATCCCTGGGCCGCTTAAACCGCCGTGGTAAGCTGAGGGTTCCCCAGAAATATTTACCCGCCATGCGCATCGCCATTGCCGCCGATCATGCAGGCTTCGTTCTGAAGCAGTCCATCAAAGACCGGCTCCTCGCTGAGGGCCACGAAGTGAATGACTTCGGCACGCAGAGCACCGAGTCGACCGACTACCCCGACTACGCATCTCTGGTCGCACACGAAGTATCCGATGGACGGGCTGACCGAGGGGTGTTGGTTTGCTCCACTGGTATCGGCATGTCGATCGCCGCTAACAAGGTGGACGGCGTGCGCGCAGCCTTGGTCGCCAGCGAAGACGCGGCGCGGATCACGCGCCAACACAACGACGCCAATGTCATCGCGATCGGCGCACGATATACCAATGCCGAGACCGCCGGTCCCATGGTGGATGCGTTCCTCAACACGGCTTTCGAAGGCGGCCGGCATGCCCGGCGCGTCGCCAAGATCATGCAATTGGAAGAGCAGGAGAGACGGAAGTAACATGACCGAACAGCAGCGGATGGCGAGGCCCCTGGCCGAAGTGGATCCGGAGGTTTATGCGGCTATCGTCAAAGAAACCGAGCGGCAGAATTCCCGGCTGGAACTGATCGCCAGCGAAAATTTTACCTCCGAAGCGATTCTCGAAGCCACCGGCAGCGTCATGACCAACAAGTACGCCGAAGGCTACCCGGGCAGGCGTTACTACGGCGGCTGCGAGAATATCGACATCGTGGAAAATCTGGCGCGCGATCGCGCCAAGCAGCTGTTCAACGCCGAATACGCCAATGTGCAACCGCACTCGGGCTCGCAGGCGAACCAGGCGGCCTACACGGCCGTCATCAAGCCGGGCGACACCGTGCTTGGCATGAACCTCGCTCATGGCGGCCATCTTACGCACGGCCATCCCCTCAACTTCTCCGGCAAGACTTATAAGATCGTGCCCTACGGCGTACGCAAGGACGACGAGCTCATCGATTATGACGAGTTGGCGCGCCTGGCCGAAGAACACAAGCCCCAAATGATCATCGCGGGCGGCAGCGCCTACCCGCGCATTATCGATTTCGCCAAATTCCGCACGGTCGCCGATTCGGTGGGCGCGCTGCTGCTGGTCGATATGGCGCACTTCTCGGGCCTTGTGGCCGGCGGCGTCTACCCGAATCCCTGCGAATACGCCGATATCGTTACCTCGACCACGCACAAAACTCTGCGCGGGCCGCGTTCGGGCATGATTCTCGCCAAGCGCAAAGTGATGGGACAGGACGCCAAAGGCAAGGATATTCTCTTGGGCGATCTGATCGACAGGTCGGTTTTTCCTGGCGCCCAGGGCGGTCCGTTGTGCCACGTAATGGCGGCCAAGGCGACTTGTTTCCTCGAAGCGCTCACGCCCGAATTCCGCGCCTATCAGGCTCAGGTGAAGATCAATGCCGAGGCAATGGCCAAAGGACTGATCGATGCCGGTTTCCGGGTTGTTTCCGGCGGAACCGATTCGCATCTGGTGCTGCTCGACGTGTTTTCCAAAGGTGTGCGCGGCAAGGAAGCCGAGCACATCCTGGACGAGGCCTTCATCACGGTGAACAAAAACGGCATCCCCTTCGATGTGAACCCGCCGTTGAATCCGAGCGGCATTCGCCTGGGCAGTCCGGCCGTCACCACTCGTGGCTTTGGTCCTGGGGAGATGCACGAGGTAGCCAGCCTGGTAGCCGAGGTGGTAAACCAGTTAGGCGCCGACGCCACCAAGATCGGACCTACCGTGACAGCCGTCCGCAAACGCGTGACCGCACTTACCGATCGTTTCCCGCTCTACGGCTGGAAGCTCTCCACCGCGGGCGCCGCGCGCTAGTGTGCCGTCTCATCCTCCGCTGCGGATCGTGATGGACGCCCGCCACGTGCGGGATTTCGGGATAGGCACGTATATACGCGGCCTTTTAGAGGGACTGGCGGTCATCGATTCGGTGAACCGCTATGTAGTGGTCACGCATCCCAAAGACGCCGGTCAACTTCCGGCTTTACCCGCCAACTTTGAACCTGCGCCCTACAGCCGCAGCGATCTTGAGCCGCTGGACCATATCGCCTTTCCCGCCTTCCTGAAAAGCCTGAAAGCGGACCTCTACCACATCATGCTGAATCGCGTGCCGTGGTTCATGCCGCATCCGTACGTGGTGACGGTTCACGATATGAGCCGCCAGTTGTCGGCCGGTCTTGGTTGGCGCGCTCAAGCGAGTCTGTTCCGGGCGAGGCGCGGACTCGGCCGGGCCAACCGCGTCATCTCTGTTTCACACGCCACTCAACGCAACATTGAAGCGAGCCTGGGAATGCCCACCGCCCATTTTCGAGTCATCCCGAGCGCCCCAGACCCGCGCTTCGCTATCCGCCCGCCCGGGTTTGACCAGGAAAGACTGCGCCAACTGGAGCGGTTTCAAGTCAACTATCCTTTTGTCCTCTTTGCCGGCCATATCACCCCGCGTAAAAACGTGCCGCGCCTGATTGAAGCTTTCGCCGTCGTCCGCTCCGAACTGGCTGACGATCCGCGCTACCGGGATTTGCGCCTCATCATCTTGGGCGACGAAATTACCCAGCACCCGGAGGTACGCCGGGCGGCGACACACACGCGCTTGGGAAACAGCATCCGGTTCCTGGGGTTTGTGCCGTTCGACACCCTGCGGGCGTTTTATGAGTCCGCAACTTTGTTCGCGTTCCCCTCACTGCGTGAAGGTTTTGGCCTGGCCCCGTTGGAAGCGATGGCCTGCGGCACTCCAGTCGTGACCTCCGATTGCAGTTCTCTTCCCGAAGCGGTGGGCGACGCGGCGACACTGGTCAACCCGGACAATGTCTTCGACATTGCGCGCGGTATGAGGGAGGTGCTGGAGGACGACGCCTTGCGCCTCCGCATGGCTCAGGATGGCCTCCGCCAAGTGGCGCGTTTTAGCTGGGCACGCACGGCCGACCAGGTCCTCGCAGTCTACCGCGAGGCCACAGCCCTTCGCCCTTGATCCCCGGCGCGCTCGGAACCGGCGGGCTTCCGGAGTCCGGCAGTTCGGGCATGGTCAGCCAGCAAATCGGCCACTCCGAAGTCCAGCTCCCGGAGCAACCGATCGGCCAGATCCGGCGTCATTTGCCGAACCCCTTTCAAAACGTTGTGCAGATACGGCTGCGAGACCCCGGCCTTCGTGGCCAAGCCTCTTTCGGTAACGAGCCCGTTGCGGACGCGCCCGCGTACTTCCAGCCGCGCAAGATGCAGCAAGTCGGCAAACCCTGGTTTCAAACTATTCCTCCCAGGAATATAGTCCCACTTTACGTCAGACTTTATAAAAATATCATAACATTAATATATTTTAATTCAAGGCCAAGAATAGCAGCCAAGTGGCGGTTTATCAACCACTTCTGCCGATCACTCCCAGACGGAACGAAACGATTCGAAAGCGCAATATTGACCGTATTTAATTCTGATTTAGTATCGCTACATGGATCGACGCCGGGTAACGCGCTCAAAAGGCGAGTCTCGACGGACAGAGTAAGAGGGACGCCGAACGGGGTCGTTCGGACAAAGAACTCGATCATTCATCGGAAGGCAGTAATAAATCAAAATGGATTGGAATCGATCTGAAACACTGGCTTTGGCCGGTTATCATTGCGCTCGCTGCCACGGGGCGGGCATTCTCAGTGGACGAGGGGGCAAGGAGATTCCTTGCAATTGTGTTTTGCGGAACATCTTTCGCGCTTGCTACGCGCGGTTCCGCGAATGTGTGGAGAAGGATAAGCAGATCCCGCAGGTGCAACTGGAGAGAGGCCCCGGGGGCGGCGGTAGAAGATACTTTTGGAGCCGGAAAGAGGAAGAGTACATCGCGGACTTTTGCCTGGTCAGCAAGCGTTCGCTCACTGAGCCTGAGCACCAGGTGTTCAAGTTCCACTTCGTCATGGGCGGCGACTGGAAGCTCTGCTGCCGGCGGCTGAAGATCGACAAAGGCAGCTTCTTCCATATGGTCTATCGCATTGAGCAGCATTTGGGGAAGGTGTTCAGGGAATTGGAACCCTACTCGCTATTTCCACTTGATGAATACTTCAGCGGAACGGGCCGCTCGCGACCGAAGGAGGTCAAGCCACGCGACCTATTCATAGAGTTGTTCGATAAGAAGGCGGCTTAGCGGCTGTTGAGCCGGCGCCAGGCGTTGTTCCTGGCGCCGGCTGTCTCGCCTCGTAGTGCTAGAGTCAAACGTGCATGCGTGGTTTCCTCGGTTGGCTGGGGCTGCTGGCGGTGGTGTTCGCTTTCCGCTGGACACACCGAGACATCCTTTGGGTGGAAGAAGCTTACCCGTCGGCGGCTGCGATCCAGATGCAGTACGGGCGGACACTCTACAGGGACGTTCAATTCGATAAACCACCATTAAGCGCCGCAGTCTATTGGTTGTGGTCCGGCCGCTCTGGTTGGCCGTTGCGACTGGCCGGTTCAGTCTATGTGACGCTTTGCTGCTTTCTGGTGTTTCTGATTGCCCGCCAATGGTGGACCGATCGGGAAGCGCGGCTTGCCGCTGCGCTACTGGCTTTCTACCTTACCTTTGGCATCCCAGCTTCAGTGATGGCGCTAGCGCCCGACTTACTCACCCTGTTGCCCGTGTTAGCCGCCATGTTAGCCGCCACTCATGGCCGGTCGCACCTGGCCGGGCTTTGCCTCGCCTTGGCCGTAGGCTTCAATGGCAAGGCGCTGCTACTGATTCCTATCGCTGGACTCGCTGCTGTTCCGGCCACGGTCTTGGGCGCGGCGTTATCACTGCTCGCCGTCGACACTTTCGCCATGTGGGATCAAGTCTGGCGTTGGGGTGCGGCTTACTCGCGCGACACGCCCATTGCAAGCCCGTTTCACGAGGGCTTAGTCCGCACGGCGGCATGGTGCGGATTCCAAGCCAGCGCTGTTTTGGGGGCGATATGGTTTTACCGCTGCGAGTCATCGCCACACTCGCGCAGGTTGGCCCTTTGGACGGCGCTCAGTTTTGCAATGGTCTGTTTGGGCCTGCGTTTCTCGCCTCGCTACTATCTTGTTCTCCTCGCTCCAGCCGTCCTGGCGGGCGCGCGCGGAATATCGTTGATGAGACCGCGTTGGCGCGGGGCTCTACTGGCGTTGCTCCTGATTCCAGCCGCGCGCTTCGGCCCGAAGTACGTTGCGCTGGCGCGGCAGCCTCAACTGGTGTGGGCCGACACCGGTATGAACCGCGATAGCGCCCGGGCGGCCGAACTCATCCGATCGAGGGCTGAGCCGGACGACACCATCCTTGTGTGGGGCTACCGGCCGGACGTGCTGGTCTACACTCGCCTCGCATTGAGCGGGCCGTTTCTCGACTCTCAGCCGCTCACCGGGGTGTTGGCGGATCGGCATCTGACTAGAAGCGACGTGACGTTTCCGGAACTAGCCGCGCGTAATCGTGCGCGTCTCCGTGAGTTGTCACCCACCTGGATAGTGGATGGGTTGGGTCCGTACAACAGCCAACTTGCCATTTCGAACTATCCGGATCTGGGCGCGTGGCTTGTTTCCCGCTACGAGAAGGTGGGGGAAACGGCGGGCTCGCGGGTCTACCGCCTCCGCCGGTGATGGATCGCACCCAGGAACGCGTGGACCGGGAAATCGCGGTACAGTATCGAGAAGGTTTATGACAATTTCGTTACACGCTCGCCCAATGATTCTCAGTGCCCTGTTGCTTGGATTTGCGGCCGCATCTTCCGCCCAACCCCAGCCCGCGCAACCGCCCAAAGTCGCTCCTGCCTGGGCTGCGGGCATGGCCATCGAAGAGAAAGCGACCCAGCGTTTCGATCAGGACGGGAACGGTTGGTTGAACGCCGCTGAGCGCAAGACCGCCCGCGAGACGTTGGCTAAGGAAGCTGCCGCCCGGCCACCGAGCGGGCGTCCCGTGCCTCGCGCCGGGAGTGAGCCGACCAAGGCTGGCCCGCGCATGTCGCCCGCGGACCTGAAGCCGGCGGGCGATGCCGGGATTTTCGATGGCAACACGGTCCGTACGTTCTTCCTCGAGTTCGAAGATGCCGACTGGGAGAAAGCACTCACCGAATTCCGCTTCACCGATGTCGACATTCCTGCCAAACTCACGGTCGACGGCAAGGTGTACAACGACGTCGGCGTTCACTATCGCGGCGCTTCTTCGTTCCTGTTTATCGCCGAAGGGCGCAAGCGGTCTTTGAACATCAAGCTGGACATGGTCCACAAAAATCAAAGGCTGGGCGGGTATCGCACCTTTAACATGCTGAACTCCAACGGCGATGCGACGATGCTCAAGGGCATTCTGTACTATCAGGTCGCCCGTGAGTATACGCCGGCTCCGAAAGCCAATCTCGCCAAGATCGTGATTAACGGCGAGTATTGGGGCGTATACGTCAACACCCAGCAGGAAGACCGCGACTTCGTGAAGGACTGGTGGAAGACCACGAGCGGCACGCGTTGGAAGGCTCCGGGAAGCCCATGGGGCAAGGCCGGATTGAACTACATTGGCGACAATGTCGACGACTACAAGAAGCTGTATGAGATCCACAGCAAGGAAGATCCGAAGGCCTGGACTGCCCTGGTCAAGCTCTGCAAAGTCTTGACCGAGACGCCGCTCGACCAGATGGAGAAGGAGTTGGCCCCGATCTTCGACATCGACGCCGCGCTGAAATTCCTGGCGCTGGAAAGCGCGTTTATCAACGACGACGGCTATTGGATTCGCGCGAGCGACTACAACTTGTATTGGGATCGGAAGGGCGTTTTTCACGTCTATCCGCACGACGGAAACGAAGCTTTCTACGACGCTCCGCCCAACCTGCGCGCAGGCGCGGCGCGCGGTACGGATCTGGATCCTTTCATCGGCTCCGATGACAAGGTTAAGGTGCTGTTGAACCGCTTGGTCGCGGTGCCTGCCCTGCGCGCCAAGTATCTCGGCTACTTAAAAGACATCGCCACCAAATGGCTGGACTGGAAGCGGCTTGGCCCGATTGCTTTGAAATATCAGGCGTTGGTGGATGCCGATGTGAAGGCCGACTCGCGCAAGCTGGAATCGTACGAGGCTTTTCAAACGCTGGTCGAGAAAGATATGGTGAAGGGCACGGCGACGATCATGAGCTTGAAGACCTTCGCCGATCAGCGGCGCGAGTTTTTGCTGAACTACCCGGATATTAAGAAGCTTCCGTAAGCCATCACGGCTTCGTGAAGCCGCGTTCTTTCAGCCAATCTTCAAATTGCAGCGGCCACTGAGCGGACGTCTTCCCCGTCTGCTTCATTCCGAAGCCGTGGCCGCCTGAGTTATAAATGTGCATTTCCACCGGAATCTTTGCCTGCTTCAACGCCGCGTAATAGCCAAGCAGGCTCTCCGGCTTCACCGATGGATCGTCGTCGGCTTGTGCAATAAAAACGGGCATGGAAACCGGCATCGGCACCGATCGGGGCACGGCGGGATAGATCAAGCCGAGGAAGTTCGGCCGCAACGCGGCATCGGCTTCGCCGCCCATCAACGCGGCCAGCAGCCCACCCGCTGAAAAGCCCATCATGCCAATCGCGTCTGGGCGCACTCCCCATTCGGCTGCGCGGCCACGCAGCAGTTTCATCGCCTGTTGCGCGTCTTCGATCGCGACTGCCGAGGTCTTCCGCGAAGCCTCGACTTCAGCGCGCGCCGACTGCCAACTGTCGGGCTTGGCGCCATCGGCAAACGGCAGCCGGTATTTCAGCACGACGCCCGCGACGCCGCGCGAAGCGAGCCATCGCGCGATGTCGTGCCCTTCCTTGTCGATGGCTAAGCGGATATAGCCGCCACCCGGGGCGATGACGATCGCCGCGCCGGAAGCCTTCTCGCGCGCAGGTAAGTAGACCGTAAGATCAGGCCGGATCGCTTGAGAAAAAGCGCGGTCACGCACGCCGTTTTGGCCGCGCTCTTCCATCTTCTCTTCGCCCGTGTAAGTACGCTCCGGGTAAAGCGGGATCGTAATTGGCTGCTGCGCAACGGCAAGGGCAGAGAAAGCGAGGAGTAGCAGTGTCCGCATGGAATCCCATTATCCACCAAGCTGTTACGGCGCGAAGTAACCGTTGGTGTCGAGAATCAAGTGCGTCTCATTCGTGACAAACGTGTCGACGCTGCCTGCCGCTCCTGCAGGGACAATTGCGGCATTGGCGACAACCGGGTCGCCAATCGCATTCAACGTCGAGACGAGCGGCTGCGTTTGCCCGGCCGGCCACATTGTCAAATACCCGAGCGACGCGGTTGGCACGACCGTCGCGTTCAGTGAATACGCGGTGGCGGTAGCGGGCAGACCGCAGGCGCTCGAAGGCAGCGGCCAAGTACGGGTCTGGTTCGCGGCGAGCACCGGCCCGCTCAGTCCGCCGTTGGGATTGCGGCTGTCGAGTACGCGGCACGGCGACACGGGGAAGAAGCGCTGTGCGGTGGAGCCTCCCGGCGGGGCAAAGTAGCCATTGATATCGATGATCAGGTGGGACGCGCCGCTCACGTACGCGCTGATGGCGCCGTTGTCGCCGGCCGGCAGAATCGCGGCGTTGGCGACGATAGCCCCAGTAGGCGCATTCAGCGTGGAAACCAGCGGCTGCGCGCGGCCGGATTGGAAGAGCGTCAGAAACCCAAGCGGGCCCGCCGGCACGACAGTAGCATTCGTCGAATAAGCGCGTGCGTTGGCGGGAATGCCGCAATTGGAACTGAGCACGGGGAACGAACGCGCCACGGTGGCCGCGAGAATCGGACCGCCGAGCGGGCCGTTAGGATTTCGAGTATCGAGCACGCGGCAGGGGGCGACGGGATAAAAGGCGAGGGCTTCAGCGGCGGTTCCCGGCTCAATGAAATAGCCATTGATATCGACTACCAACTCGGTGGCGTTCGTGGCGAATACACTAATTGCACCTCCGGCGCCAGCCGGAACAATGGCGGCATTCGCCTTGACACGGCCGTCAATCGAATTCAACGTGGAAACCAGCGGCTGTGTCTGGTCCGCCGGAAAAATCGTCACATAGCCCAAAGGCCCAGCCGGGACGACGGTAACGTTCAACGCATAAGCCTTGGCGGCTGAGGGGATGCTGCAACCGCTGGACGGTACGATGAAACTCCGGGCGGCGCCTGGGGCGAGCGCGGGCTTGCCGAACTGGCCGGCATCGCTGCGCGTGTCCACCACGCGGCACGGTTGCACGGGCACAAAGTGAAGGCCTCTAGTCGACGTCCCGCCACCAGGCGGCTGAATTCTCTGCTGCGTGACGGTGAACAGGCTGGCCCCTACGGAAATCGTCCCGCTACGGGCGGCGCTCGATAAGTTGCGCGCAACTTCGTAGCCGACAAAGGGCGGAGCCGTGGAAACGACCGAAATCCAATCGGCATTCGAAACGGCGGTGAACCCTCCCGCGCCACTTACGCTGAATGCCCCTGGTCCACCGGACGATGCGAAGTTGGCCGCCGAGGGGCTGAGTTGAAACGCCGCTGCGCCAGACTGAGTCAGCGTGAAAATGGCGCCGTTCACATTGATCGTGCCGGTGCGCGCAGCGCCCCCAGTATTGGCCGTGGCGCGGTATGTCACGTTCGCGTTGCCCTGACCGAAGGCCGAACCGGTGACAGTGA
>JAYUSQ010000228.1:0-40914 GCA_043755595.1 Acidobacteriota bacterium | reverse complement strand
AGCGCCTTAGTTGCGGGCCTGGCGAAGACAAGCGTGATCCCACAAAACAATTCTACATCAAATTGTTTTTTTATAACACAGTAGTACTAGGTTGGCGGAGGTCGAGCTCAACGGCTATGTCCTGGCCTTCACCTTCTTCGTCACACTCGCCACTGGCTTGCTCGCCGGACTCGCGCCGGCTTTGCAAGCGCCGTCGATCGCCTTCGGCTCGGCCCTCCCTGAATCGGACCGGAATCAGGCGGGCGGCAGCCGGGCGCAAGCTCGCCTGCGCGATCTGCTGGTGGCGGGCGAAGTGGCGCTCTCTCTGGTGCTGCTGATCGGCGCGGGGCTTCTCATCCGCAGCTTCGCTCAGGTCAACCGCGTGGAGCGCGGTTTTGAGATGCATCAGCGCGTGTTCTTCTCGGTCGGTCTTCCCGGTGGGATGCCGGAGCAGGTGCAATGGCAAACCACCACTGCGTACCTGGATCGGCTGCGAAAGCTGCCTTATGTCAAGTCAGCGGCTGCGGTGAGCTCGCGGCCTTTTCTATCCGGCGACACTGGTATGGGTTTCGGCGCTCCTGGCGTTGAGCGGCCGGGCGGAGAGGTTCCGTGGGCCAGTTGGCGTCTTGCCTCGGCCGGCTATTTCAAAACGCTCGGCATTCGATTCGTCGCTGGACGTACGTTTCTCCCGGAAGAGGAAGCGAACCCCAGAAAAGACAGCCCGGTGGTGATCAGCCGCCGGGTGGCGGAGATGCTTTATCCGGGACAGGATCCGATTGGCCGGCCGTTGACTCTTTGGAAAGACCAAAGCAACAAGCCCCGCGCGCATTGTCGGAGTCGTAGCGGATATGCGTGAGCGCGATCTTGAGCGCGAGCCGAATCCGGTGATCTATCTTCCGGCGTCACGTCAAGGCCGCCAGTCGTGGGAAGTCGTGGTTCAGACAGCCAACGCGCCGATGCAGGGCGTGCCTGCGTTTCGCTCTCTCCTATCCGAAGTCAATCCGGTGTTGCCTTTCTATGATCCAAGCACGATGGAAGATATGATCGGCCAGTCGGTTGCCCCGCGCCGTCTGCAGACGATGCTGCCTGGTTTGTTCTCCGCGCTCGCGTTGCTGCTGGCGGTGGCGGGCGTTTATGGCGTGCTCTCGTATTGGCTAAACCGGCGAACCGCGGAGATGGGTCTGCGAGTGGCGCTCGGAGCGCAACCGCGCGACATTCTTCGGGTCGCCATTGCGCAAGGTATGAAACCGGTGGTCTTCGGCATCGTTGCAGGTTTGGCAGGGGCGGCGGCGTCGGCGCGTTATCTGGAGACGCTGCTGTTTGAGGTCAAGCCGGCCGATCCGTTTACCTATGCGGCGATGGCTGCGGTGGTCGCGGCGATCGCACTCGCCGCTTGCACCATGCCGGCGCTTCGAGCCGCGCGTATCGATCCGGCCGCCGCTCTTCGCGATTGAGAGATCCCACACCGCGCTCGCGGTTCAGCGTATGATTTCTACAGCCCTTGCTGCGTATCGGTTGGGCTTTTGCGCTAACTCGACTCGGAGGACCGATGGTTCGGATCGGAATACTAGCTTCACTGTTTATAGCTCTCGTTTTCCCGGCGGCGGGGGACGAGCGGGATATTTTTCGGGAGAAGATTGAGCCGGCTCTGAAGGCGAATTGCGCCGGATGCCACTTCGGATCGCAAGCGCAAGCGGGGTTGTCGGTCGCGAGCTTGGCCGATCTGCTCAAGGGCGGCAAACGGGGCGCAGCGATTCGTCCCGGACAATCGAGCCACAGCCTGCTCATGCAATTCATCCGCGGCGAGCGGAATCCACGGATGCCGATGGGCGGCAAGCCGCTGGCGGATGGCGTTGTCACTATGTTGGCGGCCGCGATCGATTCGATGAAACCGGCCGGCCCGCCGGCGCCGGGCGCGAATGACCACGCTGCCTGGGTATTCTCGTCGCCTGCCACGCCGAAGATTCCGTCCGCCGGGAATTCCGCCTGGGTCAGAAATCCTATCGACGCTTTCGTACTCTCCAAGCTCGATGAGAAAGGCTTCTCACCGGCTCCCGCGGCTGCCAAACGCGCGCTGATGAGGCGAGTCTATTTCGATCTCGTTGGATTTCCACCCACAGAGGACGAGGCCAACGCTTTTCTCAACGACCCGGCCCAGGATGCGTATGAAAAGCTAGTCGACAAACTGCTGGAGGATCGCCGTTACGGAGAGCGTTGGGCGCGCCATTGGCTGGACCTGGCGCGGTTTGCCGAAAGCGACGGATTCGCCATCGACGGCGAACGGCCCACGGCTTGGCGGTATCGCGATTACGTGATCCGGGCTTTCAATCGTGACAAGCCCTACGACGAATTCATCCAGGAGCAACTGGCGGGCGACGAAATGGACCGCCGTCCAGCCGCCGCGGCCGCCGCTCGGGGACCGCGGGCGGAAAACGAGGGGCTGCTCGCTCTCGGATTCCTGCGCATGGGACCATTTGAGCGCGATGCCAACTTCGACGCACAGCTTCGCCTGGATTGGCTGAACGAGATGGCTGGCACGACGACGCAGGTTTTTCTTGGCCTGACTGTCGGGTGTGCACGCTGCCACGATCACAAGTACGATCCGATTCCGCAGAAAGACTTCTACCGTATGCAGGCGTTTTTTGCCTCTACACGAATCGACGAACGTCCCGCACCGTTTCTCGAAGTCGAAGGCCGGCTCGCGCTGCGCAAACTGTTGCGCCGTTACGAAGACGATCTCGAAACCGCCGACCAGCAACTGCAAGGCTTGGAAAAGGAGCTCCGCGCCAAGCTGACTTCGGCCGCCGCCGGCAGGAGCGCCGATGGGAAGAAGCCGGAAGCGGACAACCTGCAGCGCGCGCTGGGTGACAAAGACAATCCTGTTTTCACGGCGGAGGAGCGAAAGACCCACAAGGATGCCCAGGAGCGGATTCAGAAGATCAATCTGGAAATGGCGCGCTACCAGCCGATCGCCTACAGCGTCAACGAGGTTGCGCCGCCCGCTGTCCTCGAGATTGAACCGACCCATGTGCTGGCCGGAGGAGAGCGCACGGGCAAAGGCGAAGTGGTCGAGCCAGGCTTTCTAAAACGCATCACCGGCAATAGTGAGCCTGCGAAGATTCCGTTCGTGGGGCGATACCGTTCCGGACGCCGGCGCGCTTTGGCTGAATGGATTGCCAGCCCGGCGAACCCGCTCACAGCGCGTGTGATGGTGAACAGGATCTGGCAGCATCATTTTGGCGAAGGGATTGTGCGCACGCCATCCGATTTCGGCTTGAACGGAGACCGTCCGTCTCACCCGGAACTGCTGGACTGGCTGGCAGGCAAATTTGTCGAAGAAAAGTGGAGCGTCAAGGCGATGCATCGGCTCATGCTCACCTCCAATACATATCGCCAGTCCACGCGGCATCCGGACGCTGCGAAAATCGCGGGGAGCGATCCGGACAACCGGCTGCTGTCGCGCATGAACTGGGTGCGGATCGAGTCCGAAGCCTTGCGCGATTCGATCCTGGCGCTTAGTGGCGGGTTGAATCGCGAAGCGGGCGGCCCTGGAATGTTCTTCTACGTGAAGGACGAGATTGCCCAGGGCTTCCAAATGTTCAAATGGTATCCGTCGGATGAGAAAGCCCAGTTGCGCCGGTCGATCTACGCCTTTCAACGCAGGTCGCTCGCCATGCCGCTGATGGAAGTATTCGACGCGGCGAACATGAGCGAGACTTGCGCCCGGCGCAGCGTTACGACCGTGGCCCCGCAAGCGCTCACGCTGTTGAACGGAGAGCTGACGGCAACTGAGTCCAAGCGCTTCGCCTCGCGCCTGATTGAGTTGGCCGGGCCGGATCCGTCGCGCCAGATCCACAAAGCTTTTTCGCTAGCGTTGCTGCGGGAGCCTGCGGCGGCGGAAGTGCAGATGGCGCGCGAACTGTACAATGGCCGTCAACCCGTGGAAGCGCTATCGCGGCTGGCGACGGTGATTTTTAACCTGAACGAGTTTCTTTATCTGGAGTAAGCACGCATGAATCGCGAATGGAACCGCCGGAATTTTCTGTATCAAAGCCTCGTTGGCGCCGGGGGCTTGGCGCTGATGGATCTGCTGAACTCCAGCATCGGGACAGCCGCCATCACGTCTTCGAACCCCTTGGCGCCCAGGGCGCCGCATCATTCGGCCAAAGCCAAGTCCTGCATTTTTTTGACGATGCTGGGAGGCGTGGCGCAGATGGATACGTTCGATCCGAAGCCCGCGCTGGAGAAGTTCGATAACACCACGCTCGATTGGACCAATGAGAAGCGGACCGACCAGCCGGATCTATACGCCAAGCCCAGGCTGATTCTCAAGAGCCCTTGGAAGTTCGCCAAGTACGGCCAGTGCGGCATGGACGTCTCGGAGTTGTTTCCGCATCTTGCGACTTGCGTCGACGACATCGCGTTCGTGAAGACCATCACCGGCGAGAACGGCAACCATCCGGCGGCGACTTTTCTGATGAACACCGGCCTCGTGTTGCCCGGCCGCCCATCGGTGGGTTCCTGGGTCACCTACGGGCTGGGTACGGAAAATCAGAATCTCCCTGGGTTTGTCGTGCTGCCGGACTATCGCGCCCTGCCCTTCAGCGGCACGCAGCAATGGGGCGCGGGATTTCTTCCGGCCAGCTACCAGGGCACCATGATGCAGTGGAAGGGCGATCCCATCGGCGATCTGCAGCCCGCCGGCGGACTGAGCCAGCGCGACATGCAGGATCAGATGGCGCTGTTGCGCGCCTACAATCACTCGTACCTGGAAGGCAACTTCACGAACCCGGATTTGCAGGGCCGCATCGATGCCTATGAACTCGCCTATCGCATGCAGGCGGAAGTGCCGGGAGTTCTGAATCTGGCCAAGGAAAGCGAAGCCACCAAGGCGATGTACGGGATTGGCGAGGAGACCACGCGATCGTTCGGGACGCGTTGCCTGATGGCGCGGCAGTTGGTGGAGAAGGGCACCCGGTTCGTTCAGCTTTATACGCCCAGCCAGTCGTGGGACAGCCATACGGAGATCTTGAAGGGGCACGCGAAAAACGCCAAAGAGGTCGATCTGCCGATTGCGGGATTGATTAAGGACCTCAAGCAACGAGGCCTGTTCGATTCGACGCTGATTGTCTGGATGGGTGAGTTTGGCCGAACTCCGGATCACCCGTCGGACTTGCGCGACAAGGCGGGGCGCGATCACAACACCAAGGCGATGACGATGTTTTTCGCCGGCGGTGGAGCCAAGCCCGGCGTCGCGGTGGGAGCGACCGACGATCTTGGCTGGAAAGCGGTGGACCAAATTTATCGCATGCGCGATGTACACGCGACCATTCTGCATTTGATGGGGCTAAGCGATATGCGGCTCATGCACTATCACGCCGGGCGCAACATGCGGCTGACCGACACGGGCGGTGAGGTGATTCGGGGAGCTGTCGCTTAGCTTTGCCAGGCGTGCCATAATTTCGATGGTATGCCCATCAATTAATCATTCCTCGGTGAACTGGATCACGAAGTCTCGACGACGCGCAAGATGATTCTCCGGATCCCGGACGACAAGCTCGGCTGGAAGCCACACGAAAAATCGATGACGGCGGGTAAACTTGCCAGCCACATCGCGGAGATGTATTCGTGGGGTGACGCCACCATCAAGGTCGACGAACTCGATCTGGCCCAGGTGGGCGGCACAAAGTGGGAAGCGTTCGATGGCAAGTCGGTTGCCGAAATCGTCGCCAGGCTGGACGCGAATTTTGCATCGGTCAAAGAGGCGCTCACCGCCGCGACCGACGACTCGGCGTGGATGAACATGTGGACGCTCAAGTCCGCCGGTCAAACCCTGATGTCGATGCCCCGCGTCGCTTGCCTCCGCGGAATGGTCATGAACCACATCGTGCATCATCGCGGCCAGTTGTCGGTCTACCTGCGATTAATGGACGTTTCGGTGCCCGCGATCTACGGACCTTCGGCTGACGAGAAGTCCTAGGGCATTTTCAGTGTTGGTGTAGACCACTCCCTTGCGGTCGCGGCTCGGTTCTGAGCCGTGCGCGTAAGCGAGCGGAAGTCTACGGAAAGCATGAAAACGCTCTAGCCGGCCGCCTTCTTCACCTTGTCCGGCATCGCTGCGGGAGCCTTGCCGGCCAGCTTATCTATTTCGTTCATGTAGACCCGGCGGCCTTCATCCATCGCGAGGTTCGCCATAATCACGTTGGTCGAATCTTCAAGTCCCACTTCGATATCGGCCTTCGGCTTAGTGCCATTGCGACAGCTATCGATAAAGGCTTCCAGTTGCGTGTCCACCGGGTTCTTCGTTTCCTCGGGAACCATCACGCCCTTCTTGTAGAGCCACATCTTGGCGAACTTCATTTCGCGTTCGAGGAAGCTATCGGAATCCTTCACCTTGGCATTGTCAAAGAGAACAGGCAGTCCCTTGCCGCCCTTGCCGGTGCTGAGCAACGACGCATTTGCCTTGGCCGATTTTTCCTTGCCGCTCCCAGCCGCTTGCGCCTTCTTCGGGCCTGGTTCGTAGAACCACATCGCAGTCGCTGGTTCCTGATCGGTGCCCACCGTAATGTGAATCGTGCCGTCGGTGCCCATGATCATTTCGCCGAACTGCGTACGCTGCGAGCCAAAAAGCGGCAGATGCTGATTGGTGGAAATGGAGCTGTACATCATCTTCTGGCCGGCGGGGTACTTGAAGATGAGTTGGATGTTGTCGTAAACGTCGCGCCCATCCTTATACTCGTCGATCCCGCCGACGCCGGTAACGAACTCCGGATGTGAGCCGATCATCCAATCGGCAATATCAACCTGATGCGACGCCAGCTCAGCGGTGAGTCCGCCGGAGTACTTCTTAAAGACACGCCAACTGGGCGGCTGCCACGTTTTGCCGAGGCTGTTGCGATGCCACTGCGCCGACACGTGAGTCACGCGGCCGATCAGTCCCTGGTCCACCATCTGCTTGGCCGTTTGATAGAACTGGCTGTAGCGGCGCTGAAGGCCCGTCTGCAAAATCAGCTTCGGATGCTCGGCGGCGAGTTTGCGCAACTCCACAACTTCGGCGGCGGTGAAGACGAGGCTCTTTTCGCAGAACACATGCTTGCCGGCGAGCAGCGCATCTTTCATGATCGGAAAGTGCGTGTAGAGTGGCGTCGCGATCTGGACCGCTTCGATGTCCTTGCGCGCCAGAACTTCGCGGTAATCCTTGATGGCTTCCGGCTTGTCCTTAGAAACTGCCTGAGCCTTCTTGAGATTGGTCTCGTCGATATCGCAGACGGCAATGCAGCGGGCCCCATCGACAACGTTCCAATGTTGGAGGTGATAATAGCCGCGGCCGCCCGTGCCGATGACAGCGAACTGCAGTTGGTTGTTGGCGGCTTTCACGGTTTGGATGCGAGGCGCAAAGATCGCTGTTGCCGCCGCTGCGCCAGCGAGTTTGGTGGCGTCACGGCGTGTGATCTGGTTCGGGGATGAGTTGCTGCTGGTGCGAGGCATAGCTATCAGATTCCTCCTCTACTGTATCGGGTGTAGCATCGTGTTGTAAACCGCTTACCGGACGAGCGGTGCGCGCGGCGTAGTCGGCGCCCGCCAAGACGATCATTGATGCGATGAAACTCCACAGGATGATCGTCACTGAGTATTCGAAGGGGCCATACTCCCGATCGAGCTTCCGGCTAAGCGTAGGGCCGATTAGCATGGATACGTATTTCAGCGATTCAAGCGTGCCGCCTACGATCACAGAGACCGGGATTAGTTGGCGCGCCGGCACTTTGCCATTCGGCAAACGCCAGTAGACGAGGAAGAGCGCCACGATCGACAGCGGAATGGCGATCATTTTAAGTATGCCCAACCCGAACGCCGCGCCAAAAGTGCTGGTCGCGCCGAGCGTGCGTAGAATCTGAAGGTTCAATGCGGCCAGCAGGTAGGAAATAAACGTCAAGCCGCCGCAGACCAGAATCAATCCCATGCTGACGAGCTGATTGCGAACGAAACTCCGGTTTTTCGTGATGCCCCAGGCTTTGTTCAAGGCCACTTCCAGCGGCTCAAAGACCCCGTTCGCCGTGAAAAGCAATAGGAAGAGCGAGGTAACCTGAGGCGCGCCATCGCGTGCGAGCACCCTCACCAGATTGTCCGGAATGAACACGCCGATTGGACCCGGAAACATGTCGCGCAGCGCCAGATAGATCGCTTCTTCGGCCGCGGGCCAGTGCAGGATGTAACGGCAAATCGAGACCATCACGATGAAGAACGGGAACAACGAGAGAAGCACGTTGGCCGCCATCGAAAAGGCGTAGACGTGGACCTCAGTTTCCATGAGGAATTTCAGGGTTGGGTGGATGTGACGGCGCAACGGATCTAAAACTTAGCTTAGCGAACTGCTGGCGCAGAGGCTAGCGCAAAGCCCGGTGGGTATTTTTGCGAGAGTGGCAGCAGCAAAATCGAAGTCAGCATCGTGACGCCCAGAAGGCTCCAAACCCCTGGGAGCAGCACCAGAATGTATACCGGCGGCGCCAGTAGAAAAGCAAAGCCTTTCTGCAGCGTACCATCCGTGATTGCGTAGGCCGCCAATAGCAGTGCGTAGTCATGCATGCCGGCATGCCCTGAAATCAACAAACCTCCGAGGACGCACAGCGAAATCAAAGCCGGGAAACTGAGGCGGCGCTGCCAGCCGAGCCAAACCAGACATCCGATCACAAGTGCGGCCAATGTTCCCTCCAACCACACCCCGCCTTGGAGAACCCCAACGGCGGCGTGGAAGTTCAGCGGTTGCGGCGCCGGATGCAGTTCCGGGCGCCGTAGGAATGCAGCGTAGCGCATCATCCAGCCGGGCCCCTCTAACGCCATCGCGCCAATCACGCCGGCCAGAGTGACGGCCGATGCGCTGGCAATCATCCGCCATTTTCGATGCGACAGCAGGGCGATCGGTGTCAGGCAGAAAAGGTGAAACTTGATGGTACACAAGCCGAGCAGGATCCCTGCTAGCCTCGATCGCCCGCGCCGGTCCGATTCGACGGCTCCGGCAAACGCGAATGTAAGCAGAATTACATCCTGTCCGTTGGCGAACAACACGACCAGCGGCAGGCTGCAAGCCGCCCACATCCAAAGATCAGGCACGCGTCGGAAGGTCCAAAGGAAGGCGCCCAAGGCTGCGAGGCTTACGATTTGGAATCCGGTGTAGAGCGTGCGATACGGCAGTTTTGCCAGAGGCCGCAGCACAGCGGCATAGTATGGCGGGCGCGTGAACAGGACCGAGGGCATCCAGATCCCGGCGTCACGTTCGGCGATTTCCCGGTGCGCCTCCACTGAATGCAGGTTACCGGTGCCGATCAACTTTGCCCCGCAATAAATGGCGAGAAAATCGTTCTGGCCTTTGGCGATTCGGTCAAATGGCAAATGCCAGGCTGTGGCCGAAGTCAGAACGAATCCGATCGCCAGAGCGAGCCACTTCATTCTCGTTCATCGGCGGAAGGAGCTATCAGCTTGATGGTGTGTTTTCGAGTCTTACCGTATTGTTTATACGATGAGATACCGGGTGAGAACGCGGTCGTGGCCTGACGGTTCGAAAGCGTAGCCGTCGAGCGACATCTTGCTTCGTTAAGTCAATATGGAGCGACCAGTCGCTATAGGTGATGCGGGTTGCGCTAGCGAAGAGTTGAATCCAGCCGGGCAGAGCCGCCTACGAAAGGAGTTGGCCGCAAATGACTAGCGTGCGGTTTTGTAGGAATGGATGTCCTGGCCCAGACTGCCGTGGCGGTCGCTCCCCGGATCGTCTGGAGTCAATCTGGAAGTTGATCGGCAAGCTGGGGCCGGTGAAGCAACTGCGAGCTATCGCAGTCAACGTCAAACACAAGCAACTGAGTAAACGCCTCCCCGGATGGCGTGAAGAAGGATGAACGTTTTCGAGAGGTGATGCGGGTGACAGTCGGGCAGCCAAACGAAAAGGAGAATCCGGCCCGACCCGCGCCTTTCGTCCGAGCCAGCTCCCCGACGAATCAGGATCGTGCGTTTTCGAGCCGGCGGATATCAGAGTGATCGATCGTCACGCCAGCCGTCTGACTGGCACCTGCCATGCCTCTCGAAGACGAGTGGCGAAGGCTTGGCCTCAAGGTTCCGTCTTCGCCATTGATAGGTCGCTCCAGATCGGTTGGGGACGTTCCTCGGGTTGCGAGAATGTCGATGATCGTTCTGCCGTTGGCCGGTCCCTTCCGGAGGTGAACTGCGAAGCGCCATTGATGAATTCGGTCCCGAAGTCGACGACTCGTTGGCCCCTCTCGTGAATGGTTCGCAAACTCGGCTAAGCGTGCAAGACGGGGATCGATCGCTATCCACCCCGCCTGGGAGTGGACGTAAATGTCACTACGGCCCTGGGGGCCGGGCTGAATAATCGGCCCCAGCCACCAGTTTCCCGCACCATTGATGCCTGGCCACCCACGCGATCACGTTTCCGATTGGGACGGCGGGGACGACGTCGTCAAACCGTCGCTTTCCTTTCCTCTCGGGGTTCTCGATTAAACCTAAAGCGGCAGTTGGCCTCGCTGCTCGATCTCGACTTCCTTGTCGGCATGTGCATAGAAAAGAAGTGAGTTCCACCCAATGGGTGAAGTGCGCCGGCAGTTGAAACTCCAACTGGCCCCAGGCGGTTGGCTGGCCTCACGGTGGCCAACTGCCGTTTTTGGGTTGAAAGGTTGTGAAGTGACGCCGTCGTTGCAGACCGCGCTGCCGGGTCTGAGACAAATCGTAAGCGGAACTCTCTGTTTGGGGCATCCACTAGTCCGCTTGGAAGTTGCCGACGCAAGGGCGGGCGCCGTTGTTGGGCTCGGAAGCGCGGGTGGCGAGGTTGGCGAGGGCTGGAAGTTGCCGACTCAAGGGCGGGTGCCGTAGTTGGTATTCGCCGTTTTGTGTCAGGCCGTAGCATTAACGGCGTCGTTGCTTGCCCATCTGTTTCGGCTGCGTCGCAGTAGGAATGGGAGAGGCGCAACTGAAGAACCGGCCCGAAATGTTGGCCGGCGGGCTTGCCGCGCACCCACGGAGGGAAAACAGCGCCCTCTAGCCGCTGGGGGCTCTGAAAAGATGGTGGGGCCGCCGAAGTCTCGTCAGGCCGCGTTGGGTGCAGCGGTTAGTAGTGCGCTGGTCGATCTATCCGAGTGACCTCAGTCGGCGGGTTCTTATCGCGCCGAGGCGTGCGGAGAAGTCCGTCCACGCGTTAGCCACGTTTTTGGGTCCGTCGGGCCGGTGCGGCGACTCCAGGCGGTCCGCCGTTCTTCGTCATTCCTTTGGGCGCAACCGAAATCCTCAGAAGCCCGAGATAAGAGTGTCCCCAAGTGGGTACTGTCTGGCGAGTGAACCACTATGGATGGGGTATGGTAGGTTCCACGTGGAACCTGTTGAGGTTAGGTCGCATGGTGCCTTTGGTTTCACGTGGAACGATACGAAAGACTCATTCCGGTGCTACCATGGCTTTGTCCCATGGCCAAAGCTATCGCAATAGCCAATCAAAAAGGCGGAGTCGGAAAAACCACCACCGCCATTAACCTGGCAGCCTCGCTAGCTGCTAACGACGTTCGCGTTCTCGTTGTGGATATCGATCCACAAGGAAACTCAACCACGGGCCTCGGCATTGTAAAAGATGAGCTCACCGCCACGCTTTACGATGTCTTACTCTCAGGCGCTGACCCGGCAGTGGTGATCGTTAAAACCCTAATGGAAGGCCTGGATATCCTCCCGGGTGACAAAAACCTCGTAGGCGCGAACCTCGAACTAGTGGATGCCCCAAACAGAGAGTTCCGCTTACGGGATGCCCTTGCTCCGCTGGGTGAACAATATCAGTTCATCCTGATCGATTGCCCCCCGGCATTAGACTTACTCACCCTCAACGCGATGCTCGCGGCGGACTCGATCATCATTCCTATCCAATGTGAGTTCTTCGCGTTGGAGGGTATCTCTCAACTGATGGACACGATCGAACGAGTGAACGAATCCTTCAACCATGCCCTCAAAATCGAAGGAATCCTCCTGACGATGTTTGAGGAGCGAACCAACCTCGGTAAGCAAGTCGCTGACGATCTACGTGAATTCTTCCAGGATGAAATCTTCAAGACCGTCATCCCAAGGAGCATACGCTTGGCAGAAGCGCCCAGCCACGGCAAGCCTGTGATCCTGTACGACGTTCGCTCAAAAGGCGCGGAAAGCTATATCAAGCTGGCCAAGGAAATTCTAAGCAAAGCCTCAGCAAGTGAGACTAAAGCGAGTGGGAGTGAAGAATGACTATCGGTAACAAGCCTCCGGAAAAAAAGGCGCTCGGCAGGGGTCTTGGCTCACTCTTACCCAACCGTCCGCCAGCCGGCCTCGCTGAATTCGCGAGGCCGCCCATTCTGCCAACACCAACAGCCGCTCCTCCGACCCGCGAAGAGCAGGCTGACGCGAAGCCCCAACAGCTAAACCCCGCATCCAGCCCAACCGAACTCCCGATTTCCCTCATCGATCCAAACCCGTTACAGCCCCGCACGATTTTCCAGGAAGCCCGCCTACAGGAATTGGCTGACTCCATCAGCGCCAACGGAATCATCCAACCTATCATCGTTCGCCGCATCGGTGATCGCTTCGAATTGATCGCTGGTGAACGTCGATGGCGCGCCGCCAGGATCGCCGGTCTTGATCGCGTTCCCGTCGTTGTGCAAGAGCTGGCCAATGAGAAACTCCTTGAGATCTCACTCATCGAAAACATCCAGCGGGAAGACCTTAACCCGATGGAAATCTCCGTCGCCTATGACCGCCTATCCCGGGAACATCATTTAAGCCACGAGGAAATTGGCCGACGCACAGGAAAAGACCGCGCCACGATCACCAACATGATCCGGCTGCTCAAGCTCCCTTCGGAAATCCAGCTTCTCCTGGCTGAGCATCGGCTCTCAATGGGCCACGCCCGCGCGCTCCTCGGCTTAACTGACCCGGATCTCCAGCGCCAACTCGGAGATCAAGCATCAGCCGAGGGTCTTTCGGTAAGACAAGTCGAACGATACGTCCAGAAACTAAATGAACCACGGGACCCGGGCGAACCGAAGGCTCCCCCCAAGGTCGATCCAAACGTCAAGGCTGCCGTCGAGGAACTGGAGCGCACGCTCGGCACTAGGGTTCGGATCCTGGAAAAGTCCGCCAACCGTGGCCGAATAGAAATTGACTATTTCTCACAAGACGATCTGGATCGTATTTATGAGCTAATCGTCGGGGAAACTGACTAGACCGATAGTCCGGTGATCCCGCCATCCTCGTCCACGTCCATCTTCATAGCCGCCGGCTCTTTGCCAAGACCCGGCATCAGCGATATGCTGCCTGATAACGCAGTCACGAAACCGGCCCCGGCTCGCAGCTGTAAATCGCTGACCGTTAGCACGAACCCCGACGGCACCCCATTCAACTTCGGGTTGTCCGAAAACGAATACTGAGTCTTCGCCATGCAAACCGGCAAGTGGCCGAATCCGCCCTCTTGCAACTTCTTCGCCGCGCGCAGCGCAGCAGGTTCAAAAGCCACACTGCCGGCGCGATAAACTCGCGTCGCCACCGTCCGAATCTTGTCCACCAGCGGAAGCTCGGGCGAGTAGAGTGGTTGAGGATCGGAAGGCAGAGCAGCGGCGGCCACCACCTTCTCCGCCAGTTCGCGCCCGCCCTCGCCGCCCTGTCCATACACATCGCTAACCGCACAACCGACACCGAGCGTAGATTCACAATATCGCTGGAGCCAGGCCAATAGCGCAGGGTCGTCGGACGGGAAACGATTCAAAGCCACCACAACCGGAACGCCGAAGCTTTTCGTATTCTCTACATGTCTGTCAAGATTAACCACGCCCCGCTCCAGCGTATCCTGCGAAACCACGGCCTCATCAGTCTGCGCGGCGACGGCGCGGACAGTCGCCACGACCACTGCAACGGCGGGCCGCAGCGCGGACAATGGCATTACGACGTCAAAGAATTTCTCGGCCCCCAAATCGGCGGCGAAACCAGTTTCATTCACCACATAGTCAGCCAGGCCCGACGCCAATTTCAGCGAGGCCACACTCGCCGTGCCGTGCGCGATATTCGCAAACGGACCGGAATGCACAAACGCCGGCGTGCCCTCGGTTGTCTGCACCAGATTCGGATCCAGCGCATGAGCCAGCAGCGCGAGCAGCGCCCCGGTCACCCGCAAATCGTCGACCCGCAACACCGCCCCACCGCGCGTAGTGCCAATCACGATCGCGCCAATCCGGCGTCGCAAGTCGTCCATCGAATGCGCCAACCCGAGTATCGCCATCATCTCCGACGCTGCGGTAATCACAAACTTGCTTTGCCTCGGGCTGCCGTTCAGCCGTCCGCCCAGGCCCGTGATCACTTCCCGCAATGACCGGTCATTCACATCGATCGCTCGCGGCCAATCGATAGAGTGTGGATCCAGACCCGCCTCGTTGCCGTGATACAAGTGCGAATCGATCAGCGCCGCCAGCGTGTTCTGAGCTGCGGCCGCCGCATGAAAGTCCCCCGTGAAATGGAAGTTGATCCTGTCATGCGGGATCACTTGAGATCGGCCGCCGCCAGTCGCGCCGCCCTTCTCGCCAAACACGGGCCCGAGCGACGGCTGTCGCAACGTTGCCACCGCGCGCTTCCCGATTCGCTCCAGCCCTTGCGCCAGACCGATCGTTGTCACCGTCTTCCCCTCGCCATGTTTGGTGGGGGTGATGCCGGTGACCAGGATCAGTTTCCCGCGTGCAGACGGAGCGGATGGCATCGCCGCCAATCGCACCTTGGCGATATGCGGTCCATAACAGTAGAGCGAGTCAGCCGGGATGCCCAGGCCTGCGGCCACTTCAGTGATTGGCTTCATGGATCAGGATTTCATCGACAGTCTTTTTGCGGATATCAGGGACTGTTGCGTTCGGAGCAGGATAACCTACCGGGATCAATAGAAATGGCCGTTCGTTCGCCGGGCGCTTCAGAATCTTGCTTAGGAAGCCCATTGGGCTCGGCGTGTGGGTCAATGAAGCTAGACCAGCAATATGCAACGCAGCGAGCAGGAAGCCAGTTGCAATACCGACCGACTCGTTTACAAAATAGTGTTTCTTTCTCGCCCCAGGAATCTTTGGATCGAAGGTGTAGTCGATACGAAACACTACGATCAGATATGGGGCGGTCTCGAGAAACGGTTTGTGCCAGTCGGTTGCAAAGGGCTCAAGCGCCGCCAGATACTCGGGCGGAAAGCGACCTTCGTAGTTCTGCCGCTCCTCCGCTTCCGCGGCGATCCGGATTTGGCGCTTTAACTCCTGATCCGACACCACCACGAAACGCCACGGCTGCAAGTTAGCCCCCGAAGGAGCCGAACCGGCCACCTCTACCGCTTGGCGTATCAGTTCAAAAGGAACAGGTTCATCCGAGAAATGCCGCACGGTTCGGCGACGTAGCATCCGGTCTCGGAACTCAGCCAACAGAGCGGATTGCCGATCAAGCGCAAGGCGCTGAAAATCAAAAAGCGGCAGCATCGTAGCCACCGCTTTATTGTATTCGAGTTGTTGGAAAGCTCTTAGGCAATCATCCGCGCCGGCGTCGGCACACGGCCCGGCCGCAGAGTGGGGAGCGCAGGGGTGGACGGTGAGGCCGAAGAACCTTCCTCACCACCCGCCCCTGATCCCACACCACGAGTGCTGAAGATCGAAGCCGCGCGCGCCAGATTGCGCGCATCGCTTCCCTCTTCAATCATCAGTTCGTGTTCCACCCAATTGGAGAGCGGAATATTGCGGAAGAACAAGCGTTCCTGCAGCACCATCGATTTCTTCTTCAAGAAGAGGCTCTTGCTTTCGCGCATGTAGTGACGCTCTTCCACCCGGAAGTCCGCCAGGAAATCGTCGAAGCTACGACGCCGCGTCTCTTCCTCAGCGCATTTCACCCGTACGTCCACCTCGCGCTCCATTCCAAGCATCGTCGCACGTGCCTCCACGAGCGCCTCGCGTTCTTTGGCGATCGCGACTTCCAGCTTCGCCTGCATAATGTAGAACGCCAGCATGGCGGAGCCTGCGGCGGTAAACATGGGGAGCATCATCCAGAGCATTGCGTCCATATACTTCTTCTCTCGATGTCTATCGACGGGTCCGGGGGAATCTTTAGTACTGGGCGCAAAGTTTGCCCTGAAGGCAACTTAAAGAGGAATGAGAGGAAGAAAAAGATGGAGCGGGAGACCGGATTCGAACCGGCGACATCAACCTTGGCAAGGTTGCACTCTACCAGCTGAGTTACTCCCGCAGCTGGGGTACGCTCCTATTGTCACTCATCTCGTGTCCCGTGTCAAACCATGTCTCCAACAGGCTGAAAACATTGTTGATAATCGTATGAAAACTTCCGTCATAAATCCCCGAACTTCTGTGCTAGACTTTCTACCACGGGTAGCCAGTCAGGGCCATCGCAGCAAAGCGAAACGGGCCGGCCACCACCAAAAACACATCCTCCGACAAGTATAGTTACCGCGCTTTTCCACATCCTGTGGAAAAGATGTGGGAAAACTCTGCTTGCAGAGAAGGGGAGTTCAGTATGGATGCTTGGCAGCAGATCAAGAGCAAGCTCAGTGGGCAGATTCCATGGGAGAGTTTTCAGAGTTGGTTCGGACAGACGAACTATGGGGGAGCCGACGGCGACAAGATTCTAGTTTCGGTGCCGAATCGCGAAACCAGCGAATGGATCGAGCGCGAGTTCCATGGATTGATCCTGGCGGCGGCGCGCGATCTAGGTCTGCGTTTTGCCCGCGTCGGATTCATTCTGACCGAAGCCGATGGAGCGGTTCCAAATCAGCCCAGCTCTGTCTCGGAAATGGATGGGCCGACGGCCGAGCCGATGTTTGGCGGCCAAACGCCGTTCAATGAACGCTATGAGTTTTCCAATTTCATCGTCGGCAGCAGCAACCAGTTCGCGCACGCCGCGGCTCGGGCCGTCGCCGAACAACCGGCGAAACGTTACAACCCTCTCTTCATATATGGAGACTCCGGGGTAGGCAAAACCCACCTTCTGCACGCCATCGGGCGAGAGCTCAATCACCGGTATCCAAAAACGCGCGCTGTCTACACGACGGCCGAGCGTTTCATGAACCAGCTCATTCAATGCATCCGTACGGATCGGATGGCGATGTTCCACAAGCATTACCGGTCCGCCGACGTGTTGTTAGTCGACGACGTTCACGTACTCGCCGGCAAAGAGCGCACGCAGGAAGAATTCTTCCATACATTCAATGAGCTCTACGATCATCAAAAACAGATTGTCCTCACCAGCGATTCGCCGCCCAAACAAACCAACGGTCTGGTGGAGCGGCTGCGCTCCCGCTTCGAATGGGGACTGATGGTTGATGTCCAGGCGCCGGACCTCGAAACCAAAGCCGCCATTCTGGACAAGAAGGCCGAGCTCGAAGGCATCCGCCTTCCCGCCGAAGTCCGCGTTCTGATCGCGACCAAAGTAAAAGGGAACGTCCGCGAGCTCGAAAGCGCGCTCGTCAAACTGATGGCGTTTTCGTCGGTGACGCAATCTCCGATCAACATCGATATGGCTCGCCAGGCCCTCAAGCCGGCCGGGGCCGGGCCCGAGCGCAAGACCACTATCGAATCGGTCATCAAGGTCGTGGCCGACCACTATCAGATGTTGCCCTCGCAACTCAAGCAAAAATCCAACCAGCGGCACATCGCCTTCCCGCGCCAAGTCGCCATGTACATTGTGAAAGAACTTACTCCGGCTTCGCTCCCCGAGATCGGCCGCGCTTTCGGAGGCAAACACCACACCACGGTGCTTCACTCTGTCCAAAAGATCGAGCGAGACCGTTTGCTTAAGCCGGATCTAAACAAGTCGATTCACGCGATCCTCGATACCTTTAACTAAGACCGCGTACACTGTGACAGTGGACGAAACGGTCGGTGATCTCCTCAACCGGGCGAAGGACGGCGATCAGGCGGCTCTCAATGAGTTGGTGCCACTTGTCTACGCCGAGTTGCGCAGGATTGCCGCTAACTATTTACGACAGGAACGCCCCGATCACACCCTCCAGCCGACCGCGCTCGTGAATGAGGTGTACTTGCGTCTCATTGGCCAAGACCATCCTTCCTACAAGAATCGGGCACATTTCATAGGCGTAGCGGCTCATTTGACGCGCCAAATTCTGACCGATCATGCGCGCAAACGCCAGACGATCAAGAGGGGTGCTTTGGTGACCACCCTGCCGCTGCAGGAATCTCTGGATTTTTCGCCTGAGCGCGCTTCTACGGTCGTCGCGGTCGACGACGAATTAACGGCCCGGCCGGCATCAATACCGAGCATGCGCGTATGGTTGAGCTCCGGTTCTACGGTGGCCTGACGACCGATGAAATCGCCGGACTCACAGGCGTCTCCGTCCACAAAGTGCGCCATGGTCTACGTATCGCCTTCGCCTGGCTGCATCGCGAAGTAACCGGTGCGTCTGCATGAGTCCTGAAATTCAACGGCTTTTCGCCGAAGCGAGTGAGTTGCCGCCCAGTGAACGCGCTGCGTACCTTCACGGCCAAACTACCGACGTGGCGGTGCTCCAGGAAGTTCTCTCCCTCCTTGCTCATGACCGTTCGGCAGACTCCTTCTTTGCGACTGCCTTCGGCTCAGCCGCCGTCTCAATTCAAAACGACATGGATCTCCAGGCCGCCGCACCGATCGGAGCCTTACCATCGTGCGGATGCTCGGCCGCGGCGGCATGGGCGCCGTCTATTTCGCCACTCGGTCCGACGGCTCGTTTGAACAGAATGTAGCGATCAAGGTTATTCACTCCACCAGCGCCACGGCCTCTCTGCTCGACCGTTTTCAACAGGAGCGCCAAATACTCGCGCGCCTCAGTCATCCCAACATCGCCCACTTACTCGATGGAGGACAAACGCCCGCCGGCCTTCGTTACTTCGTAATGGAGTATGTCTCCGGCCAGCATATTGATCGTTACTGTGACCAAGCCGCGCTTAGCCTACGCGACCGTCTGGTGCTGTTCCAACAAATCGCGTCCGCCGTTCAACACGCGCACGAACACCTGATTGTCCACCGCGATCTTAAGCCCGCCAATATCCTGGTCGGCGAAGATGGCACGCCCAAGCTCTTGGATTTCGGTATCGCCAAAGTGATCGATCTTCTCGCCTCCCAAACAGCGGCGGGGTCGACCGGCGTAATGACTCCCGAATACGCCACCCCGGAGCAGATCCGCGGCGATGGAATCACCACGTCCTCCGACATCTACTCTTTGGCCGCGGTACTGTACAAACTCACCACTGGCAAGCCGCAGCATGTGCTTCGGGATCTTTCTCCCCTGGACGCCGCGCGTAAAATCTCTGAACAAGAAGCTCCGCGCGCCACGGGAGTTCCCGCCGATGTCGCCGCGATTTTAGCGAAGGCCCTACACACCGACCCCGCCCGCCGCTACCGGTCCGCCAATGACTTGAGCGGCGACATCAAACGCTATCTGGATGGCCTGCCGGTGCGCGCAGCATCCGATTCACTTACCTACCGCACCACTAAGTTCCTGCGACGGAACTGGATTCCTTCGGCAGCATTGGCGGCCGTCATATTGGCTTTGACAGCTGGGGCGGTGGTCGCCATCTCGCAAGCCCGCCGCGCCGAACGCCGCTTTGCCGAAGTGCGCCAGCTATCCAACAAGTTCATGTTTGAGTTTGAGGGCTCAATTCACAATCTTGCCGGAGCCACCAAAGCGCGTGAACTGGTAGTGAAGACCTCACAGGAATATTGGGACCGGTTGGCGGCGGAGTCCGGCGGAGATCCGGAACTGATCCACGAACTAGCAGCCGCCTACCTGAAGTTGGGCGACGTGCAGGGAAACTTTTCCGGCGCGAATACAGGCAATACCCAAGGGGCCCTGGAGAGCTATCGAAAGTTGCTCCAGTTGCGAGACTCGGCCGGCGATGAACGCGCCACCGACCCAGGCTTCAGGGCCGCCTATGTTTCATCTTTAAGTAGTTTGGCAAGTCTCGAAGACCAGCAAGGCAACCCACCACCCGCCGTGCGGTTGGCCACCAAAGCGGCGCCCATTTCCGCACCATGGTTAAATGAGTCAGCTCCCGGCCGGGAGTTACTGACGGCGGCGCCGCTGCCTTTAACCGCCTTTCCGACATCCAGAAACACACCGCTAAATTCCCAGAGAAGTGTAGCGAGCGCCGGCAACTCTCTCGCAATGCATCAACGTGCCGTGACGGTGGATCCTGCTAACCACGAGCTCTGAGCGCCGTGGCCACGGGCTACTGCCGTCTGGGCATCGCCCAGAAAGCTGCTGCAAGAATAGAGGAGTCCACGCTCAACTTCCAAAAGTCAGTTGACTTACTGCAACCCTTGGCCATCCGTAGTGATTTCGCCAACCGCAGTGAACTGTCATTCTGTATGTGGCAGTTGGCGTCCGCCACCAAGACCTTGTTGGCCAAACAAAAGAAGGACTTCTCACCGGCGCTCCCACTGTTAGAAAAGGCGTGGCTGACGGGCGCGATCTTTTACAAGACGATCCGAACAACGCATTAGCGGCCAGTGATGGCTGCCCCCTTGATGCCAAAGCTGCCAGTCAGCGGCCAGGCCATGCGGGCCGGTGTTGCGGTGATCATCAATATCACGCCCGCGCCCTTCCTGATCATGTGTCGAGCGGCGGCACGCGCGGTCAGAAAATTAGTCATGACCCGCTGCATGACCGGCTGGCCGACTGCCGCTGGCGATAATTCGATCAGTGGAGTGCCCTGGATCGAGTCGTCGATGGCGATGGCGTTGAAAGTTACGTCAATGCACCCCGCCTGCTTGACCACCGTATCGACGTCCATGTCGATACCCTGGTCATCGAACGCTTCGACCTCACCAATGTGCGACCAGCCTCCAGCTTCGGAGATCTCCTTCGCGACCCTCTCCAGGCCGGGCCGAGTGCGTCCGGCGAGGAATACCTTGGCCCCCTCGCGGGCGAAGGCAATCGCAACTGCGCCACCGATTGAACCGCCTGCGCCGTAGACGACGGCAATCTTGTTTTTCAGCAGCATGGCGATCTCCATTATTCGGTCGTTTGTTGTCAGTCTAGTCTAGGTGGGGGCCAGCCTACAACGATTTGAGGTACTCGACCAAATCGGACTTCTGTGTCCCTGTCAGGCCTAGTGCTTGCTTCTTGTTGTAGGTCTGAACCACGTCGTCCAACGTCTTGGCCGTTCCGTTGTGGAAATAGGGCGGGTGCTGCCAAAACCCCTTCAACGGCGCAGTGCGGTATTGTTTTGTGGCACTGCGCGATGCGTAACTGGGAGCCCCGTTCGGCTCCGGCTCACTCGCTACAGCGCTCGCCGGATGCAGCCGCGAATTAGCATCGGTAAGCGTGGCTCCGCTGTGGCAGCTCGCGCATTTGCCGACTGTGTTGAAGACCAACCTTGCCTCGCGTTGCCGCAACCGCGTCGAAACTGCCTGCCGGTGATGGTGGGGCTGGCGGCGAAAGCTGATAGCCTTGCAAGGCTGCTAACTTCGAGGTGATCAGATCGTCGGTTCCATTGGAAACCTTTACACCTGTACGCTTCTCGGCAAACGATCCATGGCCGCCCATCTGCGTAACCCCCACGTAGCGGTTCCAATACGCTAAATCCTCGCCATCCCCGGTGGATGTGATTTTGTTGATGCCCGCCAACCCGTAGGCTGGGGGGATAACTTGTGGGCCATTCTTGCCGTCCAGGTTGAAGCGGGGATCGTACTTGCCCGCGCCCCAAGACTTGTACACTGTCTTTGTCGCTTCATCCAATACTGGCGAAAGCGCGATGATGGCCCCTACATTGAGGTCACGATTGGGCCAACCATCCAACCGCTTTCCGATGCCGGGCTTAAATGAATTATCGACCGTGGAATGGCACAAGGCGCAGGTGACACCAAGCTGGGTCAGGACATCCTTACCGCCCACCGTTTCGACCTTACCCTTAAGACCTACAACAGCATTCAGCTTCAGCAACGCCACCGTGGTATCGGCGCTCTTCAAATTGATAGAGCCGTTCTTGATTCCCGCAACCACAGCGGGCGGCAGGGCTTCTGCATCCACCTTTAAGCCGACCGAGAGGGCAGTCGTCGGATCGACCGCCGTGCGAACCACTTCGTGCAGTCGCAGTTTGTCGGTCCATTTCGTCTCGTCGCCAAAAGTCTCGAATCGGAAGATTTGCTTACCTTGCGCGACAAGAGCTGCGGAGGGTTCTGCCCTCCCGACGACCTGGAATCCAAGTATTGCAACAGCGACGACGACCGTTGTAGTGGCCAGCGCTCCTTGCCCCCTGTTCCTAAGAATCTGAAATAACCGCTGGTACGTTGCCATAATTCTCTCGTTGACGCTCCGGCTTGCGCCTGACCCACCTCTTCAACTAGCAATCCTGAGCCCAACGGCCTTGGGGTACCGATCGAGGTCAAATGTGGGTTTCAATTCATCCCAGTCGCTGCTACTGAGGAACTGACGGCCAGCTTGAGCCGGCGATATGACCATATGAGGTCAAGTTGGTCTACCGTTTTTGCCTCTTAAGCTCGCACGGCGGCCAAGCGCCGTGCCCAAAACGTAGCCAATGGTATCGAAGGGTGAGACGGCCGCCGATGCCGCACGGCTGTTCAACTACAACGCCACCGGCACAGCGCGCTTGGCGTTGCGACGAAGAAATGCAATCGCCAGCAATCCACGCGCCAGCAAGACAGCGCTGCCCGGTTCCGGCGTCGCAGTCCCCGGCGAGCCTGGTTGAGAACACGCAGCTTCACGTAGTAGACAAAACAGAAGACTTCTCCGAAGCGAAATGGAACTCGGGGATTTACATTCTCGTCTGGAAATCGGCGCCAGACCAGAGCACATCCACGGGAACCTCTCTGTAGTAAAACGCCGCGTGCTGTTGCCATCGAAGTGATGCCAAGCTTCGAAAGGCCAACCCAAGGTCACCCTGGCGGCCGCGCTATTCCTGTCGATACCGACCTCGCCATCCAGGCGGTAACTCGGGCTGAAGATGCCGGGGTCTCCTTGAGCTAAGCCCGCACTGAGCGGGAATCAGCATTTCCCGAATGACAACGCCCCCAACTTCAGCTCCGCTAAACCAGACCGGACCATCGGGAGTATCTGTCTCTGCCGATGCCAGAATCGACAATCGGAAATGTTGCCGTACCACTCGGTGCTGGCGTGGACAATCCCAGCCTGGGCAGGGTTAGTCGTCCCGACCCACACCGTTTGGCCAAATCCGAACAGCCGTATCGGGATGAAACCCAGCGCCGATTGGCATCCGAGAAACGCAGCCGAGGTTGGTCTAAGAAAACTTGATGCCATGAGATGCCGGACCTCCGATCCGGATTTGCAAGGAACGCGCGAACGCCTCACAGAATTAGCTGAACCCGCGCAACAAATTTCGACCTGTCGATTCCGGAGCTCCGGCCTAAACCATACGGTACGTCCTATATTCCAGCAGCCTGATTCACTCCCCCAGGCTGACATCCCCTACTTTGGGCCCCCTCCCCACCAACCCCCATAATCAAGGGTAAGCAATGATACCCACAAGCGCGACATCAACAGGATTCCCACCTTATAAAACAATGAATTAAAGACTCTTACTGGCTTTTCCACACTCGCTCATTGAATATCCTGTTCAAGCGCGTGCATAGACTAGCCTAAGGAAGATCCCTAGACCGTCTACGACCTCAATACCCACAAAGGGGAGCCAACTCAACCAGCTTCAGTTCAACGCCTTACGGAGTTTTCCACAATTCCACAGCCACTACTAATTCTGTTATAGCTATAGAGTTCATAGAGTAGAAGCATTAGAGAACTGCGCCGGAAGCACTCCAAAACCACCATCTCGCCGTACCCAAATTCTCATCATCCGTTCATTGGACGTTCATAAAACCCCTGTACCTTGAAGTTCAAACCCACCGGGTTCCAACCCATGCTCCTCAGAATCCTAACCGCTCCAATCCTCCTGACCGCCGCACTGGCGGCCCAACAAGTCGTCGTAGTCAACGGAGCCAGTTTCCGCCCAGAAACCACCGGCGGAGCTTGGGCTACAGCCGGAGGCAACTTTGCAGGCGTCACCAGCCTGACAGCGCCAACCCTTCCGTTCCCAAAGACTCTGAACGGTGTGTCTGTCACGGTTGACGGCGTCGCGGCCCCAGTCTACTTCGTTTCCCAGTCGCAGATCAATTTCCTTATTCCCTACGCCGTCGAACCCGGGCTGAAGCCCGTCGTCGTCACGACCTCCGCTGGAGCGCTCAATGGCTCTGTGCGGGTGCTACGGTCGGCTCCTGGGATCTTCGTTCAGGACACGGCCAATCCGCCCAAGGGCGCCATCCTTAACCAAAACAGCAGCCTGAACACGTCAGGCAATCCGGCAAGGCGCGGAGAGGTGATTCAGATCTATGGGACTGGCGCCGGCCGAGTGCAAGGTGGCACGGTCGTTGACGGCGCGGGCGTCACGGGCCTGCTCTCCAGCGTTTCTACGCCGCAGGTCTTTATCGGCGGGGTGGAGGCCACGGTCCAATTCAGTGGTCTTACCCCCGGTGTCGCAGGCCTCTGGCAGGTGAACGCGTTCATTCCCGATCGAGCGTTTCTGAACGGGCGGGTACCGGTGCGGATTTTTATCGACGGACTGGACTCCAACGAGGTAGCTGTCTTTGTTCAATAGATATTTCCTCTTAACGGCCCTAGTCTGGCTGGTGTCCACTTCTGCGCCCTTGCTCGCGCAAAATTCCACTGGCACGACCAGCGGCTTCGTTCTCGACGGGCAAACCGGCCGGCCGATTCCTGGGGTCAGTATCGCCATCAACGGCCAATCGAGCGATAAGAATCTCACCGACACCGACGGACGCTTCAAGCTTGTGCTTTCGCCCGGCAAATACACGATCAATCTGACCGCGCCGAACTATGCGCCCGTCGAGATGACCGATGTCATTATCAAAGCCGGCGAAGACACCGAAGCCAGCGCCGTCATGTCAAACAAAGCAAACGTCACGACGCTCGATGTTGTCGATAAGATCGACGCTGTCACTTCAAACGCTGAAGCGATGCTCAACGAGCGCAAACTTTCGGCTGTCGTCAGCGATAGCATTAGCAGAGAGGAACTAACTGGCGGCGCGGCAGGAGATGCGGCAGGGGCACTCGAAAAAGTCACCGGAGTTAGCGTCGTCGGCGACGGCTTTGTTTATGTGCGCGGCTTGGGCGAGCGGTATAGCGCCACGCAATTGAATGGCTCCGTGATACCGACGACCGAGCCGGAAAAGCGAGTGGTGCCGCTCGATCTCTTCCCGTCGGGCATGATCGATAGTATCAAGATCGCCAAGACTTACTCGCCCGATCTTCCCGCCGAGTTTTCCGGTGGCCTGGTGCAACTCAAGACGATCGAGTTTCCTATCCAGAAGGTGTTGCAGTTCTCACTCAAGACCGGCTTCAACACCGTCACCACCTTCAATAAGTTCCTAACTTATCCGGGCGGCTCAACCGATTTCTGGGGCTTCGGCTCCGGGAACCGCGCGCTGCCGTCGGCTATACCAGTCGAACAGCGGTTGACCGTCGGCCAATTCAGTCAAGCGCAACTCCAGAATCTCGGCCAATCCTTCGCCAACACCTGGGAGCCTACTGCCACTAACTCCCAACGGCCTGCCTTCGATTGGTCCGCGGTCGCTGGCGGAACCTTTGGGCGAATTGGAATCGTGAGCGCCTTCAGTTTTTCTAATAGGCCGCAACTGCAAAGTGAACTGCAGCGTTACATCCGGCAGGGCGACAACAGACCGATCATCTTCACCGAGTATAAAGATTTCCGTGAATACAGCGAGGCCGCGCGCATGGGCGCGGTTCTCAACGCCGCAATCCGGATTAATTCGAATAACAAGATAGTTTTCAAAAACACCTTCACGCACGATTCGGAAAAGTCGGCGCGCGAATTTCAAGGCTATGACGGCGGCGTGGACGGCATCGTCAATACGCAGCGTCTACGCTACATTCAACGCCTGCTCGTTTCGTCGGGCGTCGAAGGCGACCATTCGCTCCCGAAGTTCCACAACGGCCTGATCCACTGGCAAGTCACCTACTCAAGATCACAACGCGATGAGCCTGATCTGAGAGAAGTGATCCGCAACCAGATACCGGATGGACGATTTACCTTCGCGGCCACCAGCGGCTCCGGACTCCGATTCTTCTCCGATCTCAACGACCGGATCGTTGAACCGCAAGGCGACTTCAGTGTCCCCTTCTTCAAGGGGAAGATATCCGGGCTGTTTAAGACCGGGGTGCGGGTTACCATCCGCAATCGCGATTTCTCGGCTCGCCGGTTCTTGTTCGCGCCGCAGCAGCTAACCACGCTCAACCTATTCCTGCCCAGCAACCAACTTTTCGCCCCCGCCAACATCCGGCCCAATGGCTTCCAGATCACGGAATTCACCCGCGCCACCGACACCTATGACGCCAAGATGAACATCTACGCAGGCTATGTGATGGTGGATCTAAACCTTAGCCCCAAGTGGCGCGTGGAGGGCGGTGTCCGCATCGAGGATGCCGACCAGAGAGTAACTACGTTCGACAACCGCGTACCAAACGCTCAGCCGGTTCGAGCCGGGCTGGCCAACCGGGACCCAGCGCCCGCCGTCAACGTAATCTATTCGCTGAATCCAAAACAGAACTTCCGGTTCTCCGCCAGCCGGACTTTGTCTCGTCCGGACTTCCGCGAACTTTCGCCCTTCGACTTTAACAATGTCCTCGGCGGTTTCGTGGTGAGCGGCAATCCTAACCTGCTCCGCGCCACGGTGAATAACTACGACGTGCGGTGGGAGATGTTTCCGGGCGGCAATCAACTGATCGCCGTCAGCTTCTTCGCGAAACAATTCAAGAATCCCATTGAACAGACGATTGTGCCGTCCAACGACCTTCGACAAACTTTCGTGAATGCCCAGGGCGCCAAGAACTACGGTATTGAACTTGAATATCGCCAGTCGCTGGCGCGGCTTTCGCCCAAGTTGAAGGACTTCGGCGTCTCGTCTAACTTCACCTTTGTCGACTCTAACATCGACATCAGGCCGCAGGACGCCACGATTGTAACCTCCCAATCCCGCGCGTTATTGGGGCAATCGCGCTTCATCTTCAATTCAATCCTCCAATGGAATAATCCCAAGGTCCGCAGCGACGCAAAGTTTTTCGCGAACTACGTGGGCCGGCGAATCTCCGATGTCGGGACGTTCAGCCTGCCCGACATCTATCAGCAAGGCAACAAGTTCATCGACTTTGTCTACCGGTACACCTTCGACGAGAAGGCGAAATGGACTTTGCGCTTCGAGGCGGAAAATCTCGCCAACAATGAGTACCGCTGGATGCAGGGCGACATTCTTCAACGCAGCTATCGCCTGGGCCGGAATTTCCAGGTGGGCATCAGCTATTCCTTTGCCGCTGAAACCAAGTAACTAGTCAATCAATAGGAGAGAGATCATGCGAGTTCGACTACTCACCTTCGGTGTGTTCGCTTGGGCTGCGGCCGCAGCCGCCCAAGAGGCACCGATCACCACAATCAAGAGCGATGTCGCGGGCCGCCAGGCCGCCATCTATAACGGGCCCCGCACCAAAGTGGCCATGTGGATCTGGAGCGACAAATACACGTATCAGCCTGGCCAGGAGCTGACCCTGAAATGGACCGTCAAGACCAACGGGGACCTCTACCCCTACACAGTGTTCGTGTATCGACAGAACAACCAGACCGGTGCGGTTACCTACCTCCCCAACAGTGGAAGCGCACCAGTCGATATCGAAGGCAACACGCTTGCGGCTGGCTTTCAGCCTACGTCTCTTGCTAACGCTACGAAAGCCACTCTGGCCGGAGCGGGTGGACGCTTTGGCGCGATCTCGATGCCCGATGAACCGGGCATGCATACCATCGCCGTCCAACTCCGCGATTATGCCGGCACGCGCGTGCTGAAATCGGCTTACATGAAAATCGGCGTGGTCAAGGGAACCACTGCGATCACGGGCGACATTAGCGCGGACCGCACGCTGACCAACGACACACTGTGGGAGGTCCGCGGCATTGTCTACGTGAAGAACAACGCCACGCTGACCGTTCAACCGGGAACCTTTGTGCAAGGCCAGCCGGGCACCACGCCGCCATCGGCGATTATTGTCACGCAGAACGGCAAGATCAATGCCAGCGGCACCAAGTCTCGCCCGATCATCATGACAAGCTCCCAGCCGTTTGGCCAACGCCAACGCGGCGATTGGGGCGGGCTGGTAATGCTTGGCAAGGCGCCCATCAATGTTGGAGCCAACACGCAGGGCGGCATTTGCCCGGCGGGTGGCTGCACCAATGCGGCTGGCACGTTCTTCATTGAAGGCCTGGTCGGCAACGCCGATAGCGCCTATGGCGGGTCCGATCCGAATCATAGCTGCGGCGTACTTCGCTACGTCCGGGTTGAATTCGCGGGCACGATTCTGTCGCCCAACAACGAATTGAATTCGTTCACCTTCGGCGGCTGCGGTAAAGGCACTGTGGCTGAGCACTTACAGGCCACTTACGGCAAGGACGACTCGTTTGAATGGTTCGGCGGCACGATGGACGCCAAATATCTCGTGGGCGGTCACGGCGCCGACGACTTTGTCGACTACCAGCTTGGTTGGACCGGCCGGCTGCAATATGGTCTGATGTTCCAGAGCCCCGACAATCCCGGCAACCGTGGCATTGAAGGCGATAACAGCGAATACAATCAGGCGGCCACGCCTTTCTCGGATCCGAACATCTTCAACTTCACTTTCTACGGCAGCGGCAAGGTGGGGTTCGACGAAGCGAATGCACCCGGTATCTTCCTTCGCCGCGGTGCGCGCGGGAGCGTTAATAACACAGTGATTGGCAACTTCTTCAGCTCCTGCCTTGACCTCAACGACGCGGCCACGCAAGGCCAGGCTACCGGCGGAAATCTCAAGATGAACGGCATTCTCTGCTGGAAGAACAATCTCGGTGGTACACAGCCGGCCGATACTCTCGCGGGAAACATCGCGACGGCCAACGCGGCGGGACCGGTCGCTACTGGAGTCTTCAGTCTTACCTATGCTCAGGGCCAAAACGGCGGCGGCGGGCAGAACTTTGTGATCGCCGATCCACTGGCCGCCCGCCCGTTTGAATACAGCGATCCGGACTTCTCCGGTATGTTCGGCAGCCCGCTCTTCCGCACCGGTTGGGTGGCTCCTCCCGACGATGGATTCTTCGACCAGTCCGCTAAGTTCACCGGCGGCATCGGTGACGAGGACTGGACCGAAGAGTGGACCAACTGGTTGCTTGAGTCCGATATCCAACCTTAAACTAACCTGACTCGTCATGGCCCCGGGCCGCGCCCTCGAATGCGCGCCCCGGGGCCTTTTGCTGTGCGGAACCGAATCGATTGACCACCAATTGATCGAACTGTTACGAACTGTTCATAAATACTCGCGAAACTGTAACGGTGAGCCCCGTAACAGGAAAACGAGTAGTACTGATCGAAGACGACGCGGACCTATTCGAGCTGGTCCGCTACAACTTATCGAAGGACGGTTTCGAAGTGTCAGGGAGCCAGACGGGGAAGGAAAGCGTCGAACTGTGCGAACGGACGCGCCCCGACGTGATCTTACTGGATGTCATGCTGCCGGATTCAGATGGCTATGACATCTGCCGCAAACTGAAGGCTCACCACACACTGGCGGATATTCCGGTGATCTTCCTGACTGCCCGCGGCTCGGAGGCCGACCGGGTCCTGGGGCTTGAGTTGGGCGCGATCGATTATATGGTCAAGCCGTTTTCAGTGCGCGAACTAGCGGCGCGAATCAAGGGTCATCTCCGCTCGCCGAGCGAACAATCCAATGCCGTGCTGCGAGCCGGGATGCTCGAACTGGACCGGCACCGGCATCGTGTCAAGTTAGACAACCAGGAATTGTCGCTGACCGCTACCGAGTTCCGCATGCTTGAGTTCCTGATGAACCGGCCCGGGCTCGTGCTGACGCGCGGGCAGCTTCTTGATGGGGTGTGGGGCCGTTCCGACGGATTGACTGAACGTGTGGTCGACGTGTACGTGCTGCGCCTTCGCAATAAGATTGAGCCCGAAGGCGCCCCGCACAGTTTCATCCGGTCGGTACGCGGGTATGGGTACAGCTTCGAAAGCCCAGACCGGGTGTCCTTGGAACTGGTGAGTTAACCTCTCACGTTGTCATTCCGCAGTAACGATGTCCAACTAATCTGTATTGGTGCGTCTACCCATCCCGATCCTGCTGTTGACCCTCGGCCAGGTCACGAAAGCTGCCACGGTCGGCCCGACGGAAAGATTTCTACCGCTGATTCAAGACGGGGGCGGATGGTCCAGCCAAATTACCGTAACTAATCTGTCGGAGAGTCCCGCCCAGGTGGTAGCCGCTTTCCTGACTGCCGGCGGCTACTCCGAACCGTGGCGCCCGGGGTTGAAACTCTCGAGTGGCAGAGCTTCGGGCGGTACGGTGGAAGTGTCGCTGGCCCCCGGCGCGACCGCGGTGATCGAGACTAACGGGGCGGCGGCTGTATTAACGCGCGGATTTGCCGAGGTGGTGGAGATAGGCGACCGGTCGATCGGCGTCTCCGCCACCTTAACGCAAAAAGACGGCGGCGGGCAGATCGTGCGGAGTATCACGGTCCCCTACTCGGCGGGACACGAACGGCGTTCGGTTATGCCGCTTGATCTCAGCGACCCGCAGCAAAAGCCTTTGATGGTCTGGGTGTCCATGACCTCGAGCGTAGTTCTAGACGTCACCTTCCGCAACCTTGCGGGTGAAGTAGTTCTAACCGATCAAGTCAATCTCAACGGGAGGGCGCAATTGTTTGTCGAGGTGCGTGAGCAATGGCCCACGTTGAAAGATTTTCGCGGCGTGATGCAATGGTCGGTCACATTTCCGTTCGCCGATCGCTACGAACCTAGAACGCTGGGGGCGCTCTTAGTAGTGGCCTCCGACGGCCGGCCGTGGGCCGCGTTGAGCGGGATGACTCTGCCCTCCGACCAGGCGTCAATCGAGCCTTATTGACCTTCGCCGGTGTTTTGTCGTAACGGCAAATTCATCGCTTCTTAGTCAAACGGAGATCCACGCGCCCTACCATAAACAATTCGCGATCAATCGATCTTATCCCTTCTTATGGAGAAACCTGTGACTCTTACTCGCTGTTTGCCCCTCGCACTCCTGGCATTACCCTGGTGCGCCGCCGTGCAGGCACAAACTACACCCAGTCTTCGAATTGTGCTACCTGAGCGCACGCGTCTACTCCAAGGGCAGTTGATCGACCTCGTACTGGAAGTCCGGAATGCGACTGATGTCACGGACCTCAAAGTTACGGCAGGCAGCGTGGATTTGACCGCCAAGTTCTCCAGACCCGCCAAAGCCGAATTGGACTGCGACACCTCGTCCGATTACGTCTTGCGCGCCGACCTGCAATCGTTCGAAATCGCGGGAAGCGTCAAGCTGACTGCGTCGGCCACGGCCGGCGGAGCCACCGTGACAGACTCGCGCGACATTCTAGTGCGTGAATATCAGGTAACTCCGGGACGCCGCCGCAACATCATCCTGTTCATTGGCGACGGAATGGGCACCGCATACCGCGATGCCGGCCGTCTGGTTTCGCGGGCCATCGTCGACGCCGGAGGCAAGAATTCCTTCCGCGAAGGCTACTTTGACGAGCTGCTGGAGATGGACAAGATGCCGGTTAGTGGAATGTCCATGACTTATGGGTCCGACTCAATCATTCCGGATTCAGCTAACACTGGAATGGCGTGGGCCACCGGCAATAAGAGCGTCTTCAACGCCGTCAACTCGTTCACCGACGGCACCGACTGCCGATGGCGCTTCAACGGTCAACAAAATGCCGCCAACCTTCCTTACATGACCGACAATCCGCGCGTCGAAAACTTGTGGCAGTACCTCAAACGCCGCGCCGGTTATCGCGCCGGTATCGTCACCACCGCAGCAGTTACCGACGCCACGCCCGCCGTCGAAGGCGCCTATGTGCCCTTCCGCCAGATGCGGCTTGAGATTGCCCGGCAGTTCGTGGAAAACCCCATGCTAGCGGGCCGTCCCGCGTTCGACGTGATACTCGGCGGAGGCGCCGATCCGTTCCTCGCCGCCGGCCGCACCGACAGGCGCGACCTGCTGGGCGAACTGCAAGCGCAGGGTTATCGCTATGTCCGCTCAGCCACCGAATTGAAGGCCGTGAATTTCGGCCAGCCAACTATCGGCCTGTTCAAGAGCGGAAACCCCGCCCCGGCGGCCAGCGGAATTGCGACTGTGACCGACGCCAACATGGACGTCGCCTATGACAAGCTTCGCCTGGAGCGACCCGCCTCGGAACCGGCCCCGAACCTGGGCGCTTTCACCGACCAACCTATGCTCGATCTGATGACTCAGAAGGCGATTGAAGTTCTGTCGTCCAGCTTCAGCCAGGCCCCCTTCATCCTGATGGTCGAAGCCGCTTCGATCGACAAACAATCTCACCCCAACCAGGCCGCCGGTACCATCTGGGATACGATCGAGTTCGACAAGGCGATCGGCGTCGCACGCACTTGGGCCTCCAAGCGTACAACCAAGGACACTGTAATTGTAGTTACGGCCGATCACGATCAATCGATGAGCATAATCGGCGTGAACAATACGCCGGATGCCGAATACTTTGACCGGGTCAAGAACGAAAAGATCGCGTGGAAGACCCCAGTGGGCGACCAGAGCATTACCGTCTATGGCGACTCTTACTCCAACGCGCGGGCTGGCATCCCCTTTGTCAACGGCAGCACCGGAGCCGCCAACAACGCAGGCCCTGGCGGGATGCCTGGCGCCTTCGCTCCTACAAACTCCGCACCCGCCCCACAGACCGGCACCTTCTCCACTTACTACGGCAGCACGGCCTACACGCTGGATTCGAAGACCGGGTATCCCACTAACTCCGGGCCTGGCATGCGCCGGCTTTCGGTGGGCTTCCGTACCGGTGACCACACGGGCTCAAGCGTGCCCGTCACGGCTGAAGGACCTGGGGCGCTGCTGTTTACCGGCTACATGGACCAATCCGACCTCTTCTTCAAGATGGCCGCGGCGGCGTCGATGGATACGGCTGAACTAGACAAGGCTCTCGAGTTCCTGAACAGCGCTCAGTTCCCCAAAACATTCGGCAAGTAACAGCGATCGAATGAAATCTCGAACGAGCCTCGTCGTTCTGCTGGGGGCGCTACTCGGAGGGGCCCCCCTCTTTTCGCAGACCTTCTCGCCCGATCCTCAGGTTATCCACGGTGAATTGGTCTGGTTTCGATTGACCGAAACGCAGGCTGACATTCGCGACCGGCTGGGCGCTCCTCATTTCATGGCTGAGTTTGGCGCGGACCTTGTCTCCTGGCAATATCAGATAGGAGAGATCGACAACCACGATCACTCGCACATTCTCGTGTTCAGGAAATCGACGGGAAAACTGGTCAGCGTCACTCGCGCGTACGAGCCCGAGCAACTCCTCGACAACCTCTTTCCCGCGGGGGCGAGCGAGGTTCACTACTATCCGAATGCCGCCAAGCCGCAGTACAGTGTCACGCTCCGCCATCTCTCCGATGACCGCCTGCTGATGGCCATGGGCGTCTCGCGGCCCGGTCAACCGGTTGGACAACTTGTCCTCATACACCGGAGCGCCGTCCGCGCATTCTATCCTTGGCTCGACGACCAACTTCAAACCACTCGCAGTAAGTGGTAGGACTTCTTGCCGCTGCGCGCAAGAATCGCGTCAGGCCATTCAATATCAGCCGTCGTGACAGATTTTTTGTCTACCCCTGCGCGCTTGTTATTTAAGTACACGCCGCCCCCGTCCACCAACTTGCGCGCGGCCCCTTTGCTATCGGCCAGCGCGGTTCGCACCAGGAAATCGGCTAAGGGCACGCCCGCTTCCAACTCGCCGCGAGTAATTTCCGAAGACGGCATCTCGCGCGCCAGCATCGCAATCGTCGCGGCGCCGGGCACGACATCGGCGGCTCCGAATAATATCCGTGTAACCTGCTCCACTGAGCGCACCGCATTGCCGCCATGGACAATGCGGGTACATTCAGCCGCCAGCATTCTCTGCGCCTCGCGTGCTTCGGGCTTAGCCGCCGACGCCTCGGCCAATTCGGCGATCGGACCCTGCTCAAGGAACGTGAACAGCTTCAGATACGCCACGACATCGGAGTCCGGCGTCTGCATCCAATACTGAAACATCCGATAAGGACTGGTGAGATCGGGATCGAGCCAAACCGCGCCCTCTTCAGTCTTACCGAACTTTTTGCCCGTTGAGGTCGTCAACAGCGGGAAAGTAACTCCTTCGGCGCGCGTGCCGAGCATCCTGCGAATCAGATCCTTACCGGAGACAATGTTACCCCACTGGTCGCTGCCGCCCATCTGCACCGTGCAATCGTGATGACGCGCCAGATGAAGAAAATCGTACGCCTGCAGAAGCATGTAACTGAACTCGGTGTACGAGATGCCCTGATCGCGCTCTTCCAGCCGGACGCGCACCGAATCGCGCTTGATCATCTCGTTGACCGAAAAATGCTTGCCGACGTCGCGTAGAAAATCGACCAGACTCAGCGAGGTGAGCCAATCGGCATTGTCGAGCATCAACCCGGCGTCCGGCGTGGCGAGATCGAGGAAGCGCGAGAGTTGCTTGCGAATCCCCTGGGCATTCCCGGCGGCCTTGGCGGCGGTCAACAGCGTACGTTCGGCGGATTTGCCGCTGGGGTCGCCAATCAACCCCGTCCCGCCTCCGACTAACGCGATCGGCCGATGGCCATGGCGCTGCGCATGCGCCAGTCCCATGACCGGGACAAGGCTGCCTAAGTGGAGGCTGGCGGCGGTGGGATCGAAGCCCACATACATCGTGCGGCGAGCGGACAAGAGAAACTCGGCGGCATCGTCGCAAGTGGTTTGGGCGAGGAAGCCGCGCCAACGAAATTCGGCAATCAGATCTTTCATGTCTACAGTTACAGGCTACGGCATTCTAGCAGCCGGCCGAAGGGCCAGCCATCCGAATCCACAAAGGCGGGCCCGAACTGATGTGAGGAGGATCCGTTAAAAAGTAAACTTCAACGCCAACTGGAAGACCCTCGGTTCGCCTGCGCTGGTTGGGGCCCCGAATGGAGCGTTGGGTGCGGCTACGAAATTGGGGTTCGTCGCCGAGGGCAAGGTGATGCCGTATTGCGTGGCATTTCGCCCTGTTACATTGGTGCGGTTCGTGACGTTGAACGCTTCGGCGAGGAACTTGGCGCGGATCCGTTCGCTACCCAACGGGACCTCTTTGCTGACGCGCAGGTCAGCGGTGGCGAAAGCGGGCAGACGCAGCGAATTGCGGTCAGTCCCAGGAGCACGGTCGCTATTGAAATTTCCATCGTTGTTGATATCCGTATTGACGCGCGCGCTGTACACACGGCCCGATTGCGCCTGAACGATCGTCGACAATTGCCAGTAGCCAAGAATGTAGCGCGCCGCGCCCTTCATGCGGTTCGCATAGTCGAGGTCCCAGGCAGCCGATGCCACAAACCGGTGGCGCGTGTCGGAATCGCCGAGCCCTTTATCGAGATTCGGCTGTAGCGTGTTCTGCGCGATCTTGGTGTCGTCGCCCGCGTTCGCCGGCAATACCGCGGTTGCGTCGGGCGCTGTGTCGATCACCTTCGACATCGTATAGGAAGTCTGCAGCGTGTAGCGCTGGCTGAAGCGCTTGCTCAACTGAAAGAAGACCCCGTTGTAACGGCTGTCGGCCCCGGACTCGACCAGGGTGATCCGCCCGAAGGATGAGTTCGGCCTGGCCGCCTGAAAGCGCGGGAACGTCAGCACCGATCCGGTCGTAGTAACTGGCGAGGCGGGGAAAAGATTGATGTCGCGCGAACGAGTCAAATGATACCCGCGCACGCCCAGATATCCGACTGTCAGCGAATAATCCTTCGCTAAACGCATCTCGGTCTGCGCACTCCACTGCTGCGTGGATGGTTGCTCATAGTCGCGCTCGAACACAAAGATATTCGGCGTGCGATTCACGGCCGGCGGTGCGGAGAGAATCGCCGGGTAGGTGACCGGTATGTTAGCGGTGAAGCTGTAATTCTGCACTTGAATGCCGTTCTGGCTATGGACCGTACCCGTCAGAATCGCAGGCGTGCGGCCATAGAACACTCCGTAACCGCCGCGAATGACCATGCGTTCATCCTTAGTCACACGATAAGCTACACCTATGCGTGGACTCCAGTTGTTCTTGTCGAGCGGCATGAAATCGGTGCGATAGCCGGCGGCTCGCAACGCTTCATTGGGATTCGCCACTTGCGGGTCGGCCGTATTCATCAAGTCATAGCGAATGCCGTAGTTCAGCGTGAGCCGATTGGAAGCGCGCCAAGCGTCCTGCAGGTAAAAGGCATATTCATTGATGTTTGGCTTCGTCAAAGCGCCCTCGGTCCCGGGGCCGGCTAGCGCCTGGCTGAATTGAGCGGGACGCCGAGCCATCCAGTCGGCGATTGAATTGAACAGATACACACCCGCGAATTGTCCGGGGAAGAAGTTCGCGATTCTTTCGGTATTGATATCGGCCCCGGCCTTGATCGTATGCTGGCCGCGCACGGTGGTGACTGCGCCGACGATCTGATTGCGATTGGAATTGGTATAGCGAGGGCTGAAGTTATTCCGCCCGGTAACAATCACATTCTGGCCGCCTTGCCGGATAGTAGTTTCCGGATCGGCCGAATTGGCGGCGCCCGGCTGATCGTCCCGCACGTGTACAAAGCGCAAGTCCAAGACTTCGCGCGCGCCCAGTACTTGCGTGTAAGTGGCGCCGATTGTGTCGGTCGTCACTTTGCTGTCACCCGTGGATTCGGCCAGACGCTGCGGGCCGGCATTCTCGTAGTTTCTACCCGTGAAACGATTGGCGTTCCACCGCACGTTCAAGGTCTTGTTGTTGGCGATGTTCCAGTCCACTTTGGACAGGTAGACGTCGTTGTTCAGCCCGCGCGCATAGTTGGAAAAGCGCTTCGTCAATGCATCGAATTCCACAGCCTGGGCCGCGTCGGCAGGGCGCACCGCGTTGGTGAGCATCACAACCGGCTCTTCATTACGCTGGCCGTCGTAGTTGAAAAAGAAAAACACTTTGTCGCGCTTCACCGGACCGCCGATGTTGCCGCCGAACTGATCGAACTCATACAACGGGCGCGCCCTGCCCAGCGACTTCTGGAATGAGTTATTAGCCGTCAAGCTCGTCCGCCGCAGGAACCAAAAAGCCCCGCCGTGGAAATCGTTTGTGCCGGACTTAGTAATTACATTCACCACGCCGCCGGCTGCGCGGCCAATCTCCGGGGCGTAGCCATTGGTGTTTACCTGGAACTCCTGCACCGCATCCTGGCTCACCGCATAGGGATTCCGCACACCTTGGCGGCCGGTTGATTGCCCGAAGAAAAGATTGTTCGAATCGGTGCCGTCGATCATGAACGAATTCATGGTGCCGCGCTGGCCGCCGAAACTAAGATCGCCGCCGCGCGGATCACGCACCACACCAGGCGTCAACACGGTAAAGTCCAGAAAATTCCGGCCATTAATCGGTAGGTCGCGAATGAACTTTTCGCCTACCAGAGTCGAAGCCTGAGACCTGGTCGTCTCCACTACCGGCAGTTCGCCGGAAACCGTCACGCTCTCGCTGGTTTGGCCGACCTCCAGCGCGATATCCAAAGAGGCAACCGAGCCCACGTTCACTGGCACATCCGGCCGTGTGGCGGTCTTGAAGCCCTTAAACTCAAACCTAATATCGTAGACGCCGGCGGGCACTCGGACGAAGCTATAAACACCGGCGGCGGTGGTGGTGGATTCGCGCACCAAACCAGTAGCCTTATTCGTCGCTGTTACGCGCGCATCGGCAACCGCCGCTCCCGAGGGATCGGTCACGGTGCCATTCACGGTGCCGGCGCCTGCTTCCGATTGCGCCCAAACGGCCGAAACAGTGAGGGCGGAAATAACAAGTGAAGTGAAGAGAGGAACTCTGAGACCCATGGCCTACATTATCATTTGTTCGTGACAGCCGCATGAGCGCGATGTCTTCTCCTCTCCGGTAGACTGACCGGGCAAATGGCCGCTCTTGGATCGTACGTTGTGTCAAGCTAGAAGAACACGCCGGCAGAGCGTGAGTAATGGTTGATCTCTCGGGGAGGAGCGGGTGCCAATAATGTGGATGCGGCTATTTACCGCTGCGGCAGGGCTATTTCTGAGCCTCGCCGTGACGGAGGCGGCCCGCGCAGGCCGTCATTTCGCGGCCGGCCCGGGTGAAGAAGTATCGGACGGGCTGATCGTTCGGCTTCGCGAAGGCGCGCGCTTTGGCGGAGCGAAGGTTCCCGCCCGTTTCGCGGCCTCATCCCGATGGCGCGCTCTTAGTCTGCCGAATGTCTATCGCGTCCAAGTCGATGCGGCTGAGCACTTCGCCGCAGGCGAAGCTCTCGCAGCGGAACCCGCCGTCGAATTCGTCGAACCGGACCGCATCCGACACGTCACTCTCGCGACGCCAAACGATCCGAAATACCGTGAGCAATGGAACCTGCCGGCCATACACGCACTAGAGGCGTGGCAGTGGTTTCCGGGCCGTTATCTTACTTCTTCACTGAATCTCGATCGAGTCAAGGTGGCCGTGTTGGATACTGGCGCCGACTGCACGCATCCAGACTTCGCGAATGCCGGAAACAGTTCCACCGATGCGGCCAATGGCGGTCAACTCATCTGGCTGGCCAGCACGGCCCTGCAAGCGACTACGGTAACTGCCCCCGCTTGTGAATGGCAGGATGACTTTGGGCACGGCACGCTGGTGGCGGGCATTGTGGCCGCGGCGGCCAACAATGGAGTTGGCGTTGCCGCGTTGGGGTCGATGGTCGAATTGATCATCGTGAAGGTTGCCGGCTCCAACGGACAGACCACAGACTCGTTGCTGGCGACCGCCATCTTGTATGCCATCGGGAAGGGAGCCCGCGTCATCAATATCAGTCTTGCGGGTGCAGGCTATTCTCGAACCCTGCAAAGCGCCGTGGACTTCGCCTGGGGGAACAACGTGGTCTTGATCGGGGCAGTGGGAAACAACGGCAAAGACGCGCCGGTCTATCCGGCGGCTAACCATCATGTGCTTGGCGTCGGCGCGTTTGACGTGAACGGCTCGGTCGCCGCGTTTTCCAATCTGGGAGCGGCGGTGGATGTCGTCGCTCCTGGAGTTTCGATTCAGTCAACCTCACCCGTGGCGGGCACGCCCCGCTACACCGCTATGTATCATACAGTCTCGGGTACATCCATGGCCGCGCCCCACGCCGCCGCCTTGGCCGGCTTACTTGTCATGGCGTCACCCGGCGCCTCCGCCGACGAGATCGCCCGGAGGATCCAACGTTCATCCGATTTGTCGATCGACGGATGGTCGACCGAAATGGGATACGGACGTATCGACGCCGAACGAGCGATCACAGGCTCCAACTGGCGCCCTGCATCCAATGGCGGAGCGGGTGGACAAATTCGGGACGCCGCCGGATTGGCGCTCGACGGCGCCACGGTCACTCTGAATTCCATTGCACAGACGACCGATGAGACCGGTTTGTTCCGCTTCACCGCCGTCGCGCCGGGAGACTATATGATGACCGTGGCGGCCGCTGGTCTAACCACGCTCAATGTCCCCGTAACGATATCGGCGGGCGCGGACACCCCCGTTCATGTCCGGATGAGCGTGGCGTATGGGACACTGCGCGGCATCGCGACAGTTGGAAGTTCCGCCGCTGCGGGAATAGTCGTGGCTGCTTGGCGCGAAGGCCTGCAACACACTGTGGCAGTGACCAATGCTTCCGGGCAGTATCGGCTATTCGTGCCGGCCGGCACGTACGAGATTCGGGTTGGCGGGATGTTCACTACGACGACGGTTCTGCCGGATCAGTCCATCGCCTCCGGCGCCACCGTGCAAGTTTCGCCACTCGGCATTCAAAACTTCGGCAGGCTGGAGGGGACGGTTCGGAACGGGGTCAATTCCCTCGTGTACGGCGCGCAAATCGTGGTTTCCAAAACCGGCCGGAGTTTCGGCGCGCCCAGCGGTCCCTCAGGCGAATACCGGACGATTCCCGGCCCCGGCGGAAACTACCTGGCCAGCGCCGAAGAAGGTTCGGCGGGGGTTTCGCAACCGGCGGCTGTCGCCATCATCGACAACACCACCAGCCGCCTGGACATGGTGATGCGAACAACCGGGCAAACTACGTCGCTCACGCCCACCAGTCTGGAGATCGATGCCCGGGGAGGCGCGCGCTCAGCCACCATCGCTACCGGATCGTCTTCGTTGAGCTGGGCCGCCTCGTCGAACGCCTCGTGGCTCATCGTCACGTCGGCAGCGGCAGGCTCTGGCAGCAGCACGCTGAACTACACTGCCGCCCCAAATCCAGGCGCAGCCACGCGTACCGGGCGCATTCAAGTCAACGAGGCTGTCCTGACCGTGACACAGACCGGCGCAACCGCCGGCGTGGTTGTAGACCCAACTTCGTTTGCCTTTCCCGAAACGGGTGGCTCCCGGTCATTTGCCATTACGTCATCCGGCGTTTGGGTTGCCGTGTCTGACGACTCTTGGCTCACGGCGCTGCCACCGGCCAGCGGCTCCGGCAATGGCAACCTTTCGATTGCGGCCTCCAACAATCTGAGCAATCTTGGCCGTACGGGGCGCATCCGGGTGAACGGCGTCGCGATCACCATCACACAGACGCCTGCGTCGATATTTCTCGATCCAAGTTCCGCCTCGGTTTCTTCCGCCGGCGGGGACGGATCGTTCGGAGTTGGGTTCAGTTCCGCAGGTACGCCGTGGTCTGCTACGTCCGACAGCGGTTGGCTCACTGTCACCGGTTCGGCCTTCGGTCAGGGCAACGCGAACGTGACATACCGCGCCACGGCCAATACTGGGGGCGCTGCGCGCACCGGCACGATCAATG
>JAYUSQ010000227.1:0-4175 GCA_043755595.1 Acidobacteriota bacterium | reverse complement strand
TTCCCACGGAGGTCTGGATCAACAAGCCGCTCCACTCAGACGAAAAAGCTCACTAAACTCTCCGCAAGAGTGTCTCAAAGTTGTTGACACGCGCCGTGGGCTTTCGGTCATGGTCGCGGTCATGGTCGCCTCGTGTGAAAGGGATGTCGGGTCGGGGGGAAGAAGGCAATTTCCAGGCCGATCCCATACTGAGAACGTAAGTAATTGAACGGAAAGCGCTTGAGATGCGAATGTCCCGAAGCTGCGAGGGGGCGAGTGTAACAGATGGCTGTTACACTCATACGTGCGGCTACCAAGCAACTTTCAGTCAATTCAGTTAATTAGATCCGCAACGGCGAGCGGTTACACCTGCTCCCATTCTTCGCTGGATTGCCGGAACACCAGAACGGCGCACGACCCACCCACGAAAACTGGCGATTAGGTTGCATAGCGAACATTGACGAAGGTACGATTCTTAGACCATGGCACCGAACACAGAACAGCGGGGCGAGCCTGTCGCTTTCGATGTGCGGCTGAGGTTCACGTTTGACTACTTGGACAGAGAGATCACCGCCATGGGATGGCTCGCCGGAATCGCGGCGTCAATTGTGGGTGCGGCGATTAGCCAACCATTTTTACGGGTGGGCGGCCCGGGCGCGTCAGATGGTAGAGAGGCCAGGCTCAGCGAAATGATGCTGTCGCGCCCGGAGTCGATGCTGATGAGCGTTGGCTGTGCCATCGTGCTGGGTAGCGCTGTCTGCTTTTTGACGCAGCGCGTAAAACTCACCACGAAGTACGGCTCGGCGTGCGACCGACTGCTGATTGGGGGCGATCCAACCGATGTACTTAGGACCATAACGGGGTGGAGAGCCTGGCAGCCTTACGTTGGGTGCAGATCTACTGGGGATCGGGATTGCTCAGATGGTGATTGGATTCGTATTCATTAGCAGCCGCGTATCGACTCTACCCCAGAGTGTCGGTACGGCCGATTGGACTGCTGCCACTCTCGGCGCCGCAGTTGTCCCGCTCGGACTACTCTTCCTAATCAAGCTCGCAAGGGGTGTAATGGGTCACGATCTTTACCGGTGATCGAACCACATTCCGGCCCAGAAGTAGTCGCGCTCGTCTCCCCCTTCTCGATCATCTCAAGGCTGTCCTCGGCGTCAAGGCTTCGCTCCGCCGCGCCAATTGGCGCGACCTTGACTCCTCCGGGCGCCTTGGAGCCTCATCTTCGAAGGGGAAAACAGCGTGCTTTGGCCTGGGCACGAATTTGGCATTGGAGAGGGGAAAGATCGTGGCCCATTACACGGGCGGTTCGGCGAGCCGCAGCAAAGTATCGGGCAGCGGCATCGGTACGAGAACGCAGGCATCCAATAGAGCAACGGGCCGGTGCTTCATCCGGCTACTCGTCGCGACCGCCCTTGGGAATGCCCGCCGATCTGTCGTAGAGTCCAGCAGCATGTGCATCGCGCGCCATCTTGTCGAGCGCAGCTGTCCGATCGGACTTTCGCTTCGAGTAGTCGATCACATCGCTCACCTTGATGCGGCGATGCCTCCCGACGAGGCTGAATGGCATTTCGCCGGCGTCGAGCAACCGAATCAGGAACGGCCGCGATACGCCGAGCAACTCGCCCGCTTGCTGCGTCGTGAGTTCCTTCTCTTCAGGAATCAGCACTAGCGAGCGACCTTGCGTCAGGTTGCGAACGGCATCCTTCAGCAGCGAGTACAGGGGCTCTGGAATGGTTAGGTTCTCGCCTTTAGACCCGGTGAGTCTCGCACGGCCGCGACGCAGCAGACGTCCGACATCGTGGAGCTTGTCGGCGTTCTGCGGGCGAAGGGAAACGGCTTCGTACACCATATTCAGAGCATACCAACTCTATTCGAATTATTCGCACTCGACGCAATACTGTTTAAATGCCCACGAAGCCTCAAATGTGCGCCTCGCGAACCCTGCATCCGACAGCTTCGATCACCTCAAGCTTGTTCGGGTCGATGACCTTGACCTCGGTTTCGCCCGCCACAAAAGTCGTGATGCGAATGTTCGTCAGTGGCGTTCGGAACTTCACGTAGTTCGGCCCGAACTTTCGCGAGGCGCACCACTCTTCGAGCGCGTAGCCGGAATAGATGACGGATCTGATGGGCGGGGCATCCGGATCCAATCCTGCTTCCCGGCAAAGGCCGTCGAACAGGAAGCTCCCATCATTCAAGTAACCCGTCTCACAGCGCATCAGATTGCAGTGCGCGGCGTTGAATGACATGACGGAATCGGTCAGGCTGCGCGCGTGAACTTCCAATACCCGACGGCGTGTCTCCACGGTTGTCAACCTGTGGAGCACGTAGGTCTCGGCCTTCTGAACTCCTCGGTAGAGCACGGCCTCGCCGTGACCGGCCCGCGGTTGGCTTTCGATATCGCCGATGTGGTAGCTGCCGTGCTGCATGAGGATGAGACGCTCGGTCGTGTGGCCGGTTGGGTGGACGTCATGATGACGGTAGGCCGCGACCGGCGCGGTCACGTCCGTAGCGAGTGCTGCCACTCCGTGTGATATGAACAGCGGAACATACGCGCCCCGCCGCGCCTCATTCCAGAATCGGAACAGCAGCCTCACCTTCGGATGGTCCTTCGATGGGTCACCGAACCAGTAGTGGCGCCGCTTGTTTGCGCCTTCTCGAAGAATGCCAGGAAAGACCCACGAGTATTGAAAAAAATAATCACGCTCTGGCGGGGACTCGGGCGAGTACGCCAACTCCCCAGTTGCGGCGAGCCAAGGAACGATCTCAGTTCCTGCGATCAATGTGGAGGTCGAGAATCTCAAACCGAGCCCGCCTCTACCGCAGCCTCCATACGCTTGCAAAGGCCACCAGCGGCCGCTGTCCTGGGCGCCAATTTCACGAGCGTTCGCATGGCTGCAATCTCACTTTGGTATTCCCTCATACGCGAGTTGAATGTCCGGCGGTCTTTGGTACAGATAAGGGTTTGGGGTGAACCGACGCGTTCCGTCACGTGAGTCATATCGAGCCGGTGCCGGTCGATCACTTGGTGGAGGTGCCGGCGGCGTTCCTTGTTCACTCGAAAACGATGCATCTTCTCCGCGGGGTTGCGAGCAAAGGCCTGCAACTCGCTGCAGTCGGCACAGGTGCAGGTGAACTTCCCTTGCAGACGCCAATCTGGCGGAGGCTGCGGAGGAACCTCGCTGCGCAACAGCAGGAACTGTGCGGAGTTCGTCCATAAGTGCTGGACGGCTCGGTCATCATCACCTCGTTCCGCGCACAGGCGTTCGATCGATGGAACAACCAGGGTCGTTGGAGCGAAGACCTCTGGCCGTGCCCCGACCTGCTCGGCGGCGGCGTACGACAACTGCCGCTTAAAAGGTCGTAACGCTGAAAACAGATTCACGAGGAACTCAGGCGCCAAACCTCGTTTCGGCTCAAGTTTGGCGGCTAGTGCGCGTAACTGCCAGAGGGCGTCAGTTTCGTAACTCTTCGGCGGTGTAATGGTCTCGAGGCCGGCGACAACCGCCTCGGCGATCCTGCCAAAAGATGGCACAGGCTCCGCGGCAAGGTGGAGCAACAACTCGACACACTCGCTCGGCTGATTCCCCATTCGCGCGGCTACCAGTGCTGAAAGAATTCGGGCGGCCCTCGCGCCCCCCAGCACGCCTAGCGAAGCAACCAAGGCTGCGTTTTCCACGCCATCGTAGGTGGATAGGACAGCGTCGCGAACGAACTGTTCGAGCAGTGCGGGTGCATTGAGTTCGACCAGGGCCGAAATCATTCGTGCCCGGTCTGATGCCTGTGGCGATGCGATGGCGCCCATCGAATAGCGATCCGGTCGAAGTACAGCGGTAGACCACGCTTCCACGACGCGTTGCGCGGCCACCATCGCCTCGGTTCGAGTGCTTTTGCCTGTTTTCACCAACCCTTGCAAATACGGTACGGTGGAGGCAACGCCACCTTCGAGAAGAACGTCCATCATGCGGTTCGCGGGCCAAAGCACGAGAGCCGCGCGATGATAGGAGCGCTCGTAGGTTGCGCCCTCGTTGCCGGACGCCTCGGTCAAACGCTTCTCGTCGGGAGGCTCTTTGTCGAGAGCGCCAGATGGGAGCAACTCGCCCGGTGTCAGCGGAATTCGGCCAAACTCCACGGCGCGATCCTCCGTGTCGCGCCACTCATCCAGGTACTGCCAGCCGTCGTCAACG
>JAYUSQ010000226.1:0-13446 GCA_043755595.1 Acidobacteriota bacterium | reverse complement strand
ACCGACCGACTCATTTCAACGCGGGTGCGCCCGACGAGTCTGCGGCGCACGCCAAAACATTCTCGGTCGGAAATGTAGAAACTCCAGGCGCGGGACTTGAGTCCCGCCCTGCGCGAGACTTGAGTCCCGCCCCGCCGCTTCAGTCTCGCCCCCGCCGATGTTACCCTGAAGTTCATGTTTACAGTGCGCACCATCCAACAGGGGGACTCACCCGATGGCGCGCGCGTGGAGTCAGCCCAGTACGATCTGGAACCCCAACTCCCGCAGGGCCGCACGGTCTGCAATTTATTCGCGCAATTCCTGTCCGAACGGCCGCCGGAATTCCGTGAGCCGCTCCCCTTCCTCAACAAGTCCTCAGTCGAACTGGACTGGGCCGCGGCAGGAGGCGGTTCCGCCTTCGCTTCTTTTTTCCACGAAGGCAGGCCGCTCGGCATGGCCGTTTTGCTAAGCGGGGCCGACGCGGAATCGGATGAACAGATGCTCCAGGCGATCCACGTTTCCATCCTTGCCCCGATGCTCGGACCGGATCGCGCCGAAGAACTGTGCCAAATCGAAGAGCGCCCCGGCGTGCTGCTGGTCGAAATGAATGACCAACCGGAGTTGATCCCAACGTTGCATCTCTTAATGACGGCGCTGGCTAGTGTCTATTTTCGAGCCGTGAAAGCGATGGCGGCGGCTTCGACCGCAACCTCGGCGGCGCATTAGAATCATGCCTCCTTTGTTCAGCCTCTTGGTCAAAGCGCCGTTGATTTTGTCGTCCACCATTTTCATGGGCACCATCTCGGTCGCCATCTCTTTCTTCGATCCCAACGGCCGCTGGCAGCACTCCATCTCGCGCAATTGGGCCCGCCAGTTACTGCTCATCGCAGGCATCACCGTACGGATTCGCGGTCTCGAACATCTCGCTCCCGGCGACGGTTATGTTTTCGCGGGCAATCACATCAGCCTCTTCGATACGCCGGTCGTCCTGGCCAACATCCCGCGTCAGTTCCTGTTCCTGGTGAATTCCAAATACGTCAAGCTTCCCTTCCTCGGCACACATCTTCGGCGCAGCGGCCACTTCTCGGTCGACCCGAATGACATGCGCGCCAGCCTGAAAATAATGACCGAAGCGGCCAAGCGGATTGTCGACAAAAGACTCTCCGTCCTCTTGTTTCCCGAAGGCCGCCGCTCATCCACCGGAGAGCTCGGAGACTTCAAAGAAGGCGCGGCCTACATCGCCATCAAAGCGCAAGTGCCGGTGATTCCGTTCGCGATCCGGGGCACCTTTGAAGCGTTGCCTGTCGGCAGCGTCGATCTCAGAGGTGTGCCGGTGGACTTTGTGATCGGCGAGCCGATTCCGACGGCCGGCATGACGCTGAAGGATCGCGAAGAACTTACCGCATTACTGCGCGAACGAATCCTTGAGTTGATGGACAAGGCGGGAGTGCAGCAGCCAGTCGGAGCCTCCAGATCGTGAACGGGATCGCGCCGCCCCCCGGTTTTCACCCTGGCAGCCGCGCTCGCAATCTGGACCGGTTGCAAGCCGAAACCTTCGACATCCTGATCGTCGGCGGCGGCATCAACGGCGCCGGTATCGCGCGGGATCTGGCGCTTCGTTCGCGCCGTGCTGGGCTCGGGCTGAACATCGGACTCATCGACAAGCGCCATTTCTCCGGCGGCACCAGCGGACGCAACTCTCAACTCATTCACGGTGGCTTGCGGTATTTGAAGTATTTCGAGTTCGACCTCGTTCGCGAAGCGCTCGAAGAGCGCCGCACGTTGCTTCAGATCGCGCCGCACCTGGTTGCGCCGCTCCCAATGCTGCTCCCGTTCTACTCGGGCTTCGACCGTTACTTCTACGGCGCTGGCTTGTGGCTCTACGACACACTCGCCGGCGAATACAACATTGGACGCCGCCGCTATCTAAGGCCTGACGATGTGGCGGCGATCGAACCGGGACTCGCCCGCACTCAACTGCATTCGGCGGCAATCTACTTCGACGCTCGTGTGAACTCGGCGCGGCTCACCCTGGAAAATCTGTTCGATGCATCGCGCCTCGGCGTAGCCGTCGCCAACTACACGGCGGCGGGCGCGTGGCAGCGCGAGCAGGATGTCTTCGAAGTTCCCGTCACCGAACAATTCACCAGCCGTCGGTTTAACATCCGCGCGCGCCGCATCGTGGATGCCCGCGGCCCGTGGGAGGACTCCGGCAACGTCCGGCTCGTCCGAGGTTCGCACATTATTGTTCCATCTCTGAATCGCAGTGAGAACGCGATCGCCTATTTTGGAGACGACGGTCGAATCATCTTTGTAATCCCCTGGGGCCCCGGTAATCGGCTGTCGCTGGTCGGCACCACCGACATCGATCATGGTGGTACTGCGGACAATGTTCGCATCTCAAATGAAGAGGTGCGTTACCTGCGCGGCGTGGTTGCTAGGCTCTTCCCCGGCCAGGCAGACGTCGAGCCAGTCGCCGCCTACTCCTCGCTGCGCCCCTTGATCGTAAGCGGCTCGGCGTCCGCGACTGCAGCCAGCCGTTCGCACAAGATCTGGATCGAAGACGGCGTTCTCAAAATCACCGGCGGCAAGTACACCACCTACCGTTCGATGAGCGAGGAAGCGGTAGACCTGCTCCTGCCGGAAACGCGCGGCGATTCCGAGACCGCTTCACTTTCGGTCGGCGGTAACACGCCGGAACGTTTTCGTTACGCATTGTCGCAAGCGCCGGCGCTGGCTGCCCGCTACGCGCGAGAACCCGCGGGCGTGGCGGACCTGACCCGGTTGTTCGGACTGCAAACGGCTGCCATGCTCGACTCGGGCGGTGTCATCGCGTGGGCGGCCCAACACGAGATGGCGATGCGCCTGGCCGACGTCATGTTCGTCTCCACCTATTGGGGCCATGAGCAACCCTGGACGCCGGAAACACTCGCCCCACTGGCGCGGGAAATGCAACGGCATCACGGTTGGAGCGAAGAAGGCTTGACCGAAGAAATCCGCCTGACGCTCGACCTTGCCCGCATGCCCGGTGGAGTATGATCGATGCGACCACTATGAACCGACGCGAATTCATCGCCGCCGCGAGCTCAGTCGCGCTGACGGCATCCGCCCAAAATACTCAACCGATCCTGGATATTCATCAGCACACCGATTACAGCGGCCGGCCAGACGCCGTCATGCTGAAGCACCAGGAAACGATGGGCGTCGCCAAGACCATCCTGCTGCCCGCCGGCAAGTGGTACCAACTCGAAGCCGGAGCGTCCGGCAACGATCGCGTCTGGGAGATCGTGCGCCAATTTCCGGACCGCTACCTCTGCTTCGCCAACGAAGTGCCGTCCGAACCGGAGGCCCGTCAGGTCATCGAAAAGTACCTGAAAATGGGCGCGCGCGGCATAGGCGAACAAAAATTCTTCATGGATGTGACGGGTAAGGAAATGGCGCTGCTCTGCGACATCGCGCAAGATTACTCGGTCCCGATCCTGCTCCATTTCCAGCATGAGCGCTACAACGTCAAATTCGATCAGTTCTACCGTGTGCTCGAGCGCTATCCCAAAGTGAACTTCATCGGCCATGCTCAAACATGGTGGGCCAATATTGATTTAAAACATGAGCAGCCGGTTTTGTATCCGAAGTGGAAAGTAACCGCCGGCGGTTGGACGGACCGGTATCTCCGCGACTACCCGAATATGTTCGGAGACCTTTCGGCCGGCTCGGGTCTCAACGCTTTCCAGCGCGACGAAGCCCAGGCCGGAGAATTCATCGAACGCCACCAGGACAAGCTGCTCTACGGCAGCGATTGTAGTGACCACGTAGGCACCGGCCTCAAGTGCTCCGGCTCGCAACAAATCGCCGAGATGAAGAAACTCGCATCGCCCGCGATCCAGAAAAAGCTCTTCTGGGACAACGCCGCGCGCATCGTCAAGCTAGGGTCGTAAATGTCATCGCCCCGCCAGGACGCTCTCACCATTCTGCGCGCCGCCCTCAAAGCGGCGGATCCAGTCCTAGCCGTGCGGCGGTTCCTTCGCCGGGAGGGCGACTCGCTCATTTGCGGCGCCAAACGTTATCCGCTCAGCCGCTTTGAACGTGTGTTCGTTCTCGGGGCCGGCAAAGCGTCGGCATCGATGGCTAGCGCGGTGGAATCCGTGCTCGGGGCCGCTCGCATCACGGGCGGTATCGTCGTCGCCAAATACGGCCACAGCTTGCCCCTGAAGCGAGTCAACGTGGTCGAATCGGGCCACCCGGTGCCCGACGCGGCGGGAGTCGAAGGGGCTCGCCAACTAGTCGCGATGGCCGTCGAAGCGGGTCCGCGCGACCTGGTGATTATGCTGATCTCGGGTGGAGCTTCGGCTCTCACCCCGTATCCCGTCCCGCCAATCACGCTGGCCGAGAAACAGGAGACCACGAAACTTCTCCTCGCGTGCGGCGCCAACATCCAAGAGATCAACACCGTCCGCAAGCACCTCTCTGGACTCAAAGGCGGACACCTCGCCCGCCGCGTCGCGCCTGCCACTTTGATCACGCTCATGCTGAGCGATGTGATCGGTGATCCGATGGACGCCATCGGCTCGGGCCCAGCCGTGCCCGACCCTTCGACATTCGCTGGAGCCGCCGCCATCTTCGAGAAATATGAATTGACCGGTCGCGTTCCGCCCAACGTGCTCGAACGGATTCAGCAAGGAGTGGCGGGTAAAGTCGAAGAGACTCCGAAGCCCGGCGACGCAGCCTTCCGGCACGCGCAAAATCTGATCGTGGGCAGCAATCGCTTGGCCATCGACGCAGCCGCCGAGAAGGCCCGCGCTCTAGGCTACAAGCCCTTAATCCTATCCACATTCATTGAAGGCGAAACACGCGACGTCGCCAGAATGCACGCCGCCATCGCCCGCGAAGTCTGCGCCGCCAATCGCCCGGTTCGCGCCCCCGCCTGCCTCATCTCAGGCGGAGAAACTACCGTCACGTTAAGGGGCCAAGGCCTCGGCGGACGCAACCAGGAATTCGTCTTGGCCGCCGCGATCGATCTCGCCGGGATGGATCGCGTCACCGTTCTCTCAGCCGGAACCGACGGCACGGACGGGCCGACAGATGCCGCCGGAGCTTTAGCCGACGGAAGCACAATAGCGCGCGGGGAGTCCAAGGGGCTTTCCGCGCAGGCCTATCTCACTCAAAACGATTCCTACCCCTTCTTCGATGGCCTAGGGGACTTGATTCGCACTGGTCCCACCCGCACCAATGTGAACGACGTGCGGTTACTATTGATTCGTTGACGCAGCCTGTTCAACCAAAAAACCGCCGGTGACTCGCACGCAAGAATTAATTCTCTCTCGCCCGCAAGCGATTACAAGCCAAGCCAATGTCGCCCCAAACAGAGAGCCCCATACTGAACTCAGTTGACCGGGCCGCGCTTGCCGCGCCTCGGCTGTCCGATATTTGAAAATCGAATATGTCGATCAGGAAGTGGACGACGGTTTCACTTCCGGCCGGATCGCGTGATTGACCGCGTCCAGAACACCGTTGAGAAACCCGATCGACTCATCGCCGGCAAACCGGCGCGCCAGTTCGAGCGCTTGATCGATCACCACGGCCGAGGGGGTGGCCATCTGCGACATCTCGTAGATCCCCAACCTCAGAATATTGCGGTCCACCACAGGCATACGTTCAATCCGCCAATGGTCGGAATGCTTGACGATCAAGGCATCAATGTCTTCTAACGAGCGAATCGTGCCCATCGCCAAGTCCTCGGCAAAACTGTCGTGTCCTTCCTCCGGGCCATCCTCTTCGAGGACTAGGGAGCCATAATAGTCGCGCACCACCTCCTGGATGGGCTGGCGCCGGACATCCCAGACAAACAACATCTGCAGCGCCTGTTGACGCGATTTGAATCGAGACGGCATCGTTAGTTCGGCCTAGGCCTTCAGCTTTTTCATCAGGTTCGCCATTTCCACGGCTGTCATCGCCGCATCGAATCCCTTATTGCCGGACTTGGCGCCGGCGCGGTCAATCGCCTGGTCCACGGTATTGGTGGTCAAGACACCAAACGTCACCGGCACGCCGGTCTGCGCCGCCACTTGGCCAAGACCCTTGGCGGCCTCGCCTGCCACAAAGTCGAAGTGCGCGGTCTCCCCGCGGATCACGCAACCGAGACAAATGATCCCGTCAAAGCGCTTCCGCTCCGCCAGCGCCCGCGCCACGACAGGCATCTCCCACGAGCCCGGCACGCGCACCACCTCGATGTCTTCGGCTTGGGCCCCGCTTCGCCGCAGCGCGTCCAGCGCGCCGGAAAGAAGCCGCTCGGTAATGAAGCTATTGAAGCGCGCCACCACGATAGCCAGCTTCAAACCGCTGGCGTCCAAATGTCCTTCGTGAGTCTTATGTTCCATCTTTTGTTAGGTCGAGGGCGCCGGATCGGGGCGCACTGAGAGATAATAGAAGATCCGCCCGGTTTGGGCCACTTCCCAATTCTAACTCAATGGATCCAGCTTTCATCCGAAACTTCTCTATCATTGCCCACATCGATCACGGCAAGTCCACGCTAGCGGACCGGCTGCTTGAGGTCACTGGCGCGCTGAGCCAACGCGAAATGATGGAGCAGGTGCTCGACTCGATGGACCTCGAGCGCGAGCGCGGCATCACCATCAAGGCGCACGCGGTCCGCCTGGAGTACAAGGCCAAGGATGGCCAACTCTATCAACTCAATCTCATCGACACGCCGGGACACGTCGACTTCAGCTACGAAGTCTCGCGGAGTCTGCAGGCGTGCGAAGGCGCTCTGCTGGTGGTCGACGCATCGCAAGGGGTCGAGGCGCAGACGCTCGCCAACACGTATCTGGCGCTCAATCTGAATCATGAGCTGATTCCGGTCATCAACAAGATCGACTTGCCATCGGCCGAAGTCGATCGGGTGGCCGAGCAGATCGAGTCGCTCATCGGACTCGACGCCACCGACGCGGTCCTGTGCAGCGCCAAACAAGGCATCGGTATCGACGAAATCCTCGAAGCCATCGTCAAACGGATTCCGGCTCCCAAGGGCGACCCGGAAGCCCCGCTGAGCGCGCTCATCTTCGACTCCTGGTTCGATCCCTATCGTGGTGTCATCGTCCTGATCCGCGTGATCAACGGCAGGATAGCGGTGGGGCAGAAGATCCGGATTTGGTCGAGTGGCAAAGCGTACGAAGTGGAAGGCGTCGGCTACCAGTCGCCGAAGGCCGTGCCGCTGCAACAGCTCTCGGCCGGCGAAGTTGGCTTTATGTTCGCCAACATGAAGAACGTGGCCGATGCCCCGGTCGGCGATACGGTTACCGACGACAAAAGACCCGCCGAAGCGGCGCTGCCCGGATTCGAACCCGTGAAGGCGATGGTGTTCGCAGGGCTTTATCCAATTGAGTCGCACGAGCACGGGGCATTGCGCGAAGCGCTGGAAAAACTCCGGCTCAACGATTCCGCGCTCAGTTTCGAACCCGAAAATTCCGTGGCCCTCGGCTTCGGTTTTCGGTGTGGCTTTCTCGGGCTGCTGCACCTGGAAATCGTACAAGAGCGCTTGGAACGCGAGTTCAAGATCGACCTCATCACAACGGCGCCGGGCGTTCGTTACCGCCTGACGCTGCGCGGCGGCGCCGTGATTTTTGTCGACAACCCAAGCCGCTATCCCGATCCGGCCGAGATCGAGCGGGTAGAAGAGCCCGTGATCGACGCGACCGTGATCACGCGCGAAGACTTCGTCGGCGATATCCTCGCGCTGCTGCAAGAGAAACGCGGAACCCAAAAGAAGTTCGAGTACATCGGCAGCGGCCGAGTCCTGTTGAACTACGAGATGCCGCTCAACGAGGTCGTCCTCGATTTCTACGACCGGCTGAAGTCGGCCTCGAAAGGCTATGCTTCGCTCGATTACCACTTGGCGGATTATCGCGAGTCGCCGATGGTCAAGCTCGACGTGCTGGTGGCCGGTGAGCCCGTGGATGCCCTCTCGATGATTGTGCATCGCGAGTTCGCCTACGAGCGCGGCAAAACGCTGATCGAACGGCTGCGCAAGATGATCCCGCGCCAGATGTTTGAAGTGGCGATACAAGCGGCCATCGGCGGCAAAATCATCGCGCGTGAAACCATCGCGGCCATTCGCAAGAACGTGCTCGCCAAATGCTACGGCGGCGACATCACGCGCAAACGCAAGCTGCTCGAAAAACAGAAGGAAGGCAAGCGGCGGATGAAGCGCGTCGGCAATGTGGACATCCCGCAAGAGGCATTCCTGGCCGTGCTCAAGGTGAACCAGGGCAGCGGTAACGACGACGACTAGGGACGTGATACACTTTCGCCCATGGTCTTCCTCCTTGTCCTCACGATCCTGGCGAGCGGAATCGCCGCAGGCGCCGGTCCTCGCGGCAAAACGGTCAACGGACTTGAGCGGCTCTTGTATGTGACAGACAAGTCCGGACTGAGCGTTTATGACATCAATGACGCTCATAAGTTACTCAAGCGGATTCCAGTTCCCGACACTGGAGTCTACAAGGGCATTTCGGCCAGCGTGCCTCACGGCCTGCTGCACCTGACGTCCAATCTGAAGGACGATATCGTCGCTATCGACCTGGCAACCGACAAGATCGCCTGGCGCAAACCGTATGCCGGCGAGTATCCCGATAGCCAGGCAATCACACCAGACGGGAAGACTCTTTACGTCCCCATGCGAGCCGGCAAGAGTTGGTACGTACTTGACGCCGGAACGGGCGAAGAGAAGGCCCGGATCGAAGTCGAACATGGCAAGAACTATGAGCCGAACGATCATCCGATTGGCGGCGTGGGGCCACATAACACTTGGATGAACCCCAGCGGGTCGCGGGTCTACTTTGAGGTTCTTACTATGCCCTGGGTCTATTTTGCCGACACCAAGACCAATAAGCTGATTGGTAAAGCCGGGCCCTTTAGTAAGGGCATCCGGCCCTTCGCCGTTAGTGACGACGAAAAATATATCTACGCCAACGTCGATTGGCTCCTCGGCTTCGAAGTGGCGATTGGCGGCAAGATGGTTCACCGGGTGGAAGCCCGGACTCCGGCCTCGCGCCTCGCCCAACTACCCAATCCGCCCGCGCGCAAACCTCACAGCACCCATAGCCACGGGATCAACATACGGCCCGGCCAGAAAGAAGTCTGGATGGTCGACGGCGTCTATGGGTATGTCTACGCCTTTGATGTTACGTCTATGCCGCCTAAACAGATTGCCGACATCCCCCTATTCAAGGATCCTTCCGAGCAACCGCACCCCGGCTGGATCTCGTTCAGCATCGACGACGCTTACGCGTATCCCGACGGCGGCGCCGTGATCGACACGAAGACCAAGCAGGTTGTCGCTCGCATCCCGACCAGCGAGAAGCTGCTTGAAATCGACTTTCGCGATGGCAAACCGGTCAAGGCCGGACACCGTTAGATCTCCGGAACGACCCCCAGTCTTTACGAACATGCGCCGCGTACTCGATAGCGTAGCGGACTAACTTACTACGCCAGGAGCGGAGCCCGCCAAAATGAATGAGTTCATCCAAGGTAGCTGAGCCATAGCGGCCGCCTGACCGAAGGTGTCCCCAGGCAACCACTTGACCCAACGACGCGACATGTTCGGAGAACTTACGATTGGAGGCCTTGGAGATCTCGACGCGATCCTCGCTCGGCATGAGTTCCCGGAGGGCCCACCAATCGCCCTCAAACTCGACCGGGCGCAGGAAGGCCGGAGGTATCGCCTGCACCATTTGCTCCACGCCAACGACTCGATGCGCTTGCGATTGCCAGGCGGGCTGAGCGGGCCCTTCCAGATAGACGAGGGCGACCGGCGGCCTCATTTGTTTGAGGTCAAGCAAGAACACATCTTCGGCGTCATTTTCGACCAGCAAGACAAAACGCGGAATCCCCAAGCTGCTGTTGCCGGCGATCCGGCGAGCGGCATCGAGATAGCGGAAGCCACCGATCCGTTTCACCAGCGCCGCGAGCAGTTTCGCGTCGCGGGCAGCAGACAACGGCAAGGCCTTGACACCGTCCTTCTTAATCAAGCACCGCCGACGGTGTAACTCAGTGCGCCGGTCCAAAAGAGTTTGTCCGGTGCGCACTCGCAACGTCTGGAAGAGGTCGTACACAATTCCCACAGCGGTCTCGCGCTCGACCCAGCGGGCCTTCCCGCTCGCTAGCGCGATGGAGTAGGAATCGAGCACGGTCTCGCAAATCTCACGGGTTTGTCTGGTCCGCCATTCGCGTTCGGCGGCTTCAATCGAGATGCTGGTCAGCAGGCGGGTCAGATCCCAGATAGCCGGTCCCAGGCAGGCTTCGTCAAAGTCATTGAAGTCAAAATAGGTGGAGCGATTGTCGCCACGATAAGTGCCAAAGTTCTCCAGGTGTAAGTCGCCACAGAGCCACACCAGAGGGCTCTTGAGAGAGGCTGCCGCGCTGGAGTTCCAGTCCTCATAAAACAGATTCGGCGTGCCGCGGAAAAACGCCACGGGGTCTGCCGCTATCCGCTGGTACTTGATCGCCAGACGCTCTGGCTCACGGCCTTGATGGTATTGTTCGATTCGCTCGAAGATAGTCATTGGCGTAAGTAGACCCGCTTGCCGCCGAGCCACGTCTCGGTAACTTGGATCGTCCGGACAGCATCTACGGGAACCGTCAGAATGTCGCGATCCAGAACAATGAAGTCAGCCAGTTTGCCGGCTTCCAGGGAACCCTTCTCTTTCTCTTCAAAAGTCAGGAACGCGTTTTGAATCGTATAGAAACGAATGGCCTGCTGACGGGAGACGCGCTGCTCGGGATGAAGCACCGTGGTGGTCCAGCGCGGCCGACGCTCCAGCATAATCCACATTCCGTAGAAAGGATTGTAGGGGTTTATAGACCTCATGCTGCCGATCTTCTGCATATGGTCCGAGCCGCCCCCCACGATCACGCCCGCCTCCTGTAAAGCTTTGTACGGTTGGAAGTAGGAGAGTCGCGCATAGCCGAACTGCTTCATTAGAGTCGCGCCGTCACGTTCGAGCCAAGCGGGTTGAAGATCGGCCACGATGCCCAACTTCGCCATATCCTCCACCGCCCCCGGGCTCATGAAGTTCGAGTGGGTGATACAAGGCCGATGCTCGCGCACGGGTGTTTCTTCGTTAACGCGCCGGTAGGCTTCCACCATCGCGTGAACGGCTCCATCGCCCACCGAATGGGCCGTAGGCTGGAGGCCTTTCCCGATTGCATATCGGACCGCTTCAAATAACTTGTCAGCCTCGATATAGCGCATGCCGCGATAACTTGGGTCGGTAATTGAATAGACGCTACTTACTCCCCAGGGTTCACGCATATAGGCACTGCCCGTCAACATACCGCCGTCCAGATACATCTTGATCCCTCGTAACCACAGTTGGTTCGAGTAAGTATGAAGAGGATGGGAGGCGGCCACATCAATGCGCCGACGGATGGCCTCAATCGAGGCTTGACCATCCACCGACATGTTGATGAAGACACGGGCGGACAAACCGCCGGACGCCCGTAGGTGTTGATAAGTAGCGATGTCGTCATCACCGGCATCGCGATCACAGATACTGGTGATACCGGTCGAGTTATAGTCTGCAATCAATTTCCCTAACTGGATCGCCCGCTCGGCGACGGTGGGTTCGCGTCCCGAGGATTGATAAGGAATCAGCCGTGCGCAGTTACGCAGGATGCCATTGGGTTCGCCCGAGGCGTCCTTCTCAATCCGGCCCGGGCGGCCGTCTTTGATCTGATAACTGCGGTCGATGCCGGCCCGTTGCAGCGCGAGCGAATTGACGGCGGCGTCTGGCCCGGTACGGAAGTAGACCGCATGCTTAGGGGCAGCCTGGTCCAGTTCGGCGCGGGTCGGGAACCGCTGCTCCCGCAACCGTGTGACGAAGATTTGCGAGACGAAGATCCAATCGCCTTCCGGCACAACTTTGGCGCGGGCGCGAATGTAGGCGAGAACGTCCGCCATCGTCTCCATGTCCGGTACGGGATGATCGAACTCGAAGAGCGCGGCATCGACGGCGTGGGTGTGGCTATCGGTCAGCCCCGGGAGAACGGTGCGGCCGCGCAGATCGATCTTACGGGTGGCCGGTCCGGCCTTCGCCAAGAGAGCCTGATTCGTTCCCACGGCCACGATCCGGTCACCGGTGATCGCCACGGCCTGCGCGATGGAGAAGCGCGCGTCGACGGTGACAATTTTGCCGTTATAGAAGATGAAGTCGGGAAACTGAGCCGCCAACGGCAACGCCAAAGCGCTCAAGATGACATAGGCACGCATTGAGCGTTATCTTAGCGTGTCTGACATAGCCTGCGGTATGACAGACGGACAGACCATCAGACGCTGGAGGGCTCGGTCGAGTTGAACCCCGACGATCGCGTTTTCGGCGGCACGGTGACGAAGGGAGGCTTGGCGGGCCTGCTGAGTGTTTGCCAGAGGCGAGGGCGCCTCCGCGAGCCGATCCGGCTTGGCATTGGCCAAGGTGCGATAGGCGCGTTCGCTTTGGATGATGCGGAGTTCCTTTAAAGCGCGATGGAAATTCGATTCGTGACGGCGCGAGTGCCGGTCGAACACGCGGAGTTTGGCTTCGTTTTGTTCCAGCAACATCGGATCGATGCCCGCGATCATCATCTCCGCTTCGAGGAGGCGGCAACGCCGGATATTCCACTGGGCGTGGACGATGGTGTCGAAGAGAACGTGTTCGAGTTCGCCATGCGGCGCGATGTCATCGAGAAGTGACGAATGCAGAGAGTCGAATTCCTCGCGATCCCGATCTGCGATGACAAGGTGGGAGGAGGTAAGTCCGTGACGGCGGGCGTTCTGGGCGGCGCGAGTTTTGCCGGCTTCCGTCTTAGGCCCCGTCGAAAGTCGGGAATTGGCGCGATTGGCGTCGAGTTGAGATTGCGTGGGCATCGTAAGTGATCCTGGCCGGTGAGTCCGGCTGCCATGATCTTCGCACGGCGGATCTAAGAATTCAGGGTAGGTTAGCGAGTAAGTGGCGGCGTTTGTAGGGCTAACGCGATTTAGATTGGTTGTGAACGGAGAACGGGTTTGTCCTGAACAATCGACCGGATCACAATGATTCCGCTATATGAGTGCTGGCGGGTATTGCTTTCAAGTTGGCAAAGTCGAGGTCGAGTGTAACGAGAGTTCGCCCTCCCTGTGGGCAGGCTGCGAAGATCTCGGGATCTTTGGCGCCGCCGAGTTCTCATCCTCAACCGTATCGGCTTCGAATCCGGCTGTCTGGAGAAGGGCAGCACATTCAAATGGGAGGTTCTCTTCGATCTTGACTTCAAACCCTCGCCGCCATCGCGATTGATAGGGCGGTGGTGGTGTTTCGATGAAACCTAAGCTCTGGTTCCCGCATCGAATTCTTATCCGTCAATCTCAGATCCGGCGTGAAGATGGTCACTTTCGGCTGACGCCGAGGGGAGTGAGGTCGTGGATCTTGGCGAGGATGCCGGTAGCGAGACGCTGAAGATCGG
>JAYUSQ010000225.1:0-13464 GCA_043755595.1 Acidobacteriota bacterium | reverse complement strand
CCGGCCAAGGGATCGGTGGGCAAAGTATTTCAGTCTTGCGGAGTGGCCCTCCCCCCCACGCTGCGGCCACGTGCTGCTTCTGAAATTGCCGACAAGGAAGGAGAGGCGTGACACTAGGTTTTTTTTGAAACGCTAACTCTCAAATAATGAACGGTTTACGATTTGGCACTGTAGAAGATGAGTTTGAGTTTTCTCTCGGCCCTCTTGTCGTCTGGTTCCTTTGCCGTGTATGCCTCGTAATTCACGCAGAACGTCCTCCAAAGGCGAAGGATATCGTTCGCCAGAAACGCTGGCATGAACTCGCTCTTGTGTTCTTCGTACTCACCCCAATAGGCGGCAATCACATCCTCGGTAATCTCTTTATAGACCTGCGAGCCTAAAAGGGGACGGCTCTCGAGCAGCAGCAGTAGTCTGGCGGTGAACGTGTTCTCAGCGTCATCCTCGCGCGTGCCTAAGGTCTTCGTCAATTCGCGCACCGAGTAATGGGCCAGATACTTGCCATCGCCCGAGAACTCTGGAATCCCACAGCGGCGGGTAGCTTCGATCAAATCCGCCTTGATGCAGATTTCATCCAGGCGCTTCAACACACTGCCCCGATGCGCCGGCTTTTCCCACTATGAAGAGATCCAGGTCGCTGTGAGGGCTCGCCTCGCCGCGTCCGAAAGACCCCGTCATGTAAACACACGCTTTGCCGGCGGCGATTTCTTCGGCGGCCTCTAACTCGGCTTGTAACTGCCGAATTCGATCTGCCGTTGCCGATCGCCGCTCAGAGAGTTCGCTCACGGACGCCTTCCCACTCGAAGATGTTGGCGAATAGTTCAGCCTGCTCAATGGCGTCGTCCAGAGCGTGGTGGGTATGCGCGCGCTTTGATCGCAAGGACGGGTGAATCCGGGATCGGCCTGCTTGAGAAATCGGAATCTGGGCTTTCACCGCCAGGGCTGTCTTGATGTCGAAGCAACGTGAATAGTCGAAAGGCGACCCCTCGGTCGAGAAGCGGATAAAATACCAATACAGCCAAGTCCAGTCAAAACTGAGAGGGTAGGCGACTAAGACCGGATTTGCTCGGCTCGCGATTCGCCTGATCCAACCGCAGGCGTCAAGCATGGCGGTCTTTGGTGATTGTCCTTCGATCGACAAGCGCTCCCGATTGAGCCCGTTGACACGCAACGCCTCAGGCTCGAATTGGTCCGAAATCGGCTGCAGTTCACGGTAGAATGTGTGTTCGTAACTGGCCGGACGCTCAAAGCGATGGCCATCGAACGAACCGGCATAGACAATTGCAAACGATAACATTGAAAACGGCCCCGGAATCGGTCCGTCGGTTTCGACATCCGCGGAGAAGTAAGCATCCACCCGATTAGCGGTCTGCTGACCTTCAAGATCGATCTCCAACGGGCCCGAGGACAGCCTGTTGTCGAGCATGGAGTCCATGAACCCTCATGCTACATCATTCCGCCGAAGCTGAGGTCGCAAGCCCACTAATAGCCGAGCCGGCGCCAAGCTACAATAAGCCCTTGGGCCGCATTCGCGTTCTCTCGGACGTTGTCGCAAACAAAATTGCCGCAGGCGAAGTTGTCGAACGGCCGGCTTCGGTCGTCAAAGAGCTGCTTGAGAATTCCCTCGACGCTGGAGCCTCGCGGATCCTGATCGACGCCGAAGCCGGGGGCCGCCGCCTGCTTCGCATCACCGACGATGGACATGGCATGCTGCGCGACGATGCGCTGCTCGCTTTTGAGCGCCACGCCACCTCCAAGCTCTCGGACGTACACGACCTGCTCACCATCTCAACCCTCGGCTTCCGCGGCGAGGCGCTGCCCTCGATCGCCTCCGTCTCGCGTCTCACCCTCGAAACGCGCTCCGCCGAAGAAACCACCGGCACCACCGTCGAAATCGCAGGCGGTAAGATTCTGCGCTGCGACGAATCGGCGCTCGCCACCGGCACCGTCATCACCGTGCGAGACCTCTTCTTCAACGTGCCCGCGCGCAAGAAGTTTCTTCGCACCGAGCAAACCGAACTCGCCCACATCGCCTCGCTCGCCACGCACTATTCGCTCGCCTATCCCGCGAAGGCGTTTGAACTGCGCCACAACGGTGGAGAGTTACTCTCGGTCACCGCCGTTTCGTCATTGCGCGAGCGCGTTTTCCAGGTATTCGGATCGCAAACCGTCGACGAATTAATCGACCTCGGCTTCACCGAACGCGAATTCGCCTCCGACGAAGCGGAAGGCTCGCCCACGCGCAGCTACCTGCTCCGAGGCTTCGTCTCGCGCCCGCAGATTCAGAAGTCGAATCGCAACTCGATCTACCTGTTCGTCAACGGGCGCCTGATCCGCGATCGCCTCCTTCTGCACGCGCTGAGCGCCGCCTATCACCAGATCATCCCGCCGAACGCGTATCCGTTCGCGCTGCTCTTTCTCGATTGCTCGGCCGAAGAAGTGGACGTCAACGTTCACCCATCCAAGACCGAAGTGCGTTTCCGCCGCGGCTCATTCGTGCATGACTTTGTGCGCGATGCGATCAAGGACGCGCTCAACGCCGCTCGCCCGGTGTCGAACCTGCCGTTGCCCGCCTCGCCCCAAACCGCCGGGGGGCTTCCCTATTCGGAGTTCTCGCAACATATCGAAAATGCCGACTACCGCTCGGTGGGCGGAGGAGCGGCCGTCGCGCCCGTGCCCGCGCCGGAAGGACAGTTACCGGAGTTTCAAGTGCGCCAGGCACAGCCATACCTGCCGGCCCCGCGTCTAGACTTCGGCACCGCGCCTCCCGCGCCCGCCGCCATCCTCCAGCCCGGCGCTCGCACCTCCTCGCGCCGTCTGCCCGACACCCACGGGCCGCTCCCCCCCGGTCTCGTGCATGAGCCCTCCGCCAGTCTCGATGCTTTGCGCGACCTCCGTCCCTTGGGCCAGTTGCACGACAGCTTCATCATCGCCGCCGCCGCCGATGGTTTGTGGATCATCGATCAACACGTCGCGCATGAGCGCATTCTGTTTGAGAAAGTGCTCCGCCAAATGGCGCGCGGGCAAGTGGAACAACAGAGCTTGTTGATCCCGATCCTGCTGGAATTAACCACCGCGCAGCAGATCGAATGCGAGCGCATCGCGGCCGACCTCGAAGCCGTTGGGTTTGAAATAGAGCCCTTCGGGCCGCGCACCATCGCCGTCAAAGCCGCGCCCGCCGATGTCTCGGTCGCCGAAGTTGATCGCGTAGTTTTTGAAATCCTCGAAATTTCAGATCGGGAAATGCGCCAGACGTCGATTCACGATATCCGGCACGACATGGCGGCGTCGATCGCCTGCCGCGCGGCCATCAAGATCAACAACCCGCTCGACCTCACTCGTATGCAATGGCTGCTCAACGAACTCGCCGCGACTCAGTTCCCCATGTCGTGTCCACACGGCCGCCCGATCGCGCTCCGTTACGCAACGCGCGATATTCTCAAAGGCTTTCACCGGATATAACGCGCCGCCAGTTCGGCTGCGCTCGAATTCAAATCCACGGCCTCGCTCGACACTTCTTCGCCCTCGCGCAGAAATACCGCCTGAACGCCGTCGCCCGTCGGACGCAGTTCCAACCGCTGATCGACGCCATCGATCCGCGCTTCCAGCCGTAACATCGAATCGAGCCAGGTCGGCCGCACCATGGACCGCCTGGCGTGGCCCAGCCTCCGGCATGCCGCGATCAGGTCGCCCGCAAACGCCGATTCCTTCAGCGCCAGTTCAAACGGCGCGCGACGCAATGCCTCCGCCCGCTCAGCCGCGCGTTGCGCCTGCTGCCGCTTCAGCGCTTCGGGGTCGATCTCCTCAAGCGATTCCATCGCCTTGAGGTTGTTCTCCAGATTGTCGAGAAAGCTCACTCTTCTATCTTTTCACGGGAGCGAAGGCTCTTTGGAGGCGGCCGGATCGCTCCTGAACCAGCCGGCCACCGTATCCTTGATGCCACCGCCCGCCATCTTCGGCAACTGTTTGACCGCAGCCATACGCACGTCGCGGAAAGCGCCGCGCCGCTGCCGCACGCAATCGAGCAGGATCGACCCCGCCATCGAAGCCATCCGCTGCAAGCCTTCGCCGAAGCCCCGGTTCATCGCCGGCGAAGCGCGATGCGTGGCGTCAAGCGCAAGTGCGTCGGCCGCCAGCGCCATGCCGTGATAGTAAAGGATCGCCGCAGACGTAGCGCCCGTGGCCAAATCGTTACCCGCCGTTTCCACCAGATGCCCCAGAGCGTGCAACCCCTGCTTGCCGACGGTCAGTGTCATCGTCGCCGCGACCTCCAGGCCCTTCGTGGCCAGCCCCGCCAAGGGCACGCCGTCCAATTTGTTGAGGTGCAGCAAGTCGTCCAAATCGAGATCGTTCGATGTCAAATGCTGCGCCGCTGAATCCATCGCATCCCCGGCCGCATGCAGTCCCAGGCCCGCCTTCTTCACGGCGAGATTCAACAGCAGTGCATCCTGCCGCGTCAGATATTGATTCACGAACAAACTCGCGCCGCACCGCTCGATCAGCAATCGCCAAGCCGCGAGCGACGGACGTTTGCCCAGCCGCGTCAGCACATGCAACTGCAACTCAAGCGCCGCGGCGAATATCGCCAGTAAGTCGAAGCCGCGATGCGTGCTCACGCCCACCACCAAGCCGGTCGTGAATGCGCGCTCGACGACATCGCGTTCGATATCCTCTAGCACCCGCCGCGATAGCGCCGCCGCGCCAGCCTTGGCATCCAGATGCGACCAGGCTGGAGTCTTCGCCAACGCCGCTAAATACTCTTCGCGATGCGTACGTTCAATCGACCATCGCTCATGCCGCCCCGCATCGGCCGTGCCAGCCCACGCCGACGCCAACCGCCGCGACCACACTCGCCGGTACCAGGCCCACGCCGCCAGAGCCGCCGCCGCCAGCCCGATCAACGGCAGCGCCATCGCAGTCGACAGGTACCAATCAACCACGCCGGGCAGTGGCGCGCGAAATCCAAAACCCGCCCGCGCGCGCTCGGCCAGCGAGAGCCCGTAGTGATAGAAGACCAATAGCGATCCGGTCCCAGCCACCAGGAAGCCGGCCACCGCCGCCCAACACAGCGCCCCCAACACGAACTGCCCGCGCCGCCGCAGATCGTTCAAAGCCGTTGCATGCATCATCTCAGGTCTATTATGAGGGCCGCCGCCGTGCAAGGAAATACGGCCCAGTAGTGAGGCCCCGCCTGCTATAGTTTCCCCTATGCACTCTAAGCTGGCCGCTTTTGCGCCCACTGCGCCCCTCTGATTTCCCGCCGTGTGCAACCTTATTACGGAGCGCATCTGATCTTCGCGCCTCACTACTACAGTTTTGAATATGTTCTCACTGGCCTGGCCAGCCCATTGCATTTGAACCCGTCGATTCCGCTCGCGATCGGCTTCGTCTATCTGGCGATTGCCCTATGGCGTTTGGTTTCCGGCGGTCGCGTGTCGACCCGCAGCTATGGCGTCGATTGGGCGGCGTTTTGGCGCGCCATCGTCTTGTTCACCGTCGTCGCGATGGCGGAACTGCCGGCTATGTCGGGAGCCAGCGCCATCGCTCTTTGAATGTCCTAGCGCCGATTCCCCCGCGCGAGCCCGCTCCGGTTCTCTCTTGCGTTTTTTGACCTCCGGAAACGGAGTCTCGCCGTAATGTGCGGCCAGATATGCTTGCACGCTAGCGGGAAGGTCGGCGACCCAGTGATCGGCAATCGCAATGGCCGGTTGCCGCCGCTCAAGAGCGGCAATCAATTGCTCACCCTTGTCACGTTCGGGCAGCATCGCTTGCACTTCCTGATGCAGCATCCAGAAATAGTAGGCATGAGGGCGAAAAACTCCATACCCAGTGTAGCCATCAAAAACTGTTTCCTGCGGTCCGGTATTGGCTAAAACATATTCGACCGCCTTCCGTTGCTCCATGTTGTCCACCCGGTGCAGCGTAGTTCCGACGCGCACGAGTGGAACCGCAGCCACCAACGCAAGGCAGGCGGCCGCCGGGAGACGAAGGGGCGCCGTCACTAAATGCCGCGCAGCCAATATCCAAAGAAATCCGAACGCTGCCAGCATCATCGCCGACTGAGCGTATGCCAGCGGATCGGCGCGGAAGAATGCCCGGTACGGAAACAGCGCCAGCAAGCCGAAGAACCCCAAAGCAAGATGCGAATAACGGCTGTTGCGCGATTCTTCCGGCGCCGAGAACCAATCGCCCAAAGCCTGCGCTCCAGCCAACGCCATGAATGGCGCTACCAATCCGAAATACTCAAACCAGACAACCGGCAGAATGAACACACCCGCTAACAAGGACGACAGAAACAGCCACGCGGCGTCGCGTTCCTCCAGTCTGAACCCGCGCTTGGGTAGAGTCCAAATTCGATATCCTGCCAGGGCGACAATGGCGAAAGCGACGAATAATTCGCGCCAAATAGTGCCCAACATCGTGGTGACGCCAGAATGACGTGCCTTCCAGCCGAGATTCATCTCCACTACGTAGCGCCATAGATCGAGGCTCCCTTGGCCTCCCATGATCGCCACAACCAACAAGATCGAAACCGCCCCGCCTGCCAGGTACGCCGCCACATCCCGAAACAGGCAAATTGTTCGAAGGCGGTCGAAACGCGCGTCCCAAGCTCGGCTGGCTATCAGTAGCATCGGTGCAAACATCGCCATAGACGACTTCATGTTGAACAGAACTGCCAGACCAAAGCAGAGCCCGGAACCGAACATCCAGCGCGGCCTTCGTTCTCCACGCGCCATCAGCATCGCGCTTCCCACCAGAAACGGCGCCGAAAAGGTATCGAGAAAGATCGTGTGGCCCAAGCTGAGCAAGGAAGAGTTTGCAGCCAAAAGGCAGATGGCGAGGAGGCCGTAAATCCGGCCCAGGCCTCTCATTCCCCACCACCCCGCCGCTACCGTCGCAATACTGAAAGCCAAGGCCAGCCAGCGCATATTGAGGATGGTCTCGAAATTCGAGTTGGCTCCCGCCACGAAGGGCGCTCCGAGAAAATAGAACAGCGGCGTGTGATGTTCAAAGAACTCGGTGTAAGGGAGATGTCCCTGCGACACCATCCAGGCGGCGTGTAGATGCTCGAATTCGTCGAGTTGCACTGGCTCACGACGGAGGCCGGCAAAGTGCAGAGCCAACGAGAGAAGGCACACGGCGATGACTACGCGGCGAAAATAACGGAAAAAAATCTGAGTCAACTCTGCATCCTTGCTGAGCGGCATGTGGCCAGCCAAGACGTCATGCTAACAGGGAATTACAGGGTTTTTTGGCGTTCTGTGATTTACGTTACTACTAATCGGTACTAATGGGGTCCAGGCGAAAAGCGCAAGAATCCGGTACGGTACGGAGGGTACTTCGCCGCTCAGCTCTAACGGCCGGCGCCCAGTTCGTCATGTACAGCCTTGCCGTCCACCAGTGTGAACAAGACGCGTGTCTGGTGAATCTTCATCGGATCGATCTCGAACAGGTTCTGGGACAGCACGATCGCGTCAGCCAGCTTGCCCGGCTCCAGCGTGCCTTTGATCCGTTCCTCAAACGACGCATAGGCCGCGCCGGAGGTGTAGGCCTTCAAAGCCGTTTCCATACCTACGCGTTGCGCCGGAAGCCAGCCGCCTCCAGGCTTGCCTTCGCTGGTGCGCCGGTTGACGGCGTTATGAATGCCGCGCCAGGGATTGACAGTCAGGCAAGCCGGCCAGTCGCTCGAGAAAGCCAGCCGGGCTCCCGCCCGCTCAAGCGAACGCCAGGCAAACGAAAGCGGCAAACGTTGCGGCCCGATCATTTTGCTCCAGACATCCACGCCGTCCGGATCGGCATGAATCGGCTGCATCGATGCGATGACGCCCAACTGGGCGAAACGTGGGAGGTCCGCCGCATTGATAGTCTCGACGTGTTCGAGCCGGTGTCTGCCCACGCGCCCGGTCGCTTCGTACGCGTCAAGCGTCAAGCGGACGCCGCGGTCGCCAATCGCATGCGTAAAAATTTGAAACCCGGCCCGGTTGACCCGCGCGATTGCGGCCTTGAAATCCGTCTCGGACCAGGCCGGGCTCCCTACTTCCCCAGAGCCGTCCGCGTAGGGCTCAATCATGGCGGCAGTCTTCGATTCGATCACGCCGTCGATCATGAACTTCACGGCCTTCACCTTCGTCCATTCGCCCGCATAGCGCTCGCGCAACTTAGACCAGTGCGCGATGTCTTCTACCGTCGCCCGGCCCGACGTCATCGCCACCGACATCCGCACCGTTTTCGGCATCGCGGCGTAAAGCGCCACTTCCTCCGCCGTGCCGCTAGCGTTTTGCATGCTGGTGATGCCGAGCGACGCCGCCAGTCTAAGCCCGCGCAGCAGCGCCTCCGCTTTATGCGCCGCCGGCAGTTCGGGTACATGACGCGCCACCAGCGCCATCGCGCCTTCCTTCAACGCACCGGTAGGTTCGCCGTTTGGATCGCGCACAATCTGGCCGTAGCCGGTGAAGCGCGTATCCTTCAGTACCTCCGCTCGCCGCAACGCCATCGAATTCGCCCATCCGGTGTGACCGTCGTAAGCCTTCAAATACACCGGCCGGTCCCGCACCACCGCATCCAGATCTTCTTTGCGCGGCAGGCGCCCGTTCGGGAAGCAATAATATTCCCAGCCGCGGCCAGTGATCCAAGGCTCGTCCGGATTCGCCCGCGCGAAATCGGCCACCCGCCGCTGCATCGCTTCCACCGTGCAAGCTCCGGTTAGATCCACCTGCGTAAGCCCGATCGACCCGCTCAGGAAATGGATATGCGCGTCGTTGATGCCGGGCATCGCCATGCGCCCGCCCAGATCCACGACGCGCGTCCGCGGCCCCACCCACATTGGTTTGAACGCCCCGGTGGCGGCGACTTTGTTGCCACGAATCGCGATCGCTTCTACGAACGGCGGCTCCGCGCCCGTCCAGATCCTGCCATTGCGAAGCACCAAATCGACAGGGCTCTGCGCAAAACAGGCCGCGCCCGCTAACAGAGCGAGCAACTTACCCGGCAACCTCGTCTCCTATCCGAATCGTCTTGCCGGGCTCGGTATCGGCGGCCACCCGCGTGTTCACGGTGAACCGGTAGTGATGATCGAACAACGCCGCGTTAGCCCATTCAGGCAGATGCTCTTTACGTAGCTCCATGAAGCGCTTTTGGAAACCGGGGTCCTGTGCGCCCGTGACTGGATTCCGCGAAGGGACGACGCAGCGGGCGCAGGGATTGATCGCTTGCCAACCCACCTCGCCGATACGAATCTCACGGCCATACCAGCGATCTTCCTCGAACGGCTGCAGCCCGGCCATCTCAATGTTGGCGCGAAAACGGAGCCGCGCCTCGGCCGGGTCGAGGCCGAACCAAGCGGCCACAGTCTCGATCGACGCTTCCGCTACCAGCGTGGGCCCTGGTGAATCTGTATCGTCCGGCAAGCCCATCACCGTGTCTTCGCACCATTCGACGCGATCGCCCAGCCGTTCGGAAAACCACGCCGCGATTTCGCTGCCTTGCCACAACAGGGAGAACGCCGCCCCATCGAGCGAAACTTCTCCGTGAGCCAAATCGAAACTGGCGCGGATCCCGTAAACCTCCGCGCGATTCTTTCCATTCACGAAGCGGCCGCGCGAATCGGCCAGCGCAAATCGCCGATCCCACGCCAGCGCGCCGGAAGCCAGCACCTGCGCCGCATCCACGCTCACCGGAACGAGACCCTTCACCGGATAAAGGCGAATTTCGCGCACGCAAGCCATGGCCCATCGTACACTGTGAAGACTGTCATGCGAGCCGCAATTTCTCTCCTCTTGACCGGCTGGTGCGCCTTCACTGCCACAGCCGCCGACAACAAGCTGACCTCCGAAGAAAAGAAGGCCGGCTGGCGATTGCTGTTCGACGGCAAGTCGCTCAAGGGCTGGCTTGACCCGGCCAAACAGGACGTTCCCGGCAACGCTTGGACCATCGAAAACGGCACGCTGAAAACCCAGCCGAACCCGCGAGTGATCGAGGATCTGCTGACCACCGAAGTATTCACGGACTTTGAAATGTCGTTTGACTGGAAGGTTTCCCAGGGCGGCAACACGGGCGTGAAATACCGCATTCAGGATACGATCTTCATCGACGAGTCGCGCCACCCCAAACTGAAGTTTGAGGAGATGGTGGGCCGGGAATACGCCAAGCATCCGTCGGATCGCAAGAAACTTCAACCGGGCTCACCCAATCAGGTTTACGTCGTAGGCTACGAGATGCAGTTGATCGACAACGAGCGCCACCCGGACGCCAAACGCGACCAACGCCACACCACCGGCGCGCTCTACTCGATGATCCCGCCTCAGCGGATGGACGCCGCCAAGCCGGCCGGTGAATGGAACGGCAGCCGTATCGTCCTACAGGGCCAGCATTTCGAGCATTGGATCAACGGCATCAAAGTGCTGGAAGGCAATCTGGATTCGCCGCCCGTAGCTGAGGGTGCGGCCAAGCGCTGGGGACCGGCCCCACAAGTTCGCGAGATGTTAAGCCACCCCAAGCCCGCCGGGCGTTTGGGTCTGCAGCACCATCGTGACGAAGCCTGGTTCAAGAATGTCAAAGTGAAGAATCTAACGGCGGCCATCAGATAGCCTGAGATTTTTCCGGGCTGCAACGCACTACTACTATGTAGCCGTGCAGCCCTTATTCAATAATCCACCTCCGCCAATTGAACCGTCACCGGGATCGACGATAGAGCCTGCTACGACGCAAGAGGCCATGAATAGCGTCGTCGACGGCCTGCGGGCGCTGGCCGGCGCAGCCGTCGAAAATCCCGCCTGGACCGAAGAAATCACGCGTCAGAACCAGCGCGCGGCAATCTACGACGATCTATACGAGACTCTTCAGCCCTGCTTTCGCGCTTATGAAGATTGGGTGGCCGAAGCGGTTTACTCGGCTTGGTATGAGGGTCGCGGCCGCCTGCTGGTGGTCGGCTGTGGCTCCGGCGGTCTACTGCAGCGGCTTTCGCAGCGTATGTCCGCCAAACTCATCGCGGCGATAGACGTGTCTCCGCAGATGGCCCGCCGCGCCCGCGAAAAAGCTCTCGCGATTCCCGAGATCCGCACGATCGCGTTCGACAGTTACCATCCCGTAGTGCCGTTCGATGTCGTCGTCTTCAATAACTCATTGACGGCCATGGGGGACCTGCGCGCAGTAGTCAAACATACGGCGGATATGACCCTCCATGGTTCGCGGATTGTCGTCTGTGTCCGCAATGAAGATTGGCTTTGGCAGGATCCCGCCCAGGAACGGAAGGCGCGCTTAAATAACCCAGGTTGGTATTGGAAGCGCTGGATCAACGGAAAGCGGATCGCGGAGATCGCAGCTATGAACGCATCGGTCGCGTCGCCGCACCCTTTGTTATCCGCCGGCAAGCTCCTGGACGCTTTTGACGGCCGTTTCGGATTGCGCGACCAACGAACTGACTTTGGCGTAACCAGACTATTTGAGAACGTAATCGCGGTCCCCCGCGAAGAACGCCTCGAAACCGTAGGTCAGACTCGTGAACGGCGGCCTTGGATGGGGAGCGTGGAAAGGCTGCGTGAGTTGGACGCAGCCTTTGCCAAACAGCATCCTGAGAGCGGCGGATTGTTGGCGATGTTATTCGATAAATTGCACTGATCGGCCCCCGGGCTCCCGGCTAGGCCTGCTCGGCTGGAGCCGCTGCCGGAGCCATTGCGGTCATCCGTCCCGCCGCCGAAGCGATCCCCATTGTCCCGCCGAGCCCCAGCGATTCAACCGCCGACGAAGGCACAATCACCATCGAGCCTTTCTCCTTGATCGCTTCATACAGCATGTTCATCGCCCGCAGGTTCAAAGCCACGGGGTTGTTCTGATACAGCACGCTGGCTTCGGCGAACTTGTGCGCGATCTCGGTCTCCGCCGTGCCGAGAATAATGCGCGCCTGCCGCTCTCTTTCCGCCTGCGCCTTGCGCGACATCGCATCTTCGAGCGCCTGCGGGATATTCACTTGTTTGATTTCGACCGACTGCACCGTAATGCCCCAGGGGTTCGTCTTCTCGTCCAGGATGCGCTGTAGTTCGACACCCATGTGTTCACGGCCGGTAATAATGTCGTGCAGATCGTGCGCGCCGATCGCTTCGCGCAACGCCGACTGCGCTCCGAGCGTTATGGCGTCGAAAAAGTTCTCCACTTCGAGCACGCACTTCTCGGCATCCCAAACCACCCAGTAAACGATCGCGTCCACATTCACCGGCACGGTGTCTTTGGTCAATGCAGATTCGGCGGTAACGTCGGTTACTCGCACCCGTTGATCGACCACGCGGCTGACGGAGTCGACAATTGGGATTACGTAGAACATGCCGGGTCCGCGCAGGCCCTGAAAGCGGCCCATCCGCAGCACCACGGCTTTCTCCCATTGGTCCGCCACGCGCAGCGCGAAGACTACGTAAAAGCCGGCCAGTTGCAGCACGATGTATGGGATGGGATTCTTTGCCCACACCGCCAGCCCAACGCCGCTGAGCGACAGCACGATCAGCAGGAAGATCCCGAGCGGGCAGATCGATTGCGCGCCGGTTGAGCCGCCCATGCCCAACTCCTTGTTGCGCTTGGACGCGGCGATGATGGACGGGATTGGAACGAATGCCATGATGCTCTCTCCTTGTTACTGATGTTTGTCGCGCAAGACGGTGAGGATCTCTTCCACCGAAAAACCTTCGGCTCCGGAGCGCGCGGCGACGTCGGCCACGAATCGGTTCAACCGGCGCAAGCGCTCTACGTCATCGCGCTTCACGCGTTTGTTAGAGATGAAGGTGCCCGTGCCTTGTTGGGTGGTGAGCACGCCGCGAATCTCGAGTTCCTTATACGCGCGCACGACAGTGTTGGGGTTAATAGCGAGATCCACCGCGACTTGACGTACGGTGGGCAGCCGGTCACCCGGGCCGACGGCCGCCCCTGCGATGGCCCCCAGGACTTGGTCGATGAGCTGACGGTACACCGGCACCCCGCTCTTCATGTCCAATTGGAACTCGAAGAATTTGTCCTTGTCTGCCGCCATCGTTTGATCTCGTTTTCTAGTGTACTAGTTTACTGACACAAGTCAAGCATCGATTTTCAATAGGCTCCCGCTGGCGGTCCGATGATGCGAAGATCGTATCCGGTACGTGCGATACGCTCACCCTCTTGCGATCCTGTTCGCCCTGCTTCCTTGGGCGTTGCCCGCCGCGCCCAGCGCCGCCTGCGCCGCGTGTCATCGTTCGATCTACGAGAGCTACCGCCGCACGCCAATGGCGCAAAGCAGCGGCAGGGTCGCGCCGCAGACGGCGATTGAACGATTCGATCGCGCCGCCTTCACGCATGAGCCCTCGGGCTTCCGCTACCGCATCTCGAAACGCCCGGATGGAGCACTGTCGGTCGGATTCGATCAGCCCGCCGCTGCCGGCGGACTCAGTGGCGAAAAGGGCATGCTGTATTACGCGGGCTCGGGAGCTGCCGCGCGCAGTTACCTCCTCG
>JAYUSQ010000224.1:0-41124 GCA_043755595.1 Acidobacteriota bacterium | reverse complement strand
TGATGGTGCCGGTGGCCATGGATAAGGGCCTCCGTTTTGCAATCCGCGAAGGCGGACGCACCGTGGGCGCGGGCACCGTGTCCGACATTATCGAGTAGCCACAGTAGAGGAAACTAAAAACGGGAGGTCTGGCCCAACGCCAGGCTCCCGTTTTGTGCGATCCTGGACTGTGGGAGATGCAGGGGCGTAGGTTTAACGGTAGACCAGCGGTCTCCAAAACCGCGAGTGGGGGTTCGAATCCCTCCGCCCCTGCCAAAATTTTTAAGCGAGACTGATCGGCCGTAAGATCGAGAGTCGAGGGAATTGTGGCCAAGGCGGAAATGAGCGTCGCAAACATGGCAGCAGAGGGAAATAACGGCGAGGTCGTCAAAACTGGCGGCACTGACAGCCCGGGGTCTTGGCTTGAACGGGCCAAAGAATATTATGTGGACCTCAAGGCGGAGATGGGGAAGGTCACTTGGCCCACCAAGGACCAAGTCTATGCTACGACTGCTGTCGTAATCGGCTGCGTCTTTGCCTTTGCCGGCTATTTCGCGTTGGTCGATGTTATCTTGTCGCGGATCATCCGCGCCATCTTCGAATTGCTGGCCAAGTAGTTCCCTCAAAGCGGGGTATAGATCAAAATGAGCGAAGCAGAAATCGTGCCACCGGTTCTCGACGTCCCGGCGGCAGACTCCGGGTCACCGGCCCGCCCGAACATGAATTGGTACATCATTCATACGTATTCGGGCTTTGAAGGCAAGGTCAAAGAGTCCCTAAAAACCCGCGCCGAAGCGTTTGGCTTTGCCGAACGGATTGGCGACGTCCTGATTCCGCAAGAAGAAGTCGTCGAAATGCGGAACGGCAAGAAGGTCACCAGCAAACGCCTTCTCTACCCCGGCTACGTACTCGTACAGATGGAAATGGATGAGACGTTGTGGCACGCCGTGAAGGATACTCCGCGCGTCACCGGCTTCGTCGGTGGCGGCAATCATCCCGTGCCGCTGTCGGCGGATGAAGTTAACGGAATTCTGTATCGTCAAGCCAGTTCGGCTGAGCGCGTACGCCCGAAGGTCAACTTCGAAAAAGGCGAGCAGGTTCGCATCACCGATGGACCGTTCACCAACTTTACCGGCAAGGTGGACGAACTCAATCCGGAGCGCGATACGCTTCGCGTGCTTGTGACGATTTTTGGCAGGGCAACGCCGGTCGAACTGGATTTCCTCCAGGTCGAAAAGGCCAGCTAGTTTCTTAAAGAGAAGAAGGGGTTCGGAATGGCGAAAAAAGTAAACGCGATGGTGAAATTGCAGATCCCGGCCGGCAAGGCCACGCCTGCACCTCCCGTCGGGACCGCGCTCGGTCCGCAGGGCGTCAACATCATGGAGTTCTGCAAGGCGTTCAATGCCAAGACTTCGGCGAAGGATCAGGAAGGCCTCATCATTCCCGTGGTCATCACGGTCTTCTCCGATCGTACTTTCACCTTCATCACCAAGACGCCGCCGGTGGCGATTCTGGTCAAGCGCGCCGTTAGCATCGCCAAGGGCTCGGCCGAACCGAACCGCACCAAGGTCGGCAAGATCACGATGAAGCAGATCGAAGAGATCGCTAAGCTGAAAATGCCCGATCTGAATTCGTTCACGGTTGAGTCGGCGATGGAGCAGGTCAAGGGCGCGTGCAAGAGCATGGGCGTCGAGATCGCTCTTTAGTAACTTCGTTCCTTCGGCCAGTGGCCGCATCTCCCAACTATATGGCGCTGTCCTCCACGTCTACAACGCCAGACCGTCGCCAGCGCTTCAAGGCACTCATGAAGCGCTTCAACCCGAGTGCGGCGCCCATCAACGCGATCGCCGATGGATTGATTCACGAATTTCCCGAGCGTTCGATCTATAAGCGCCTCGCTCTCGGCGCCGACCTCTCTCAAGGCAGCCAGCAACTCGTTGTCGGAGGAATCGGCTCCGGCAAGACTACAGAACTGCTCCTCGCCCAGCGTGAACTCGCAAAAAGGGCGGAAATCCTTCCCGTCTATGTTGATGTCTCATCAGTAACGGATCTGGATGCCGTCAATTCAGGTGCGCTGCTGGCTAGTTTGGGCCTCAGCTTATGGACACACGTTGAGGGCAATTCCAACGTGCCTAGAGACGTGCAGGCCGCGTACAGTCAGATCAGGAAAGCCGCCTACGGTTACACGGATGTCTCGCCTGACCTTGGCGACTTCGACGATCGGGAAGATTGGAATCTTCGAACCACACAAGTGCCGGGCAAACTGAACCCGCCATCATCGAACTTGAAGCGCGACGTCACGGATTTGGCAAAATCAGTCGGCGTGTTGACCGCCTTTCTCAAAGACCAGGGCAAAGATGTAGTTTCGATTTTCGATGGTCTTGACCGTCTCAACAAGGTAGATCAATTCTGGACCGTCGTTGAGCAAGACTTGCGTGCCCTCCGGCCCCTTCAGATATCGGTGGTAGCGGCGGGGCCGTTGGCGATCTTGTACGGTCAAGGACGAGTCATTCAAGACTATTTCGAGTACGTCCACTATCTCGCTCCCGCAATGGCGAGTCCGGCAAAGTCCCCATTTCTGTTGGACGTTCTGAAACTTCGGGGAGCCGGAGACTTGATGTCAGAGCAACAAATGTGGAACCTCTGCCTGGCCTCCGGCGGAGTCCTGCGTGACCTCATCTCCCTGGCAAGAAGCACGGCGGAAAGCGCGTACTTGAATGATGCCGACGAAGCCACGGATCTTCACGTTCAAAAGGCGATTCAGCAACTAGGCAATAGTTACCTCCTGGGTCTCGGCACAAATCAGATAGAAGGCTTGCGGCGAGTAATTAACGGTGATGGCTTCGCGCCATCGGACCCGGCTAGCTTGGAACTACTGATCAGTCGGCGGGTGCTCGAACAGGCGGGCTCTCGATACGAAGTTCATCCAGCACTCCGCCTGCTTCTAAAATGATCAAGCCTGTTTCCGCCTTCGAACTCGTTCGTCTGATAGACGTTGAGTCGACGGCGTTCTGCATCCTCGTGTTGCCCGACGGCGTTCAACGCGTTGTAGAGGACCTCCGGCAGGAGCTAAGCATTCAGACGGATGCGTCGCTGTTAATCATCGAAAAGGACGAAGACGGCCTCGACGCTGTCTTCGAAAAATTCCGGACTGCCGCCGAACCAGTCATCTTCATCTCAGGCCTCGACCGGTGGAGCGACCATGACTTTGCGGCGCTCGACATCAATCGCAGCAGGCTGGAGACTCGAGCCTTCGTGATATTCGGCGCGAATCTGGAAACCCTCGCCCGGCTTGTCGACAGAGCTCCGAACTTACGCAGTGTCATCGGCGGCAATATCTTCCTGTGGACGCCCGACGCCGCGATGATGGCACCAGCCGAAATCGAGGATCGGCTACGCCAGTTACGCGAACACTATGGCAAAACCGACGCCGAGATTCTAGTCGAAGCGAGCGAGGGCACGATGTCTCCCGAGCCGCAGTTCGTCGAATGGCTCATCCTGCTCGGGCGAGGCGACCTTGTCGGGTGAAGCTTGGGACGCAAACGCCCGCGCAAGGCTGCTCGACGAGCGAGTCGCGGAGGAACTTGAGCGAATCGAACTGGCTCGAGATTTCCACGGTCAACTTCGGTTTTACTTACAGCGGATGACAGATCGTGGGTTCTGCAAGAAACCGCGACTCGAGCAACTCCGGACCCCCGAGGGTCACACGCGTATCGGCGTGGGTCCACCGATCTATCGCGCTCCCTGTCAGGACTGCCTCATTTTCAAATCGGGGGCAAGGTTGTCTTTTGGGATCACGCTCCGGGCGGACGGTTCGCTCAACAATCTCGTGTCCTACCGATTCCACCTGCAACTGCTTCAATCAAGTGGTCTGCAATTCGTTCGGATCGACTTAAACGACTTAAACTCTCCCAATAGACAATACGAACCATTGGAGATGCCCAGGTCGCACATACACCCCGGCTTCGAAAATGTACACGTCCCATTTCCGGTCATGCATCCGCTGGATGTCTTGGACCGGATCTTCCATGTGATCGAACCTCGCTTCACGCGGTAGTTCTCGTGCAATAGTAAGAGCAGGAGGCGAACGTGGTCACGCGCGCGGCGCTGTTGTTCCTGGCACGCCAACGTTGGTTGCGCCGCTGGGTAGAGCACTCCCCGCTATCAGCCGGTGCCGTTCGCCGCTTCGTAGCTGGTCCCACCCTGGACGACGCGGTCGCGCTCGCCAAGAGCCTTGCGGCGGGCGGCACGCTCGCTACCCTTGATTACCTCGGCGAAAACGTAACGTCAATCGAGCAAGCCGAAGCCTCGCTCGCTACCACCCTGTGCGCGCTCGACCGCCTTCATGCCGAGGGCCTCGATCATGCCACGGTTTCCATCAAGCTAACCCAGTTTGGCCTCGACCTAAGTGAATCCGAGTGCCTGCGCCTCGTAAGCACCCTAGTGAGCGCGGCCCGCCAGACCGATAGAAGAGTGGAGATCGACATGGAGTCGACCGCCTACACAGACCGTACGCTCAAGCTTGTCCAAGCTCTTCATGCCCAGTTTGGCAATGTACGTGCCGTCATTCAGGCGTACCTGTACCGCAGTGAAGCCGATATCGAGAATCTAAACCAAAAGGGCATCTCGGTGCGTCTGTGTAAGGGGGCGTATTTAGAACCGTCTGAGGTCGCGTTCCCGGACAAAGCTCAGGTAGACACTAATTACCGCCGTTTGACGGCCAGCCTTTTGGAGCGTGGGGCGAATCCGGCGATCGCCACCCATGACGAAGCGATGATCGCCGAAGCTGTCCGGATTGTAGAGAGTCAGGGCATCGGAGCGGATCGGTTTGAGTTTCAAATGCTGTACGGGGTCCGTCGCGACCTGCAGCGAGACTTGGTGCGGCGAGGTTTTCGCGTGCGCCTTTACGTGCCATACGGCGAGGCATGGTACCCGTATTTCATGCGGCGGCTAGCCGAGCGCCCGGCCAACGTCTGGTTCATTTTGAAGAACCTCGGCCGGCAGTAGGCGCGATGATGATCGGAAACCTTTTGATGGTTAAAAGAGTCGAAATGAATGGATCGGAGGAAACTTGGTGAAATACTGGGGTTACTTCCTGGCTAAGCTTACCGCTGTGGCAGGCTTCCTATGGGGCGTTTGGGTTGCGCTGGCTTCGGTGTGGCCGCAGCCCGAACCTGTGTTCATTCAAAAGCAATTGGTCCAGTTGAACCCGTTCGGCACTCACCTGGGCTACACGGCCGCGATGATGGGGCTTTGGCTGTTGGCCGTTGGGTTGGTCTACCTGGTATTCCTGGACCAGCGTTTCCGGTGCCGGTCCTGCCTTCGCCGTCTCCGCATGCCGGTTTCCTATGGTGAGTGGGACCAGATCCTGATGGGCCGCCCGAGAACGGACTACATCTGCCCGTTCGGTCATGGAACATTGCGCGTTCCAGAACTACATTTGGCTAGTCCCGAACTGGTCAAATGGAAGCCGATCGACAATATGTGGAAAGAGCTCGAAGACATCGAGACCGCCTCGCGCAAATAGAGCATTTTTACCCGTTCCGCGCCGCCATGCGCAAGCATGCGGTCTACGCTAAACAATGAGCCGTAAATAGGCAACCGCCGCACCCGGGACTGGCCCCGGAAGCGGCGGTCGTTCACCCTATTTCTTGCTTGCCGCTTTTCGGTGTTCGGCGGCCATGGCCTTAGCCGCCGCGGACAGCTTGTGGCAGTGCTCTGCATACATCTTGCAGTGCGCGGCCGTTTCGCCCGACATCGGGTGCTTCTGCTCACGTCCGGTCGGAGCCTTGGCGTACTGCTCCGCCAACGCCTCATGAGTCTTTGCCTCTGCTTCATGATCTGCTGCTACGGCCTCGTAGTGCTGAGCTAACTTGAGATGGTCGGCCGGAGTACTGGCCGAGACAGCCATCTTCTTTAGCTCCGCGGCCGAAAGCTTGTCGGCGGCGAAACCTGCGCTGGCAACCAACATCATGCCAAGCGTCAGCCCGGCCAAGCGCTTCATCATAGTCGTATTCATTTGTCTAGCTCCTACTATTCAATTTCTTTTCTTCTTCTGTAGTGAATTGGAAAGCCGTGCAGATACCGCTCCTCAAGACCTGGAGGACAACGGCATTGCGCTAATCGACCGGGGAAGCCAGACGGATTCTAGATTCTCCGCAGGGTGAGCCACGAGCGGTACTCGGCCCCTGTACGAATCCGTCGAACCGGCGAAATGTGGACTGCGACGGTTGGGAACTGACGATGGGCAATGTCCGGAACAATTTCGGAGCCCGCCGCCGGCGAGGTGTCAATCACTGACGACGGGCGGTCGGCCAGTGTGACTAAACAAGACGGTCCAGCGCCTCCCGGCGACTCGCTCCCGCCGCAATGACGCCCGGCGTTATGCGCGAAGGGGTCGAGATCGCGGCAATTAACACAGCAGGCAATCAGAACTGCTGCAATTGCCGCAACGGAAATGATCAAAGCGCCGACCTTTGCTCGCCACGGGCCGCCTTGCATATTCCCTTAAAGAGCAATCCTATAACCACCCCCGCGCATGGACCCGTCTAAACCACTTTGCCCTTCCACCTACCCATCCGGAACACCGCCGCCGCCGCCAGCGCGAATACGGAAAACGCGATCATCATCGCCCAGAAGACACCTTGGGGCCCCATCTCCCAGCGATACGCCAGCATCCAGGCAAGAGGCAATTCGAACATCCAAAAACAGGCGAGGTTCAACAACGTCGGCGTGCGCGTGTCACCGGCGCCGTTGAACGATTGCGAGATCACCATTCCATAGGCGTAAAACGGAAACCCGAAAGCGATCGTGCGCAAGCTGGCTGAGGCAATCTTCAGTACGACGGGATCATCGGTGAATATCCCGGCAATCGCGGCGGGGAACAACGCAAACAGCACGCCGACGATGCCGAGAAAAATAAAGTTGTAGAACCCCGCCCGCCAAACGGCCGCCTCGGCGCGCTCCGGCTTGCCGGCCCCCAAAGACTGGCCCACCAGCGTGGCGGCCGCATTCCCCATACCCATCGAAGGCAGCAGGGCAAAAAGCAGCACGCGAATCCCGATCGTATGCCCCGCCACCGCCTGGCTGCCAAAGCCGGAAATAATGCGGGTCAGGAAAACCCAGCTCGCCATGCCAATGAACAACTGCACGATACTCGAAGTACAGATGCTCAGCATCCGCCGCATCGCCGCGAAGTCCGGCGTAAAATGCCGAGCCAAAACATGTACCCGCGACCCTGGCCGAAGCAAGTGCGATAGCGCATACAAGACGCCGACCCCTCGCCCGGTGGTCGTCGCGATGGCCGCACCCGTCACGCCCAATTCGGGAAACGGCCCCAGCCCAAAAATCAGACACGGCCCCAGCACGATGTTCAACGTATTGGCCAGCGTCAACACTCGCATCGCGATCGCCGCATTCCCCGCCCCCCGGAAGATCGAGTTGATCAGGAACAGAAACACCACGACGCCCGATCCGCCCAGCATAACGCGCGCAAACGTGGAGCCCGTGGCCAGCACCGAATCGGAGGCGCCCATCAGGGCCAACAACTGGGGAGCGAAAATTCCGCCCACCAATCCCAACACGATCGAGGCCGCCGCACCGATATAAAGCGCTTGCGCCGCCGCATGGGCCGCGCCATCCGGATCCTGCTCGCCCACGCGACGCGCCACCGTCGCCATCGCGCCGATCCCGAGTCCAATGCCTGTCGTATAAACTAGCGTGATCAGAGACTCAGTCAACCCGACGGTCGCGACCGCGTCCGGCCCAAGCCGCCCCACAAAGAAGACGTCGCAGACGGCGAAGATGCTCTCCATCGCCATCTCCAGCACCATCGGAACAGCCAGCAATATGATGGCCTGGCCGAGCGGGCCTTCGGTGAAATCGCGATGCGAACCCCGGACCGCTTCGCGCAATAGGGACCACAATGCTTGCTTGGGCATGAGACAATAGCTACAGGGTAACCCCTTGAGCCGTAGCCAAACTTTTCCCGGGACGGTTTCCAACATCTACGTCGCGCTTCGCATAGCATTTGCCGGTTTCTGGCGTCATCCAGCGGGCAAGGTTGTCGTGGTCGGTTCGGCCCTCGTTTTCGTCGTCTCTCTTTCCACGTTCCTCTATTTTTACAGCTACTACGCCGGCCTCGTCGACGATAAGCTCGCGCGCGGAGCCTATTCGAACACGTCGCGTTTGCTCGGCATGCCGCAGACGGTTTCGGTGGGCGACCAGATCAGCACCGACGAAATCGTCAATTCGCTGAACGCCGCAGGCTACGGCACGTCGCGCGACAATCGCATCGGCCGCTACGAACTGACCGACTCGGGTATCGAAGTTTATCCCGGCGTCGACTCATACTTCCAGCCCGAAGCCCACGCGGTCATGATCGAGAAGGGCAAGATCCAGACGATCGTCTCGCTCAAGGACAATACCGGGCGGGCGCGCTTTTCGCTCGAACCTGCGCTCATCACGAATCTGTTTGACCGCAACCGCGAAAAACGCCGCATCGTCGTGTTCGACGACATTCCGGAAGTTATGCGAAACGCGGTGTTGTCGGCTGAAGACAAGCGCTTCTTCCAGCACGTCGGGCTCGATCCGCTGCGCATCGCCAAGTCGCTCTATGTCGACATCAAGACTGGCTCAAATTCACAGGGCGCCTCGACGCTATCGATGCAGTTGGCCCGCGAACTCCTGCTGAGCAAGGAGCGCAGTTGGCGCCGGAAAATCCCGGAGACGTTCATCACTCTGCACCTTGAGCGCAAGCTCACCAAGCAGGAGATTTTCGCACACTACTGCAACCAGATCCCGATCGGCCGAGTGGGAAGCTTCAATATTCATGGGTTCGGCGAAGGCGCGCAGGCGTTCTTCGGCAAGGACCTCCGCAAAATCACGTTGACCGAAGCGGCGTTGCTCGCGGGCCTGGCGCAAGGCCCCAGCCTGTACCAGCCTTTCCGCAACCCGGACCGCGCTAAAAAGCGCCGCAACCTCATCCTCCTGATGATGCGCGACAATGGCTTCATTTCACCGGCTGAGTACCAGCAGGCGATTGAAGCGCCGCTTGGCGTGAAGCTGGGTTATAGCGGATCGGAGGACGCGCCGTACTTCGTCGACCTGGTAAACGACTACCTGCAATCGAACCTCGCCGATCACGACTTCCAGGCCAACAACTACAGCGTCTATACCACGCTGGACGTCAATCTCCAGCGCGCCGCGGGCGAAGCGATGGCCGCCGGGCTCAAAGAAGTCGATCAGATATTGATCAAGAACGGCCGCACTGCCGCCAAGGGGTGGCCGCAAGTGCAAGCGGCGCTGGTGGCGATCGATCCCGAGAACGGCGAGATTCGTGCGCTCGTCGGCGGGCGAGACTACACCACCAGCCAACTCAACCGCGCGCTGGCCAAACGCCAGCCTGGCTCAATTTTCAAACCCTTCGTGTACGCCGCCGCGCTTGCGTCCGGACTCGACGGCGGCCCCGACGCCATCACGCCAGCCACGACGATTGTCGACGAGCCTACGACTTTCTGGCACGCGGGCAAACCCTATGAACCGGGAAATTTTCACGACTCGTTCAGCGGCACAGTCACCGTCCGTCAGGCGCTGCTGCGGTCGCTGAATATTCCAACGGTGAAATTGGCCGAGCAGATCGGCTACGCTCAAGCCGCCGCAGTGGCCAAACGCGCTGGGCTACCGGCCATCGGCGCGACGCCAGCCATGGCCCTCGGCTCCTACGTGGCTACGCCCATCGATATGGCTGGCGGCTACACAGTCTTCGCCAATCGAGGCGTGTACGTTCAACCAACGTGGATCAAGATGGTGCGCGATTTCGAAGGCCGCTCGATTTACAACTCGAAGCCCATCAAGCGTGACGCTCTCGATTATCGAGTCGCCTATATGATGGTCAACCTGATGGAGGACGTCGTCCGCTCCGGCACCGGTGCTGGTGTCCGCTCGCGCGGTTTCTCCTTACCCGCCGCAGGCAAAACCGGCTCGTCGCACGATGGCTGGTTTGCCGGCTTCACCTCAAAATTGATCTGCGTGGTCTGGGTGGGTTACGACGACAACCGCGACATCAAACTCGAAGGCGCGCGTTCGGCTTTGCCGATCTGGACCGAATTCATGAAGCGCGCTCACCAATACCGAGGCTATAAACGCGCGGGCCCGTTTGGCGCGCCAGAAGGCGTCGTGAGTGTAGAGATCGATTCGGCCTCGGGAAAACTGGCCTCATCGAGTTGCGCCAGTCCCAAGCGCGCCGAGATATTCCTGGCCGGCACGCAGCCCCTCGAAACATGCGGCGGCGGCGGTTTGACGCAGGTTTCATCGTGGGATCCCGATCCGCCAAATCCCGCAGCAGAGCCTGCTTCGGGCAGCAGCGCCGATTCGCCGCGCAAAGTTTCCTCCCGCCGCGTGGACTCGATTCCGGTGAAGCCGCTCGAACCAGGCTCTACGCCGCCGAAAGCCGAAGAACCCAAGCGCGGCATCTTCGGCCGCATTCTGGATGTGTTCAAGTAAGCAAGAGTCCCCAATTTCACCCGTTTGATCCTCTGGCCCGTTGGTGCTTTAATAAGGACAAGGAGCAGCCATGGGAAGTTTGAGCGTTCTTTCCCTCGTAGCACTGCAGGTAAGCGCGCCGCAGGCCGCGCCTTTCACCGACACCAAGACCGCCGCTGCGGTCGAGATTCAGAATCGCGCCAAGGTGGATCTGTCGACCGAAATGCGCGGCGACATCGCGATGGCGCGTAAGGACTACCGCAAAGCCGTTGAACACTACCAGAGCATCCAGCCGTCCAGCCACATCATATTGAATAAGCTCGGGATCGCCTATCACCAATTGACGGACCTGCACACAGCTGCGAAATATTATCAGCGCGCCATCAAGGCAAAACACGACTACCCGGAAGCGATTAATAATTTGGGCGCGGTTTTCTATGCCCAGAAAAGCTATCGCCGCTCGGTCAGCCAGTATAATCGCGCGCTCAAGCTGACGCCCAATTCGGCCAGCATCCACAGCAATCTCGGCACGGCGTGGTTTGCGCGCAAGAACTACGAGAAGGCGTCCGAAGAGTATCAAAAGGCGCTCGCGATCGACCCCGAAGTTTTCGAACATCGTGGTTCCAATGGCGTCCTACTGCAGGAGCGAAGCGTATCTGAGCGCGCCAAATTCCACTACTATCTGGCCAAGACCTACGCCAAGGCGGGAGTTCACGACCGTGCTCTTCAGTACATGCGCAAAGCTCTCGAAGAGGGTTTCAAGGAGAGAAAGAAGTTTGTCGAAGAGCCCGAGTTTGCCGCCCTCCAGCAGTTGCCCGAGTTCAAGGAGCTTATCGTTCTCACTCCTCGCGTGCTTTAGTCTACCGGCTTTGCTTTTACTGCTGGCTGGGTGTACGAGAGCGCCCGCCACAACGCCGCGCGCGGTGGAACGGATCGCGATCGTCGAGTTCGACAATCAAAGCGCCAATGCGGCAGCGTCTCCAATAGGAGCGATCATAGCCCGCATCGTCGCGCTACAACTCGCAGGCGCCCCGAACATTTTCGTCTACCCCGTCGCTAGCGCCGCCGAAGCGCCCCTGCGCCGAGCGACGCGGTTGCTCACTGGCTACCTCACTTCGCGCGGAGCCGGCGGCCCATGGACACTCCACGCGCAAATCCGCGTAGGCTCGGCCAATCGTGCCCTGCGCACGTTCGTTGTCACCGGCGCGGATGCCGCTGCGCTCGCCGATGCCATTTCCGCGCAATTGGGCCAACCAGGCTTCTCGGCAAGCAAGATCGGCCTGACTGACCTCGAAGCCGCCATGAAGGGCTCGGGCAATCCCGCCTTGCTGGGCGAACTGGCGCGCCTCCGCCTGACTCCCGCTCCTTCGGAACTGGTTGCACGCGCGGCCACGCTTCGGCAGATCTCCGAACTCTCGCCCGCCGACAGCGAGACAGCCTTCGGCGCAGCGGCCTTTCTGATGCAGGTCCGGCAGGTTGAGCCAGCCGCCCAAGCCTACCGCCGCGCCTTGCGAGCTGACCCGGATTGGCCGACGCTTTGTAACGAAGGGGCTTTCGGACTCGCTTTTGCCGGAGACATGTCTGGAGCGTTGGCGGCGATCGAATCGTATCGCAAGCTAGAGCCGCGCAGCGCGAACCCCAGCGATTCGCAAGGGGAGATTCTATCGGCCGTGCGTCGCTACGACGAAGCCGAACGCGCCTTTCTCGCCGCCTTCGACAAGGACCCGGCTTTCTATGGTGGCGCTCCGCTCCGCAAAGCCGCTGAAGTGCGTCGAGCATCGGGGAACCAGGCGGAAGCCGACCGGCTCTTCGAACGCTATTCAGGCTTAGCCGCAAAGAATTCACCAATCGATTTGTTGAAGGCGCAATGGGACTACTCCAGTGGACGTTCGCAACAGGCGCTCGTATCCCTCGAAGCGTTCGCCGTGAAATCCAACGCCTCGGCGGCTTGGACACAACTTGCCGCGTGGCGCGCCGCCACGGGGAAGCATGATGCTCCTGCCTCGGCACAGTTTGCTTTCAAAACGGCCAAGTCTGGAGCCGATCAACAAGCCGCCGTGATCGCGCTATTTGCCACGCAACCCGCCGCCTCGGCCACCGAATGGCAGGCCCGGGCAGGCAAACAGTTTCCGCCGGCGGCGGCAGCGCTGGCTCGTCAGGCGTTGATTTACGCCCTCGTGCTCGGGAAGCACTGGCGCGAGGCGATTCCATTCATCGCGGCGGAACGCGACGCCCTCACTCCTGCGACGGCGAGCTTCTGGCAGGCTCTCCTGGCGCGCGCCTTCGCCGAAACGGGAGACCGGGAAAAGGCGAAAGCCGAATCGCGCTTCGCCCCGATCCCGCGCACCATCGGCGACGCGACTTGGGATTTTCTAATCTATCCTGCCCAGAACGATCGGCAGCCCGCCGGTCCGGTGGCCCGGAACTGATGCATATACGATGGTAGATACTGAAGCGGATTCGAGTGGGATCCGCTCAAGAATAAACTCAACCTGGACAAGCATGGGATCGCTTTCTCGAATGCAGCCGAAATATCTCGCGCGCGCTGTTTGGAGAGGGTGGACAACCGCGCCGACTAGGGCGAGGAACGAATCGTCGCTTACGCAAGGCCACACGGTTGGAAGCCAGGCTTTTCATGGAGGTGGCATATGGCAAAACGGACCGCTGAGGGGAAAACCGATTGGCGGCGTGTCGACGCTTTCAGCGACGCTCAACTGGCTCGTGCGGCGAAAGCCGATCCTGACGCGGCCCCCATCGCCATGGCGGCCTGGATGAAGCAGGCTCGTTTGGTCGACCCGCCAGCAAAAACACCGGTTTCGATTCGCTTGGACGACGACGTCGTCGCTTGGTTCAGAAAACGGGGCGAAGGCTACCAGACCCGTATCCACGCTGTCTTGCGGGCTTACGTCGACGCCCAGCGCTAGCGCCCGAAGGCGTCATCGGACCGGGTCTGGAAAACCAAGGCAATTTCAGACCGCCGAATCTTCCCTCGGATCCCGAGAGAAGTGGGGGCGGGCGTGGGGAAAAATGCGCAGCAGCAGACCGGCAAAACTTGGCGGATCGGGAAAACTATGTGACTTCCGAGCCACGCCGCCATCGCGATCCTCTACCCGATCGGAAGGGTGCAACCCGTTGGCCAGCCCCAGCCCCTGATTCTAAAAGCTAACCTCTACCCGCCTCGAACAAATGCCCGGTAAAATCGCGGATGCACGGCCCGCCACGAGCATATAGAAAGGCCCAAGCCGCCGCCCGGCGAATCACGCTTCGCCCGATCCCGCGCACGACCTGCGGCGCAACGTGGGATTTTCTCTAATCTGTCCTGCAAAGTAGGCGATCGGAGCCGGCAGCAGGCTAGCGAAACATATCCTCGACCGAAGCGGCCTTGATCAGACGCCGGCCCCAGCCTTGTAACTCTTCGATACCGGCTAATTCAATGCGATGTTTGGACTCAGGAGAGATGGAGCCAAATTTCTCTTCGGCTTGATCCATCAGAAACTCGCGAGCGACAGCCAGGCGGCCTTCCTTCCTGCCTTCTTGCCTGCCTTCTTGCCTGCCTTCCTGCAAGCCCTGCTGCCAAACATCTTCCAGGAATTCGTTCTCGTGGATATCGATGCTAACCGGCATTCTCTTGGCCTCTTCCTCGACGAGCGTTTTCAGCCCCCGCAAACCCGATAATATCAAAAGCTGCGCCACCGCCTCACGTTGGCTCTCCACAGGAAGATCGCCAATTCGGCGCAAAATTCTGGCGACCGTCTCCCGCTGATCTCCCAACTTGCAGAGCACGGCGAAGATCGATTCCTCAATCGGCCCGCCATCGAGCAGGACCTCGGCATCGATCTCCCGCACGTCGATTACCCGATAGCGATAAGCCAGCGCTGGCGGGAAGTCCAAGCCACCTGCTATCCCAAATTTGCCGGGCCCGATCCAGAACACGATTTGCTCAGCCCAACGTTCATAGTCACGCAGAATCAGGCCGGCGTAGATCAAGCTGCGGACGGGAAACTTATCCATCCCGTAGCCGTGTAATTCGGCATGGATCAACGTGCCGTCGGCGGTTTCAAACAGTAGATCCGGGTGTAGGTTTTCGACTCTGATCAGGTCGGTGGGAAGGGTGCGTGCAACGACAACATCCTTGCCGAGTGAGTGCGACAGCAACCGGTTTGGCGGCTGCTGAAATAGTTTCTTCAACGTCGCGTCGTAAATCATCGGCTTTGCGCCGATTATCTCACGCCAACGCCTGCGGTGGATCTACTTCGCGGCGGCCTTCTCCCACGGCTTGCGCGGCACGCCGCCGTCGCGATCCTCGACTCGATCGTAGAGGTGCAACTCATTCGTCGTTCCCAAGCCCTGGTTATAAAAGCTCACCTGCCCGAGCGCCTCGCGCAGATCCTCTGTGAAATCGTGCAGCCCGCGCAGATGCTCAGCTCGCGCCGCCACCTTCTTGCCCGACGGCGTCAGAAAAATCTTCTGATATCCGACGTCGGTCAACTGCCCCAACTCCACGCCCACAAGCACGCCGGCGCGGCCCACGTTGACAAGGTCGACCTCGCCGCCCTCGGTAATCTCGGCGCCCACGCCTTTGCGCGTCACCAGCGTGCGGCCATTCGGCAACGACTGAGTTTGAAACCCGGCGCTGCTCAGGTCGCCCAAGCGGCTGGAGAAGGAGTGGACAATCGGCTTCTGGCGTCGAAAGAACATAGTAGGAGTTCCCTCTATTATAGGATGGTGCGCTACGTACTTTCTCTCGACGAAGGCACCACGAGTGCCCGCGCGGTTTTATATGACCGGCAAGGCCACCCCGCAGCCATGGAATCGGCAGCTATCGATTGCCACTATCCGCATCAGGGCTGGGTCGAACAAGACCCCAAACAGATCTGGGCCGCGCAGCTTTCCGCCGCCCGCCGGACGATCGCGCTGGCGGGTGCGAAGCCTGCAGAGATCGCCGCCATCGGCATCACCAATCAGCGGGAGACCACCATCGTGTGGGATCGCCGCACGGGCGAGCCTGTCGCGCCCGCGATCGTGTGGCAATGCCGCCGTACTGCCGCGCGTTGCAGCGCCTTGGCCGATTCGCCCGAAGCGGCGCGCATCACCGCGAAGACCGGGCTTGTGGTCGACGCCTACTTCTCCGGTAGCAAAATCGAATGGATTCTCAGCGACATCGCAGGCGCCCGGGAACGCGGCGCGGCGGGAGACTTGCTATTCGGCAACGTCGACACCTGGCTGATCTGGAAACTTACCAACGGCGCCGTTCACGTGACCGACCCATCGAACGCTTCTCGCACGATGCTCATGAATCTCGCCACCGACACGTGGGACCCGGAGCTACTCGCATTGTTCGGAATCCCCGCGGCCATGATGCCGCGCATCGTGCCGTCAAGTGGAGCCGTAGGCGAAGCGGCGGCGGAACATCTCGGCGCTGCGATCCCCATCGCAGGCATCGCCGGCGATCAGCAGGCGGCGCTGGTGGGACAAGCATGCTTCAAACCAGGCCTTTCCAAGAACACCTATGGCACCGGTTGCTTCGCGCTGCTCCATGCCGGCGGCGTGGTCCCGGTGTCGCGCCATAAACTCCTAGCCACGCGCGCGGCGGGAACATCGGCGGCTCCTGAGTATGCCGTCGAAGGCAGCGTCTTCGTCGCGGGCGCGGCGGTGCAATGGCTGCGGGATCAACTCGGGATTCTCAAAACCGCCGCCGAGTCCGACGGGATGGCCGCCTCGGTGCCCGACAACGGTGGTGTCTACATGGTCCCCGCCTTCGTCGGTCTCGGTGCGCCACATTGGAATCAGGATGCGCGCGGGCTGATCTGCGGACTCACGCGCGGAACCTCCTCATCTCACATCGTGCGCGCCACGCTGGAGGCGATCGCCTACCAAACCCGTGAACTCGTCGAAGCCATGGAAGCGGACTCCGGCCAGCGCCTCGCCGAACTCCGCGTTGACGGCGGCGCCACCGCGAACAACTTCCTCATGCAGTTCCAAGCCGATATTCTCGGCCGCCCCATCGTGCGTCCCGCCGACATCGAGACAACGGCTCTCGGAGCGGCCTACCTGGCTGGACTCGCCGTTGGCTACTGGGCGAGCGTCGCCGAAGTCGAATCCTTCTGGCGCCGCGAGCGCACGTTCGAGCCCCAATGGGACGCCGCCCGCCGTGAAGAAGCCTTCGCCGGCTGGAAACTCGCAGTCGCGCGCTGCTCGCTGAAATCTTAGGTTTACAACTTTTCCTGTTCCACAGCTTTCCTGGCCGTTGTCCTAACCGCTGTGACCTTTGCTGTTCGCCGTAGGGTCGCACGGTGACGATGAACGCGGACACCACAGTGACGGGGAACTTCCGCTAACTCAATTGGTTGGGCCAAAGGCGGGACGCGTCGCACCTGACGCAGTCCCGCCCTTTTGTTTTGTCTCAAGGCCCCGCCAACACACTCTCGATGGCCCGGTTCGTCTGCCGGTATTCCGCCATTTCGACGTCCAGTTGCTTCCGCCCTGAGGGCGTGATGCAATACTCCTTCACCTTGCGCCCGCTGTCGGAGATCGCCCACGAGCATCGGACCCAACCCTTGAGGAGCAACTTCTGCAGCGCGGGATATAGCGAGCCTTCTTCGGTCTGCAATCGCTCGTTCGACAGTGTGTGAATCCGCTGCCCAATGGCATACCCATGCACGGGGTGGCTGACAAGCACGCGCAGCACCAGCATCCCAAGCGTTCCAGGAGGAATTCCGTTAGACATATAGTTTAACTATGCCTATGCTACCTTTGCCTGTCAAGCCGGGCCTTCGCCGTCTTCTTTGCGCCGCCTTGGCGCCGTAGCGTTAAAGAGTAAGCTTCACCGTCCGCACCGCATCACCCGACGTAAATCGGAACACATTCGTCGTGCTCACCACGCCCAGCCGTAGATTCACCAGCCAGAGCCCAGGGAAGTCGCCATCCAGCGATTGAATCGCCTCCACGCGCCCGTCTCCCTCGGCCACCTCAATCACCGGCGGCGCCTCCATCAAAGCCGCGCCCGCCGCATCGCTCACGCGCATCAAATACTGCACCCGGTCGCCCGCCCGAGGCCATAGCGTCTGTGCGATCAGCGTGATCGACTTGGCCACCTTGTCGCTTGCCCCATACCAATACGGCACCCGCATTTCCACCGGGCTTTGCGCGCCCTTCACCAACAGGAAACCCTGATGCTCCCCCGGCGTCAGTTCGGCACCCGACAGCCGCACCGTCACGACGCGCGATTCACCCGCTCGCAACGTCAGCGTCGCAGGCGACACGATCACCGCCGCCGTGCTTGCGCCCAAGGGCGAAACGGTAATGGCAATCGTGTCCGCAACCGCACCCAGATTGGTCAACGCCACATCGCGCGCAAGGTCCGCAGTCAGTCTCCCCACGCCAAAACCCACCGAGACCGGAGACGCCACCGTCATCGCGCGCACCGCCCGTTCCACGTCCAACCGTCCGGCGCCCGCCGACTGCACCCCAAACACGATCCCATTCGACCGTGCCAACGGCGCCGCCGAATTCACCAGCAAAGACTTGTACTGCTTAACCGTCAACCCCGGCCGCGCTGCCTTCAACACCGCCGCCGCGCCCGCCACCATCGGCGCCGAAAAACTCGTGCCGCCTTCCACCGCATACCCCGTGTTACTGAAAATCTCTCCCAGCGCATTGCCCCGTTGCGCGGCTAGAAAAATATCGTCGCCCGGAGCCACCAGATCGACGTGGATGTTATTCGACACGCCCGGGCCGCGGCTTGAAAAGCTCGCCAGTTGATTTGCGTCAAGAGTAATCGAACCAAGATCGAACGAAATCTTCGCGCCCAGTCCCGGCTCATCAGCCAGCGCTTGTTTGATGCGCAGGCCGTGTTCGTTGCCGATCATCACTACCGGCAAAGTCGCAGCTCCGATGCTCCAGAGGCTGTTCACCGGATTGGCGTTCGTATAAATAATCGCGCCCTTCGCCCGGGCGCGCTTCGCGTTGGTCAGCTTCAACTCAAACGTACATTCGCCGCGCAGGATCAGGACGATCCGATCCGCAAAGATACCCTCCGCGGGCAAAGCGCACAACAAGCCAGAAGGTTCCGCTTGCGCCGCGTCAACCAACTCGCCCGTCATCGGCGCCGTGGGCAACTCCGCATCGGGCCGCGACGCGAGTACGCCGCCCAACCCGGGCACTTCCACGCTCGGTCCCAACGCCCGGTCGTTCCAGGACGCCCCCACCGTAATCGCCGAAGGCGAAGCGGGCGCGGTCGACATCCCGGCATCCGGCCCCATATTTCCCGCCGACTTCGTGACGATCACCCGCTCGGCCAATCGCTCCACCGCCTGCGCCACCGGGTCGTCTTCAAAGCGCGCCTGCGGGAAGAATCCGAGGCTCATGTTCATCACGTCCATGCCGTCTTTGGCGACATCCTCCAACGCGCGAATCAAAGCGGTCGAAGTGAAGCTCCCATCGGCGTCGTCCAAGCGATACGCTCCCAGAAACGCCTTCGGGGCGATGCCGGCGAATTCTCCCACCGGCGCCGCATGACGCGTCCCAGCCGCGACGCTTGCCACGGCCGTGCCATGTCCGATCCGGTCGCGAATGTCGGGCGCTCCCTGTATGCCATAGCCCCGCGCGGCGACAACTTTTCGATTGGTGCCCTTCACGTCGTTCTCGCGCGAGAACTTCGGAAACCCATCCGGCACTGCCAGCGATTCATCTTTGAACGCCGGGTGCGACACATCGATACCCGTATCGAGGATCGCAATCTTGATCCCCTTGCCCGCCTGATCGTCGCCGCCCACCGTCCGCCATGCGTCACGCGCCTTCACCAAATCCACGGCGCGATCCATATCCAGCCGCAATTTCCGGTCGCGATAAACCCGCCGCACACCAGGCAGAGTTTCGAGCTCTCCGCGCCGGGATTCGTCAATTTCGACGATCAACGCGTTCAACACCAGTTCAACCGAATCGCGAACCACCCCGGTGCGCTCTTCGACCGCGGCCCATACGCCTGCCCTTTGCACCGCAGCCGCACGCCCAACCGAGCCCTTCCCCGGCTCATCGAGTTGCACAATGAACCGCCCCGGCACATACTCCTGAGCAGCTAGCGCACCGCTCAAAAACAGTGAGAGGAGCAGTAGGGCAAGCTTCAGCTTGCCCGGGGCTTCAGCCCCGTTCTCAACAACCATCCGATAGCGAATCATGAGCCGGGTCGAAGCCTTTCATCAGGCGCGACCCGGCTGCGTACTCGCTTACCGGATCGCGATATTGACCGGCTTGGACGCCACGCCGTTCACTGTAATTACAACCGGCTGGAGGCCTGTCGGGGTATCGTTCGCCGGTACCAGATTGATCTGATAAAGTCCCACGGTGAATGGCGTCAACCCGCTGAAAAGTACCTGGGCCGGCCGGCCGCCAATTGTCACCGCCGGCAGATTCCGGCTGGCCGCCAGAGGATCGGCTGGACTCAATTCGCCAGTAGCCGGCGTATTCGTCACCGGCCCCAGACCATTGCAATAGATCTGCCCGGACCGCCCTCGCTGCAACGCATTCGCCGTGGTCACCAACCCAAACCGTTCGTCAAGCGCCGCCGCTACGATGACGCCCGAAGGGTCGGGGATTTCAAACGCAGCCGGCGAAACGTCGTTGAGCGGAACCGTGTAGAGCGCGCTGGAAACATCGCCGATGCTCACCTTCATCTGCGCACTGGTCAGCCCTTGCAGTTCCCAAGGCACCTGCACATTGATTTGTCCATCGCTCACGAAATGCAGGCGGCCCGCATAGCTTCTGCCCACCGCCGCATCGAAGCCCACGCTCACACTGGCAAGCGACAGCGGTAAGTACGGCGTCGAGGCGACCTTGAAAGCATCGCTAAGCGCGCGCCCATAGATCGTCACGTAGGAACCCGGCGCCACACCGCGGCCCACCTGATTGCTCGCCGCGTTCACCACGCTATCGGTTGAGATCACCGGAGCCAACTTCGCGCGCCCGGGAAACCGCACTGTCAAGCCACCGGCCTCGGCGACGAACTCCTGATCGCCCACCTGCGGCCCGAGAATGATACGCGCCTCGTGAATGCCCAGCGCGTCGGTGTTGCCAAAAGCCGCGTCGATTCTGCCGCCGCCACGGATCTGCCCGGTCGGCCAAGTCACCGCCGTACCTCGCACGGGCACCCCGTATTTATCCAGCACTTTGAAAAATATCGGCACGGCTTTCCCAGCCTCGCCATTGAAGCTATAACCCCGCAAGGGCACGATGTTGGCTGGCGTGCCATCGCCCACCAGGAATGAATATGGAACACGCAAAGGCACGATCCCACCGGTGATCGCGATCACGCCCGAATAAAGTCCCGGCGCAGGCCGCGCGCCTTCCAGCCTTACCGCCACTTGACGCGACGCGCCACCGGCCAGCGCTAAAGTTGTATCGCCCAACACGACTCTCGCCGCCGCGTTGTTTGAACCTTCAATCGCCAGCCGCACGTTGGCCGCCGCGTTACTGTGATTCACCAGATTCAAGGCCCGGCCCACCGGGAAAGTAGTCGCCGTCGTCAAATACCCGAACGACACAACCGTTTCGCGCGCCGTCAACGTCGTCCGCACTGCGCCCGACGCATCCACTTTCCCCGCGCCCACCGCATGTACGCTAGCGGTCACTACGCGGTCACTGTCATCCACATCGTCAACGTCCGCCGTAGCGGTATTCACGACAGCCGACTTCATCTGAGCCGGTGTCGCCGATGGATTCCGCTGCTTGAACAACGCAGCCGTCCCCGCTGCAATCGGCGCGGCAAAACTGGTTCCCTGCGCCGCCACGTAGCCGTTGGACGAATACATGTCGCCGTTGGGATCGTAGGACTGCGTCGCCATGTAGAGCGGATAACCCACCGCCGCGACTTCAGGCTTGATCGCGCCCTCTCCAATCGAAGGCCCGAGCGACGAAAAGAACGCCACGAAATTCTGATCGAACGGGAATGCCAACGGGAACGGCTCGATCACCGCCTCGCTCCCATCGTTGTTTTTCAGCAACTCGCGCAGGCCTTTGCCTGCGGTGCTCCCAATCATAGCCGCTGGAATCCCGCTCTCGCCTAGACCAGACATCGGGAAAATGAAATCGGATCCCTCGTTCTGCTCAAGTAACACCGCGACAGCCCCAGCCCTTTGCGCGTTCCCGATCTTCGTAGCGAAGGTGCATCCGGCGCGCTGCACGATCGCGATCGCCCCGGCCAGCGAGCCGTTTGCCAACGGAGAACAGGCTGTGCCGCCATCTTGAATCGGCCCGGCGTCTCGCAGCGGCGCGCGAATCGCGGCATCGGGCCGCGGGCCATTTCCGAATACCGATTGAATTGTCCGCAGGTTCGCCGGTGCATTGCCGCTGACGCGAACCGGAATTCGGTACCGCTGCGAATTGGTGGTCGCCCCCACGGTCAAGGCCGACGGAGCCGATCCCGGCGTCTGAATCGAATTGAATGCGAAAGCGGAGTTAGTCCCCAAGTCGCCATCGTTCCCCGCCGCCACCACCACCAGCATCCGGGAACTGGCGTTCTCTACGGCATCCGCCAGAGGGTCACACGGCAGGTTCGCCCCCAGGTCGCAAGTCGCCCCTCGATTCGCAGGCGCCCAAACCGCTGGACGCCCGAACGACAGCACCGCAATATCCATGCCATCATTTACCGCATCTTCCAGCGCCGGCAAGACGGCGCTATTAAAGGCGGTATCGTTCACCCCCGGCGAGCCGAAAATTTTGTAGTTGCCAAGCTGCGCCTTCGGAGCCACGCCCGAAATCCGCCCCAACGGACTCACATGCCCAACCCCCGCTGCCACCATCGCAATCGCCGTCCCATGCCCCACCCGATCCCTCGGCGACTCATCGTCCGGCCGCGTATTGTCCGCTGCCGAATAAATCAGCTTGTCCACATAGCTCCGCGCCGCAATCACCTTCCCATTCGTGAACGAGCAGTCAGCCGCACGGCAGCGCGGAAAACCGGCGGGCATCGTCAACGACGGATCTTGAAACGCAGCGTGCCGGTGATCGATCCCTGAATCCAGCACCGCAATCTTCACCCCCGCCCCTGCGCTCGCTTCGCCCCCGGCGCTTTGCCAAGCCTGACTCACCTTATGAAGGTCGACAGCCTTCACCATCTGCCGCTTGTACGGCAGATCTTCCGCTACCGCCACCACGCCCGGCAAGCTCGCCAATTCGGCGGCGCTGCCTTCGTCCGCGGAAACGAAAATCGCGTTCAGCACCCCGCTCACCGCGCCAAGCACTGGAATTTTTCGCTCCGCCAATACCCGCGCTACGGTATTCTGCGCCGCCACGATCCGGCTCCTATGGTCGATCAACGCCGTGCGCGTGACGACGCCCTTTTGTTGGGCTTCGGCCTCGAATCGCATCAACGCCGGATCGGCCAACACCAGCGTGTAGCGGACCTTCTTAACTGCCCCTGGCAGTGGCGCAACGGCCAATACGATACAAACCCAATTCAGGAAAAGTCTCTGCGCTTTCATTTGGTTAGCTCCAGCGGTCAGGCAGCTCGCCTCAAGTCCGCACATGTGGGGACGCGTGTTGCGGTCCGGCCGTTTCACGATGCTAGCAGATCGGCCGTCTAGGCCGTTCACCCGGGTCACAGCCTCGGCAATTCGATGGCAACTCGAAGAGGCATAGACCACTTGGAGTCCCGATCCACACGATTTCCCTTTCAATTTTTTCGAGCCTTATGCTAACATAGGAGCGCTTCGATGATCCGCCCTCCGTGCGTTCCCTAAGAACCGGCAAAATAAGGTCGGCCAGTGGTGTCTTCGCTCGGGCCGGGAGTGGATCAAAAAAGATCGGAAGCTGAGAGACAGATACCAGGAATGAGTTTTACCGTTTTTCTCGGAAATTTACCGGCTTGGGTGACCTCGGACGATATTAAGTCGTGGCTCACGGCTGAGAATCTGGTGGCAGACCAGATTAAGGTCATTCGCAATCCGGAAACGCAGGAATCGAAAGGCTTCGCTTTTATCGAAGCCCCCAACAACGAAGAAATGCAGTCCATCATTACGCGGTTCGATCGCGCACCGCTCGAAGATCGTTTGCTCCGCGCCAACCCGGCGCAACCGCCCAAAGGCAAGCGCCCGGCGGGCTCCCCAATGGAGGGCGCCGGCAGCGGCAGGCCAATGGGTGATCGTCCAGACCGGCCGCCGCGCGATTTCCGCCGCACGGGCCCGCCGGCACACACCGGTAGTGGTGGCATGCGCCGGACAACCGGCGATGGCGCACCCGCTGGTTCAGCTCCCGCAGCGGGTGCAGCTCCGGCTGCCGGGGCCGCCGCCGCTGCTGCTACTACTACTGGCGCCGCCGCCGTGAGTGAAACCCGCCGTCGCGAACGCCGCGCAGGCGGCCCGCAAAGCGCATTTGCAGAGGAGTTGGCGAAAGCATTGTAGTAACACGGGTCAACTCTAAGTCCTGGTGGGGAGGCGGTTGGGATCATCCTGGCCGCCTTTTCCTTTTGGGCTCAGCCAAAGGCTGGTATACTCGTTCGGAACTTCCGTTCGAGTTCATATTGTGTCCGATATCCTAGTCATTCGCGGGCTCTTCGTCGTACTGGCCTCTACCGCCGCGTTTGCCCTCCGTCCCTTTCAACTCAACTCGGCTTTGGCCGCCGTACTGGGCGCGCTACTGGGCCTGTCGGTCGTCCTATTTGAAATGCGCCTTCGTCAAGTCAGCCTGAAGCGGCTGATCGGCGGGGCGTTCGGCTCCGTCCTTGGTATCGCCGGCGCTTCACTGATGTCGATGGTCGTCGGGCGCGCGTTCCCCGACAACGTCTCCACCACGGGCCCATTCCTCCAGCTCATGCTGCTGCTCGTCATGACCTACGTCGGGCTAGTCGTCGGCGCAAATAAAGGCGACCTGTTGAACCTCGGCGCGCTCGGCGGGCTTTTCGGCGGCGAAACAGCGGCGGGGGCACGGCAGACGTTCAAGGTACTGGACACCAGCGTGATTATCGATGGCCGCCTGGCCGACATCGCCGAGACCGGTTTCCTCGACGGCATCATCGTGATCCCGCAGTTCGTGCTCCGTGAATTGCAAATGGTCGCCGACTCACAAGATTCTCTCCGCCGCCAACGAGGACGCCGTGGCCTCGACGTCCTGCAGCGTATCCAAAAGATGACTACGATCGAGGTCAAAATTCTCGAAGACGATTTCCCGCAGGTTCGCGAAGTCGATCTCAAATTGATTGAGCTCGCCAAGGTCTACTCCTGCAAAATCGTTACCAACGATTTCAACCTCAACAAAGTGGCGCAGCTCCATGGCGTGCAAGTGCTCAACATCAATGAGCTGGCGAACGCCATGAAGGCCGTCGTGCTGCCCGGTGAAACCATGCGCGTGTTCGTGCTCAAAGAAGGCAAGGAGCATAGCCAGGGCGTCGCCTACCTCGATGACGGTACGATGGTCGTTGTGGACAACGCCCGCCGCATGATTTCGAAAACCATCGACATCACCGTGACCAGCATGCTGCAGACTACGGCGGGAAAAATGATCTTTGGCCGCTTCGACGACCGGCAGCATGCGGTTCATCCCGAACCCAAAGGTGAGCGCCCGGCCGCCGCCCCAGCGGGTCATTAACCCGCCCGGCGCGATCTTAAGAACTTGACTTGATAGAAACCCCATGAAAGTCTCCGTCATCATCCCCGCCGCCGGACTCGGCACCCGTATGAGCCGCCCCGCCACAGAGCCCGCCGGTCGCAAGCAGTTTCTCCTCCTCGACGGCGAACCGATCCTCGCCCACACCGTTCGCAAATTCATGGCGGCGCCCTCGGTCACCGAAGTGATCATCGCGCTGCGCCCGGAAGATCGCGATTGGGCGCGAGAGCTCTTGGCGCGTGTCGACAAAGTGAAGCCCGTGCGCTTTGCCGATGGCGGAGACAGCCGCCAACATTCGGTCGAAAATGCCCTCGCGATTCTAGATGACGATACCGATCTAGTCGCGGTCCACGACGCCGTGCGCCCTTTCGTTTCGGTCGAAACGATTGAGCGAGTGATAGCCGAAGCTTCGACGCACGGCGCGGCCATTGTCGGCGTGGTGCCGGTCGACACCGTGAAGCAGGTGCATCTCAACCATATCCGTGGCACTATTCCGCGTGAGCGGTTGATCCTCGCCCAAACCCCGCAGGTGTTCCGCTTCGATTTGCTGCGTCAGGCCTTTGACCGCGCTCGCGCAGATCAGTTCATCGCGACCGACGAGTCCAGCCTGGTCGAACGGCTTGAACAGGTGGAGGTCCGTGTCGTACCGGGCTCCGACCGCAACATCAAGATCACCAAGCCGGGCGATCTGGAACTGGCGCGCCTATACCTGGCGCAGGAAAAAGCCGATGTTCCTCGACAGCAGGATGAAGCATGAGTGAATATCGCACCGGGCTGGGCTGGGACAACCACCGCACACTCGCCGGACGCCCGTTGATCTTAGGCGGCGTCGCCATTGAATCTGACTTCGGCCTCGACGGCCACTCGGACGCCGACGTATTGGCGCACGCAATCACCGATGCACTGCTGGGCGCGGCGGCTCAAGGCGACATCGGCATGCATTTCCCCGATAGCGACCCGCAATGGAAAGGAGCGAACAGCTTGCAGTTTCTGCATCACGCCGTTCATCTCATCCACATCGCAGGCTTCAAGATCGTCAACGTCGATTCCACGGTTATCCTCGAACGCCCGAAGCTCAAGGATTACCGCGCTGCGATTCGCCAGAGCCTGGCTGAGACCTTGGGCATTGAAGTAGAGCGCGTGTCGGTCAAATTCAAGACCTCTGAAAAGGTCGGGCCGGTTGGCGCGGGCCTCTCCGCCGAAGCGCAAGCGGTCGTCACCGTTTTCAAACCGTAGTTTTGTTCTAAGCTGAGAATATATGGGAATGCGTCTTCTCGGAGTCCTCTTTGCAATCGTGGCCGTCGCTGCCGCACAGCCAACCTACACGCGCGACATCGCGCACATCTTCAAAGCCAAATGTCAACAGTGTCATCGTGAGGGCGACATCGCGCCGTTCCCGCTCGATAGTTACGAGGCCGCTAAGGATTGGGCAGAGGACATCAAGCGCGTCATCAACGCCGGCATTATGCCGCCCTGGAAACCCGTCGCAGGCCATGGCCAGTTTCGAGGCGACTTCAGCCTGACGGTCGACGAAAAAATCCAACTGAATCTCTGGCTCGACGGCGGGTTGGAACGTGGCGAAGAAAGCGACCTGCCGCCCGCCACCGAACCGAAAGGCGAATGGGTCCACGGTGAGCCCGATTTCATCACCGAGATGCCCGAAGCGTTCACGCCGGCGCGGGGCAAGGATGTCTATCGTTGTTTTGTACTGCCGACCGATTTCGATGAAACGCGTTGGGTCAACGCCACCGACGTGTTGCCGGGCGACCGCCGATCGGTTCACCACGTGATCCTGTATCTCGATACCACGGGCGCCGCGGAGAAGCTGGATGCAGCCGAAGAGGGGCCGGGGTACACATGTTACGGCGGGCCGGGAACACCGATCGATGTCGCCAATATTTTGTCCGCTTCGTTCACATTAGGTGGATGGGCTCCGGGTACACGGCCAGCTCCGTTGCCCGCAGGCATCGGGATGGAGTTGCCGCCCAAGGCCCGGATCGTAATGCAGGTCCATTACTATACGCGGAGCGGCGCCAAAGCGGATCGCACGCGTGTCGGTCTCTATTTTTCGAAAGAGAAAATCTCCCAGAAGCTCCGTTTCATCCCGATAGTTCCACTCGATACCCGGGGCCGTCTCTCGATGACGATTCCCGCCGGTGCGGCCGAACATGCCATCGCAATCGATTATCCAGTTCCGCCGCTATTCGACGCTCATCTGATCAACGTCTTCCCCCATATGCATTTGCTCGGCACGCAGATCAAGATGGAATTGCTGCCGCTGAGGGGCGATGCCAAGCCCCTGATCTTGATTGATAAATGGGATTTCAACTGGCAAGGTCCGTACAACTTTGTCGCGCCCATTGCGGCTCCGGCGTTCAATCGTCTGCGCCTGACCTGCACCTACAACAATTCGGACACGAATCCGCGCAATCCAAACAACCCGCTCAAGACCGTGACTTGGGGCGAAGGCACCGAAGACGAAATGTGTCTGGGTTTCGTTGGTCTCACTTTCGATCGCGAACGGCTGTAGCCGCACGAGTACAATGGCAGAACGATGTCTCGTGAGACTCTTCTGCTTCTTCCTCTTTTGACGGCGTCCGCTCTGGCGCAACAGCCGCCGGCCGATCCAGCGCGAGCCATCTTCGCCGCACAATGCAGCGTCTGTCACGGCGACGGGCACGGCACCGAGCGCGGGCCTAATCTCACGGACAATCGGAAGATTCGAACCTGGAGCGCTGACGAATTACGCGCGGTCATTCGCGACGGAGTACCGGCGTCCGGCATGCCCGCGTTCAAGTCTCTCGCGCAACCGGACCTCGACAAGCTCGCGGCGCTGGTGCGCTCTTTCAACGCGACCGCCGCCGAAGCAGGCGTAATCGGCGACATCGCGGCGGGCGAGCGATTCTTCTTCGGTCAAGGTGGCTGCGCCGGCTGCCATATGGTGATGGGACGCGGCAAGGCTGTCGGGCCGGACCTTTCGGCGATCGGGCGCGAGGCCACCGCCGATGATCTTCGTGAGTCCATCCGCCGGCCTTCGGCCAAGCTTCGCGCCGGGTACCGCACTGTGAACGTTCGCTTGAAAAGCGGCGGGGCCGTTCTGCGCGGGTTTGCGCGCAACCAGAGCCGGTACAGTCTCCAGCTACAGGATCTGACCGGCCGGTTCCACTTACTCAAAGACAGCGAGATGGCGGAGGCGCGCATAGAGAATGAGTCGATGATGCCGCCCGTGCGCTGCTCCGGCACTGAATGCCGCGACTTGATTTCGTACCTTGCTTCCCTGACCGGTGTGAGCCTGACCGCGCGCGCCGCCGCGCTGCCCGCCGGCAAACCCGCACCGGCGAAAGCGGGCGACTGGCCGTCGTATCACGGCGACATCGGCGGCAACCGGCATAGCCCGCTCGCGCAGATCACCACGGCGAACGTGGCCAATCTGCGCCTCGAATGGGTCTTCCCGATCAACCACAATCAGCTCGAAGTAACTCCCGTCGTCGTCGACGGAGTCATGTACGTGACGGGTCCGAATCAGGTCTTCGCGCTCGACGGGCGGTCAGGCCGGACCATCTGGCACTATCGACGCCCACAGTCGCGCGAGACGCGGGGCGATCCGTCGAAAGGCACCAATCGCGGCGTGTCCGTCGAAGGAGACCGCGTGTTTCTGGTCACCGACAACGCGCACTTGATCGCGCTGCATCGCGTGACCGGCGCATTGCTTTGGGAATCGTCCATGACGGCCGGCCTGGAAGGCAAGCCGTATGCGCTGAACTACGGCAACACCTCAGCGCCGATTGTGGTTGGCAATCTGGTGGTGGCGGGTATCTCGGGCGGCGACCTGGGAATCCGCGGGTTCCTCGATGCCTATCGCGCCGGCACCGGCGAACGCGCGTGGCGCTTCTGGACCGTCCCCACCCCCGATGAGCCGCTTGCGAAAACCAGTTGGCAGGGCTCGGCGCTTGAACGTGGCGGCGGTGGCGGGGGCACGTGGATGACCGGCACTTACGACCCCGGCACGGACACAGTGTTCTGGGGCACCGGCAATCCGTACCCCGCGATGAATGGTGACGACCGTAAAGGCGACAACCTGTATACCGACAGCGTGGTCGCACTCGACGCCAAGAGCGGGCGATTGAAATGGCACTATCAGTTCACGCCGCACGATCTCTTTGATTGGGACGGCGGCCAAACGCCGCTGTTGATCGATCGCGTATGGCGCGGCCGTGCGCGCAAACTGCTCCTCCAAGCTAATCGCAACGGATTCTTTTACGTACTGGACCGGACCAACGGCGAGTTACTCCTGGCTGAAAAGTTTGTAGACAAAGTCACCTGGGCGACGGGCATTGGCAAAGATGGGCGGCCCATCCTGGTGCCCGGACAGGAGCCCACGCAGGACGGCAACAAGGTTTGCCCTAACGTGCTGGGCGCGACCAATTGGCACTCAGTCGCCTTCAGCCAAACCACAGGGCTCTTCTATTTGATGGCGCGCGAGGATTGCGGCATCTACGTGAAGCCACCGCGATGGAACCCGCGGCCTATCACGCTCGAACCTGGCCACGCCGTGTTGGAGGCTCTCGATATCGAGACCGGCAAGCGCGTGTGGACGGTGCCGCAGATCGGGCGCGCCGATAGCTGGGGCGGCGTGCTATCCACGGCGGGCGGCGTGCTCTTCTTTGGCGAGGACAGCGGGGCCTTCGGCGCGGTGGACTCGAAAACCGGGCGCGATCTTTGGCAGATCCAGGTCAACTCCTCCGCCGAATTGGGCGACGGTCATAGCTGGCGCGCGTCACCGATGACCTATTTGGCGGGCGGAAAGCAGTATGTGACCGTGGCCAACGGGCCTAACATTTTGACCTTTGGAGTGAAATGAAAACGGGCGCGGACGTTTCCTGGTTTCAGTGCAACTCCGGCGCGATCTGGTCCGGCGTAGTAATGCCGCTCGGCAGTTCGAGAATGCGGATGTTTCGAAAGTGGATCTTGGCTCCTTCCGACTCAAGACACAAATAGCCCTTCTTCTGGGTCGAGCGGGCGACGCCGTTCACAAACTTGCCGTTCACCGAGAGTTTGATTACTCCGTCGACGGCCACGACATCGTAGGTGTTCCATTGGCCACGGGGCAAGCAACGGTTCTCGGCAGACTTACTCCTGTCGCCGCGCGGATTGTCCGGGGCGGTCTTCACGCCGCCCACTCCAAACAGTTCCCCGTGGACATACGCGACCGGGGGTTCCACGCCGTTTCGCACATTGAGCTTGGGCCAGTCGAGCTCAAGCATCTGCACTTCCACGCCGTTGGGTAAACGGTTCTTCTCACCCGGCTTGGCGTCGCTCCACACGAAGACGCCAGAGTTGCCGCCCGGCTCGGTATGCATCCACTCGACATGGAGAACAAAGTTCTCATATTGCCGGGCGCTACGCATCACCCCAATCGGACGGCCCGAGCAAATCAATTCGCCCTTTTTGACAGACCACGTATCCGGATCGGTATTGACGTTGACCCAACCGTCAAGATTCTTGCCGTTGAATAGCGGCCGGAACTTGGCCGCCTGATCGGCCCCGCCGCAAAGCAGGGTCATGACACCGCCCAGTAAGAGAACTCGTTTCATTGGACACCTCCCGATTCCTTTAGACTCGCGATCGCCGTAACCACGCCATCCGTAAAATCCCGCTCGACGCGCGGGGTGAACGGCGACGTGCGAGGCTCATACCCGCCTTCGGCAAAGGCGGCGGCCGTCGGTAAATACCCGAGCCAGCCGTTGGTATACCCGAAGAAGAAAGTATTCCGGAACCCGGATTCATCGCGAACGCGCATGGCGATCTCACAGAATAACTCGACCGGCGCGCCCCACAACACCGTGTCGCCCAGGGTCAGCAGCCGAACTGGAATCTTTACCGTGCCGTCGCCAGCGTACTTACTTAACTCGCTGGGCCAGCCCAGTCCGGCGCGCCGCGGCGTTTCAACGATCTTTTCGACGAGCCGGATTTTCGCCGCCGCCGCGCCGGACAGGTTGGCGTTGGCGGCCAAAATCCGGTCTCCTAACAAAACGCGAAACTCGCCCAGATGCGCCGCACGCGGGTTCGGATAGACCGAGTAGATGGGCGCGATGTTGCCGGCCGCGCCGTTGATGTACAAAACCGGGATCCCGCCCAACTTACTCTCGACATATGCGGCCGCCGCCCCCGGCGCATCGCCGCTGATCTCCATCGATTGGCCGCCCAGCGCGGTTCCGTGCATCGCATAGTTGGCAATTAGCGCAATCGGTTCACCACCGGGACGTTCGAGGCGTAGCAACCCGATCTGCCGGTCCACCGGTCCATCGGGATTCAGACCCAGGGAAATAGTTCCATCAAGATCCCGAGCCCTCCGGTTGATATTGGCGTTGGCGCGCCCCACGCCGGTAACAACGCGAGCGGCTGCCAGCTTGGATCGCGCCTCGGCGATCCCATGCCGAAGCGCCGTCTTCACCTGAGCCAGATAGTCACGGCTCCATTCATGGTCGCTGCGTCCCTTGAGCAAGACGTCATAGACTCCGGGTGGCCCAACCTCGGGCGCCGAGTGCGTATGGGTCACGGTCCACCAAAGCTGCTTTGGTTCCAAACCAAACTCACGGCGGATCTCGGCGGCCGCCTCGTCGTAGACTTGCGGCGAGAATACACAGATATCGGATGCCACAATGACCACCTGAGTGGCGCCGTCGTCGATGATGGCAATGCGATGATAGATCGGGTCATGTACGCCAGTCGATTGGCGCGCAGCATAACCCATGAGCCATTGCGGCGTCTTAGGCGTAATGTCGACTCGCGCGGCGGCTGCGCGAAACTCGGCCCGGGCCAGAGCGATGGAGGCGGAGAGCAAGAATAGTATTCGTATCATCGTAGGTTTCCGTCGCAACGCCATCTTACCGTAACCGTTCGGACGCCTCCTACGCATGTACGGCTGAAGGAGAATCGTCCAGGCGTCATACCGTTGCCGTTCTCGTACCCGCCTGCGGTGTCTGGGGCCTGGGCCCAACAACCGGCCGCCGCCCCAAAGCCCGCTCGTGAGCAGACACGCTTGCAGTCGCAGCAGGAGATCGAGAGTCTCCGGCGCGAGGTACAGACGCAGCAATCGCGCGTTCGCGATTGAAACCGCGCGGCTCTGGTTTGCGTCATACTGGTGTTGCGAAGGGAGTGTCTCCGGTTGACGAAAGTTGCGTTGGTGACGATGGTGGTGGCGGGATTCGCTTTCGGTCAGGGCCGCGTCGGCCCCGTTGGTCAAGGCTTCGGCAGCGTGGTCTTCCCTGGTACGGGCATTCCGCAAACTCAACCGGGACACGCTCAGAATCTCGGCGCAACGGTGCGGGGAGTCTATCCCGGGCAACCGGGCGGCCGGCAACACCATGGCGGCTCACCGGCGATCGCCGTTCCCTATCCGGTTCTGGTCGGCGGTTATGGTTTCGGCTATGGCGGTTACGCACCACAAGTGCCGCAGCAACAGATGCCGAACATCACGGTAGTGAACACCCCGCAGGCCGCTCCAAGCGTCATCATCAATCAGAACTACACGCCTGACCGCGCGCAGCCGTCGATGCGCGAGTATCCCGAGGGCGGGGGCGGTGCGGAATTGGGCGTCTATCAGGCTCCGGTGCCGACCCATCCGGTGCCTCCGGCAAAACCAGCGCCTGCCGTCACAAGTGTCGAGGACGACTCACCGACGATCTACTTGATCGCGTTGAACGATGGGACCGTGTATCCGGCTTATGCCTATTGGCTGGAGGCCGACACGCTCCACTACATCACCACCAAACATAGCCACAATAAGACCAGTTTGGCGTTGGTGGACGAGCCACTCAGCCTGCAACTGAATCGTGAACGGCGCGTGGCTTTTAAGTTGAAGGGGAAGTAACCTTGCGCCGCCACTCGCCACGCGCAAGGCGGCGTACGAAGTCGATATCGCCGTCGAGGAATTCGTAGTTCGGAAAGTTCTTGGCGCTTTCCCAACGGATCTGATTAAAGGCTAGGTTCTTCGGTTCGCCCTCGAATACCGAAACACGGAAGAAGATCAACTGGATCGGCGGCTTGCCTGGATACTGGTGCTCGTAGCGCGTAAGCTCATCGCCGATCTCGGCATCGATAGCCAATTCCTCACGCAGTTCGCGCCGTAGTGCTTCTCGCGGCGATTCCAAAGGCTCCATCTTGCCGCCCGGGAATTCCCACTTCATCTGATTCCAATCGCCTTTGGAGCGCTGGCCGATGAGGATCTGGCCGCCCTTCTCAATCACAGCCGCCACCACGATCATACGAGTTCGAGCGCCTTGAACTTTTCAATCTCTTCAAGCGGCGCGTTCTGCAAACGGTCCCACCGTTGCCGCCACCACGCCCATGGAATTTCAAAGAGCTGTACGCGAGGCGAGAACTTCGACGAGTCCTGAATGAAGCAGCTATGCGTACACCAGCAGTTGGCGGTTGAGATGGCGGTCACCTCGGACTGCATGGCGGAAGAAGCGAGGGCGGCGCGCGTGTCGTAGTTGAAGCTGGCCAAGTCTCCGACGATGCCGCGGAGTTCACAGGCGCGGAACTTGCCGTTGTGATCGACGACCAACGCAGTCTCGCCAGCCGTGCAGGGCATTGGCCATTTGCGGGGCTGATCGAAGCATCGCTCGTGCAGATCGAAATGAAGCCGTAGGTTGCCGAGATAGTAGAGTTTGGCGATGTGGCGCACACCGAGGGGCAGATGCGCAAAGAGGCGGTCGGCATACTTGCGATGAATCGGCATCAGCTTGCGATGGAGCGCGGCAACGCCTTCGCGCGTGAGTTGCTTGAGGGTGGGATCCGGCCCGGTGCCGCGCATGACCTCGAAGTAGTGCCCATCCACCTGGGTCTCTTCGAGCATATGCAGTCCAAGGCGCACAATCTCGTCGTAGTTCTCGCGCGTGATGACGCTCACTACGTTGCGGCGCACTTTGCGGTTGCCCTGGTATCGGCGTTCCGCGGCGCGCACCGTCTCAAGCGTCCGGACAAAATTGTTCGGCACGCCTCGAATCGCATCATGCGTGTCGGCCAAGCCGTCGAGCGAGAAATTGACGTCGATAGCTGTGTCGGGCGCGTCGGCGAGGATCTTGTCAACGGCGGCAAAAAGTTTCTCCGGCATCAGACCGTTGGTGGGCAGGTTGACGTTGCGGACGCCGTTGTTGCGGACGAACATCGTGACGATCTCGCCCAGTTCGGGCCGCAGAGTTGGCTCGCCGCCCGACAGCCAGAGCTTACGAAACGCCGGAGCCGATTCCGAGATCCGGCGTATTTGATCGAAGGTCAGATCGTCGCGCGAGTTCAGCTTGTCGAAGTAGAAACAGGTTCGACACAAGGAGTTACAACGCGAGGTGACAAACAGAAACAGAGATTGGAACTCGCGCGAACGCACGCGGTCCCGCACGACAACTCCTAGCTCTCCCGGCATTAGAATCAATTGAAGCACACAATGTACTCTGCGCTACTACTCGAACATTTTCAGAATCCGCGCTACGTGGGTGAACTCGCGCCACCGGCGGTTGTAGTGGAGGTGTCGAATCCGGCGTGCGGCGACATCATGCGGCTATCGCTACGCTTTGAGGACGATCGAGTGGTGGAGGTGGCTTATAAGACGAAGGGGTGTACGGCTTCGATCGCTACTGGCAGCGCCACCGCGGAATGGCTCATGGGACGCACGCGCGCGGAATTGGCGGCCGTAACGGCTGCCGATCTCGCGGCGGCCGTCGGCGGACTTATCCCGGAATCCAGGCACGCCGCCATTTTGTGCGTGGATTCGATCCGGGCCGTTTTAGCGCGCCTCGGATCAATTTGATACGATCTAGCCAATGGCCCACATAGTTGCCCCAAAACCAGCTCACGCCGAACTCCCGATTTTCTTCAACGTCGATGGCGTCGTCGGAGCGCCGCCGTCAGTCAACGGACGCGAAGATGTCTTGCTCGTCCAATTCGCTTTCTATCTGATCGGGAAGACGCCGTTACCAACCTCGAAGCCTGCAACTACCGCTGCCGCCAAGCAGGTCCAAGTGACTGGCGTCTGCGACCCCCAGACGATCGCGGCCATCCGCACGATACAGGCGTCCAAGGGCGGTACGGTGGACGGGCGGGTCAGTCCGTCGCAGAATAATCAGTATTCTTATGGCTCGGGCGTTTGGATCATTTCGCACCTGAACGATTCAATGCAAGAACGAAGCATGGACGTTTGGCCGAGGCTCGACAAGATCAGTGGCTGCCCGGCAGAACTGGCGGCTATGGTGAAGCGGGTTTTGATCGGAACCTAGACCGCATTTTACTGCACCCTGGAGTGATCGTAACCGCTCTCGGTGAGAGCGTGCATCAGCGTTTCGACATGACCGGTGCCGCGCGTTTCCATGGTGACGTCGATCACAGTGTCGCCGAGATTCACTCCGTAGTAGGCGCGGTCGTGATTGGTCTCGACGATGTTGGCGTGTTGATCGGCGATCACGCGGCAGAGCTTCATCAAAGCGCCGGGGTGATCGGGAAGGTGAATGCGCAGACGCACGAGGCGGCCGTCTTTCACAAGGCCTCGTTCAATGATTCGCGACAAGAGCGTGACATCGATGTTCCCGCCGCACACCAGCACCGCAATCCGCAGTCCCTGGTGGGGCGTCTTGCGATGAAGCAGCGCGGCCAAAGCGGCGGCGCCCGCGCCCTCGGCGAGCGTCTTTTCCCGTTCCAGCAGGATCAGGATTGCGCTGGCGATCTCTTCTTCTTCGACGGTCACGATCTCGTCAACGTACTTCTCAATCAGCGGATGAGTGCGCTCGCCCGCGCGCCGCACTGCGATGCCATCGGCGATCGTCGTGGCCGGATCGATCGTCACCGGCGCGCCCGCGCGCAGGGCTTCGACCATCGACGGGAGCTTGGCCGTTTGCACGCCAATCACGCGAATGCGCGGATTGGTTTCCTTGATCGCGCAGGCGATTCCGCCCAGCAATCCGCCGCCGCCGATAGGCGCAATCACGGCGTCGATACGCGGCTGCTGCTGCAGGATTTCGAGGCCGATAGTTCCCTGCCCCGCGATCACGGCATCGTCATCGAAGGCATGGACGAAGGTGGAACCGGCGGCCGCGCACCGGCGTTGCGCCTCCAGATAAGCCTCATCGTAGTTGACGCCATGCAGCACGACATTGCCGCCGTAGCCCTGCGTCCGCGACACCTTGACGAGCGGCGTCTGTAACGGCATGACAATCTCCGACGCAATCCCGAGCCGCGTCGCATGATAAGCCAGCCCTTGCGCATGGTTTCCCGCCGAAGCCGTAATTACGCCGCGATCAGCTTGATCTTTGGCCAGAGTGAGCAGCCGGTTCAACGCTCCACGCTCTTTGAACGAACCGGTCATCTGGAGGTTCTCCAGCTTCAGAAAAACCTGATTGCCGGTCATCTCCGAGAGCGTCAGTGACTTCACGCACGGCGAGAGATAGATCGCATCGCGAATACGTTCGGCTGCACCCTCCACATCACGCACCGTAACCATATCGCTCCAATGTAGCAAGGGCGTCCAAGGAGGCCAAATATGAGAGAATCGTCGTGAAACGATTTATGCGACTGCTCTTCGGTTTTGTGCTGGCAGTTCTGGCGGGATGTACAGGTCCATACTCTGACCAAAAGGTTTCGGCAAAGAGCAAGCAACCCGCGCTTGCGGTGAAGGCCGAGCGGGTGTCGGTTTCCAATATTCCCGAGATCGTGACCGCCAATGGCGAGTTGTTCGCCGAAGAACAAGCCACCGTCACATTGAAACTACCGGGCAGAGTATTGAAGCTGCTGGTCGACCTTGGCACGCATGTCGAAGGCGGACAGGTGATCGCGCAGTTAGACCCTGAGGATCAGTTGTTGCGGATCAGGCAAGTGGAAGCGGCTGTCGAGCAGACACGCGCCCGCTTGGGGATTGCGGGGAAAAAAGGCGACGATGTGAAGCCCGAGGAAACCGCCATGGTGCGGGAAGCCGAGGCTCAACTGAAAGAAGCGCGGTTCATCGCCGATACAACCGCTCGCTTGCAGAAGGACGGCGTCGTTTCCAAGATCGATCTGGAGAAGGCTCAGGTGCGGCGTCAGGCCTCGGAAGCGCACTATCAAACGGTGGTCGAAGAAGTAATGCAACTGCGCTCGCAGCTTGTCGAACGGCAGGCGCAGTTGTCGATCGTGAGGCAGAATCTCGAGGACCTCACGATTCGCGCGCCATTCACAGGGGCGGTCACCAAACGGCTGACCTCGATCGGCGAGTATCTGCCCGCGAACGCGCCGGTGGCGACCGTGGTGCGTATGAATCCGGTGAGAATTCGCCTGGAGGTTCCCGAACGGCTGGCGGCCAAAGTGCGCATCGGCCAAAGGATTGACGTGTCATTGAACGGCGGGATGATCAAACGCTCGGGGCGCGTTGCGCGGCTCAGTCCGGCGATCGAAGCGCAAAATCGTTCGTTGCTGCTGGAGGGTGAACTGCCGAATGCCGATGCGGCGTTGCGGCCTGGCACGTTTGTGGAAGCGACGATCGTGGTGAATCCGAGCGCTCATGGCATTGCAGCGCCCTCGAGTGCGATGATCAGCTTCGCCGGCACCGAACGGATGTTCGTGGTGAAAGACGGCGTTCTCAACGAGAGGCTGGTCCGCACGGCGCGGCGGTTGCCCGACGATCAGATCGAGGTACTGGAAGGACTGAACGCGGGAGACCTTTTGGTGACCAACGTCACCGAGCGCATGTTCAAGGGCATGAAGGTCACGGTGAGCGAACATGCAGAAGCTCGCTGAAGTTTGCGTCAAGCGCCCGGTTTTCGCCGTGATGCTGGTCATGGCGATGGTGGTGATTGGCGCGGTTTCGTATACGAAACTTGGCGTTGACCGCTTTCCGAACGTCGACATGCCGATCATCAGCGTGCGGACGGTCCTACCCGGAGCGTCGCCCGAGGAGATCGAAAGCGCGATCACCAAACGCGTGGAAGACGCGGTTGCCACGGTGGAAGGCATCGATAATATTCGATCGAGCTCGGTGGAGAGCTTGTCGGTCGTCACCGTCACTTTCAACCTGAACCGGCAGATCGACGTGGCGGCGCAGGATGTGCGTGACGCCATCGCCGGGGTGATCTCACTGCTGCCGCGTGACGCCAAACCGCCGTTGATCAAGAAGCTCGACACCGACGCTTCGCCGGTGATGACGCTGGTGCTGGCCGGACAACGCACGCCTCGCGAGTTGTACGAGATCGCCGATCGCGGCGTGAAGGACATCGTCGAATCCGTGGGCGGCGTGGGACAAGCGCTGATTGTGGGCGGGCGGCGGCGCGCGGTCAACATTTGGGTCGACGCCGATCGCATGGCGGCCTACCGGATTCCGATCGTGAATATCCGCGACGCGATCGCGCGGCAGAACTCCGAGATTCCTGGCGGACGCGTCGACGAGGGTGTGCGCGAACTGGTGCTGCGGACGCTGGGGCGTTTCCCGGATCCAAAGCTATTTAACGATCTGGTGGTGGCTAATATCAACGGTGTTCCGATCCGCATCCGCGATATCGGCTACGCCGAGGACGGCAGCAAAGAGCAACGCACGGCGGCGCGCTACGACGGACAGGACGCGGTGGCGATCGAGGTGCGGCGGCAATCCGGCGCCAACTCAATCGAAGTGATCCACAACGTCAAAGCGAAGCTGGGGCGCATCCAACAGTTGCTGCCGCAGGGCGTGAAGTTGGAAGTTGTGCAGGATCAGTCGCGCTACATTGAAGCCGCCTTCCATGAAGTGCAGATGCATCTGATTCTGGGCAGCATTCTCGCTTCCCTGGTAGTGCTGCTGTTCATGCGAGACTGGCGAGCGATGGCGATCGCCGGCGTGGCGATTCCCGCTTCGATCATTTCAACCTTTGGCGCGATGTACTGGCTCGGCTTCACGCTGAACAACATTACAATGCTGGCGCTGGTGTTGATGGTGGGCGTGGTGATCGACGACGCCATCGTCGTGCTGGAGAATATTTACCGCTTTATCGAAGAGAAGAAGATGCCGCCGATGCGGGCAGCCGTGGAAGCGACGAAGGACATCGGCCTCGCCGTGATGGCGACCACGCTTAGCCTGGTCGTCGTGTTCTTGCCGGTTTCGTTCATGTCGAGCGTATCGGGGCGGTTCCTGTTCAGCTTTGGGCTGACGGCAACTGTGGCAATCCTGGTTTCGCTGGTGGTTAGTTTCAGCCTGACGCCGATGATGAGTTCTCGTTTGCTCGCCGGGCATAGTCAGGGGACGCATGCCGATTCGCGCGGCGGCTTTTACAGTTGGGTGGAACGGACGTACCTGTGGACATTGGGCTGGTCCATGCGCCATCGCGCGATGGTCGCGTGTCTCGCGTTGGCCGTGGTGGCGTCGAGCGTACCGTTTTATCGTCTGGTGAAACAGGAGTACCTGCCGACCAACGTCGACGAGAGCGAGTTCGAGCTTTCCGTAGTCGCGCCCGAAGGCACCTCGCTCGCTTCGATGCAGGAGGTGCTCAAGCGGGTCGAAGCCGACGTGCGTCCACTGCCGGGCGTCAAGCACATGCTTAGCATCGTGGGCATCGGGCATCTTTCCGCCGTCAACAACGCGCGGTGTTTCGTTCGAATTCAGGATGGCGAGGAGCGCGTGCTTTCCCCTTCGCGATTTTTCTCCAAGCTGATCGAGGGCAAGCCAGGAGAAGCTTTCTCCGGCATCTATTCACAGCGCGACGTGATGGCGGCCATTCGCGCCAAGATGAAGGCGTACCCGGATCTTCGCGTGCGAGTTTCGAACGCCACGACGCTCAACCAGGGTTCGTCGCCGGTCGACCTCGATTTCGCAATTCGCGGGCCCGACCTGATGGAGCTGAGCCGGTACAGCGAAGAGTTGCGGCAGAAGGCGGCGCAGACTCCAGGGCTGCTCGATATCGACACAACGTTGCGCCTGACCAAGCCGGAGTTGCGGGTTTCGATCGATCGGGACCGGGCAGCCGATTTGGGGGTGGACGCCTCCGACATCTCCAATTCGCTGCGATTGATGGTGGGCGGCGACGATGAAGTCTCACGTTACCGCGACGATAAACTGGCCGAGGACTACGACGTCGAGATTCGGCTGGCGGGCGCCGACCGCAATAGCGAGCGCACGGTTTCGAAGTTATACGTTCCGTCGAAAAAAGTGGGGATGGTGCGGCTGGACAGCGTGGTACGGATGCGCGAGGGGATGTCGGCTTACCGGATCGAAGCGCTCGACCGGCAGCGGCAAGTTTCGATTCGCGCGAATGTGGGTTCCGGGTTTGCGCTGGCCGATCGTCTGGACGAGATGTACAAAGCCGTCGCGAATCTGAACTTGCCAACGTCTTATTCGACGACCGTGATCGGGCGCGGCCGCGAGTTTGAGCGGACGCTCAAGGAGTTTCTGTTGGCCTTCGCGTTGTCCGTGGTCTTCATGTATATGATTTTGGCTTCGCAGTTTGAGAGCCTGATTCACCCGGTGACGATTCTGTTGAGCTTGCCTCTGGCGGTGCCGTTTGGGTTTTTGTCACTCTATGTTTTCAAAGACACACTGAATCTTTACTCAGCTTTGGGTATCCTCGTGCTGTTCGGGGTGGTGAAGAAGAATTCGATTCTGCAGGTGGATCACACGAATAACCTGCGCCGCGCCGGTCTCGATCGCTTTGCCGCAATCATGCAAGCGAACCGGGATCGTCTGCGCCCGATTCTGATGACCACGATGACGCTGGTGGCGGGGATGTTGCCTTTGGCTCTAGGGACTGGCCCGGGTGCGGAAGAGCGGCGGTCGATTGCAATTATCGTAATCGGCGGGCAGAGCCTATCGCTACTGCTTACTCTGATCGTCACGCCCGTGGCATATTCGTTGTTCGACGATCTTGGGGCATTGGTGAAGCGGCGGCCTCGCCGCGAAGTGCATGATCAGCCGGCGCATGCCGCTGGCGATTGAATCCCGGCCATTCATTAAAAGCATTTTTCTCGATTGATGTAGACCGCGTGCTTGCGCATGGCGGCTTCCATGAGAGGGCTGCCATTGTCAAGACGTACAGCCGATCCTTTTTTGTTTTTTGCCACGGCTCACCGCGTATGCCACGGCGCCGA
>JAYUSQ010000223.1:0-41214 GCA_043755595.1 Acidobacteriota bacterium | reverse complement strand
CCCAGCATATTGGAGACCTCAAAAACAGCGGAGAGCACCTGCTCCGTTAGTGCATCAAATTTATCGGCGTTCATCTGCGTTTATCGGCGGCCAGTGATATCTTTAGAGTGTTCGCTCATAAGTATTATGATTATTGGCCGCCGATAAACGCAGATGAACGCCGATAAATTTGATGCACTAACGGAGCAGGTGCTCTCCGCTGTTTTTGAGGTCTCCAATATGCTGGGGGCCGGATTCCTGGAGAAAATTTACCAGCGCGCCTTAGTCGCAGAACTCCGGCTTCGTGGTCTGAAGGCTAGTGCCGAAGTCTCATTTACGGTAACTTACAAAGGCCATGCTGTTGGCGAGTATTTTGCGGATATTCTCGTGGAAGATGTGCTGGTAATCGAGTTGAAATGCGTCGAGCGTCTCGCTAACGAACACACTGCCCAGTGTCTGAACTATCTCCGAGCTTCCGGGCTGTCGGTTTGCCTGCTGGTAAATTTCCAGAAACCCAAAGTCGAATGGAAGCGTGTTGTGCGCGGGTTTCAAGATCCCGATTGTCCAGCCTCCCCTACCTTGTCTCCCAAACTGCGCCTGCTAGAACCGCCAGGATAAAAACCGCCCCCAGCCTTCCTGCGATACTAAGATTCAATCTCGTGAGCAGCCAACCTGTCCGTAGCATGACTGGATTTGCCCGTGTGCGCCGCACCACGCCGCAGGGGGAAATCGTTCTGAGCCTGAAGTCGGTGAATCACCGCGGGCTAGATGTTCAGTTCCACCTCCCCAGCGACGTCGATCCTTACGAGGGCGCGCTTCGCAAATCGATCGCCGAGAAGCTGGTGCGAGGGCACGTGGACGTTCGCGTTCATCTGGTTCGCGCCACCGCCGGAGCGGGCGCTGCGGTGAATCAAGCTCTGTTGGCGGTGTGGATTGGCGCCTTCCGCGAGGCGGCCCAACGCTACGGTCTTCCCGGTGAACCGGATCTGAATACTGCCCTGCGCATGCCGGGGATGCTGGACGATCGTGGCCCCGAAGATCTTGGCCCGGAGTTTGAATCTGCGTTGCTGGCCGCGTCGGCTGAGGCCGTGACTCGCCTGAATGAAGTCCGTGCGCGCGAGGGCGCCGACACCGTGACGGTGCTGCGAAGGCATCGCGACAAGATCGAAGCGTCGGCCGGCGAAATGGAAGGGCTGCGCGCCGAAGTGTCGGCCCATCTGCAGGCGCGTCTGCAAGAGAAACTGGTGGAAGTCTTCCGCGTCGCCAACGTCGACCTCGGCCGCGTGGCCCAGGAAGTGGCGATGCTGACTGAGCGCTCGGACGTCAGCGAAGAAATTGCACGGCTCAAGATTCATGCCAAGCGGATGGCCGAGATGCTGGACGCGGGCGGGGAGTTGGGCAAGCGCCTGGAGTTTCTGGCTCAGGAGATGCAACGCGAAACCAATACCGTGCTGTCGAAATCGATGAACGCGGGCGAACCCGGGCGCCGGATCACCGCGATCGGTCTGGAATTGAAGGCCGAAGTCGAGAAGATCCGCGAGCAGTCCCTCAATCTGGAATAATAGGCAGCTTGGCGTAATGACCACAGTCTTTATCGTCTCGGCGCCTTCGGGGTCGGGTAAATCAACTCTCGTCAACCGGGTACTGGATCAGGACCCGAACTTGCTCTTTTCGATCTCCTACACAACGCGCGCGCCGCGGGGGGAAGAGGCTCAGGACGAGGACTACCATTTCATTACGCGCGAGGAATTCGAGAGGCGTTTGAAGGACGATGAATTCCTCGAACACGCCAAAGTTTTCGAGAACTACTATGGCACTTCCCGCCTCTATCTCGATCGCGCCCGCGCCGAGGGCAAGGACCTGGTGCTCGACATTGACGTCCAGGGTGCGCGACAATTGAAGAACCGAATCCCGGACGCCGTCAGTATTTTTATTTTGGCGCCGTCCCGTGACATATTGGAGCAAAGGTTACGCGCGCGGTCGGAAGACAGCGAGGCGGTCATCGAGCGCCGGTTGCGGGGAGCGGTCGAAGAGATTCGAAACTACGATCAGTATGACTTCGTGCTGGTCAACAAGGATCTTGACGTATCCGTGATGAGATTGAGATCGATCGTCGAAGCTGAACGGATCCGGCGAGTGCGGATGGAAGAACATATTCGACCGATTCTGGAAACGTTCCAGGCCGGGGAGGTCAGTACCAAAAAATGAGCGACAACATTCGCAATCTTCACTACGCCATTCCGGACGATCCGGAACTGTCCACCTATCGATACATCATTGTCGCCGCAAAACGGGCGCGGCAGTTGCAGGCCGGGGCGCGTTCGTTCCTGCCCACCGTTTCCAAAAAGCCTACCGTGGCGGCGATGGAAGAAGTGCGGCGCGGTCTGATCAGCTATACCGATCCGGTGCTCACCGCGCTGCTTGCCGAGCAACAGGAAGAATTGGCGGCTAAGGCGGGGAAGGGCGAATAGACGCCAGAAGGCGGCCGGGATCGAGAGCCGTATGAATATCGCGCTCGGAGTCGGCGGCGGAATTGCCGCCTATAAGGCCGCTGAATTGGCTCGCGAGTTGATGCAGCGCGGATGCGCGGTCAACACGGTGATGACGCGAGCGGCCCAGGAGTTTATCACTCCTCTGACGTTCGCGGCGCTCACCGGGCGAAAAGTGATTACGGACCTGTTCGGTAACCGCACGTCCGACGAAGTGCTGGCCAGTTCGGTTGAGCATATTCAAGTGGCGCGCGAGAACCGCTTGTTGTTGGTTGCCCCCGCTACGGCGGATCTGCTTGCCCGCTTTGCGCACGGCCACGCCGACGATTTTCTTACCACCCTCCATCTCGCCTTCCAAGGCCCCGTGCTCCTGGCCCCCGCCATGAACACTCATATGTGGGAACACGCGGCCACGCAAGCGAATCTGGCGCTGCTGCGGGCGCGTGGTGTGCAGTTCGTCGAACCGGGTTCTGGGCCGCTGGCCTGTGGCGACGTCGGGCCGGGCCGATTGGCTGAGCCGTCGGAGATCGCCGCTCGCGCCTTGGCTCTACTAACACCCAAGACCGACCTTGATGGCGAAGTGGTGCTGATCACCGCCGGACCCACGCAGGAAGCTCTCGATCCGGTGCGCTTCATCTCTAACCGTTCCAGCGGCAAGATGGGGTACGCGCTGGCGCAGGAAGCGGCTGACCGCGGCGCGCGCGTCGTTCTGGTTTCCGGTCCGGTGAATATTCCGGCGCCCACCGGCGTAACTGTCGTGCGGGTGCAAACCGCGCACCAGATGCGCGCCGCGGTCATGGAGAATCTTGAGGCTGCCACGATCGTCATCAAGTCCGCGGCGGTTGCCGACTATTATCTGGAGAACACGCCGGCCCAGAAGGTGAAGAAGACGGCGATGCGTATGTCGATCGAGCTTTCGCCCACGCCCGACATTCTCGCCGAAGTGGGCCGCATCAAGGGCGCCCGGTTGCTGATCGGGTTTGCCGCGGAGACGCAGGATCTGACTTCGGAGGCGCGGCGAAAACTGGAAACCAAGAACGCCGACATGATCGTCGGTAATCTGGTAAATCAGGAAGGCGCCGGCTTTGAGTCCGACCGGAACGAAGTGATCCTGGTGACGCGTTCGTTTGAACCCGTGCCACTGCCCAAGGCGTCAAAACGCGAGATAGCCGGCGGTATTCTGGATCACGCCTTGAAACTCCGGATGGTTCTCCACGCATCGGCATGACCCAGGAACAACTGCGCGACTATCTTCGCTTCTATCAGGACATCGGGTTCAAATCGCTCTATCGCCGCGGTGACGTTCAGCAGCCTGCGGCCGTCGTGGTTCCACCTCCACCTTTGGAATTCGTTATGCCCGCTTCACCTCCCAAACGTCCCCCTGTGCCTCCTGTTCCCACGCCACTGTCCGTGCTACCGTCGCTCGCGCCAGAAGGCGACACGCTGGCCCGCATTCGTGAAGATATGGGAGACTGCCAGCGCTGCCGCCTGAGCAAGGGCCGCAACCAGATCGTCTTCGGGTCTGGCAATGAGGCTTCGCCACTGGTGTTCGTCGGCGAAGGTCCGGGAGCGGATGAAGACGCCTCCGGGCTGCCGTTTGTCGGACGCGCGGGGCAACTGCTGACGCAGATGATCGATGGCACGGCCAGCAAGGAAGGCATCTCGATCAAGCGCTCCGATGTCTACATCTGCAACGTGGTGAAGTGCCGTCCGCCGGAGAATCGCACACCCGAGGCCGACGAGATGGAAGTCTGCGGCCAGTTCCTCTTTCGCCAGTTGCTGGCGATCCGCCCCAAGGCGATCTGCGCGTTGGGTTCGACCGCTGCCAAGGCGGTGCTCGGCACCAAAGAAGGCGTGACGAAGCTGCGCGGCAATTGGCAGAAGTGGCGCGACATTCCGGTGATGGTGACTTATCATCCCTCCTATCTGCTGCGCCCGTACAATCAGAACGCCAAGCGCGAGGCCTGGGAAGATCTGAAGAAGGTGCTGCACTTCGTCTATGACTGAGTTGCGCAATGGGCTGTTCATCACCTTTGAAGGCACGGACGGCAGCGGCAAGACCACGCAGATGGAGCGGCTGATCGGGCGTCTGGAAAAGGCCGGCTTCGGCGTCACGCCTACGGTCGAACCCGGCGGTACTGCGATCGGCGGTGAGATCAGGCGCATTTTGCTCGATTCGAAAAACTCAGGGCTCGATGCGCGGGCCGAACTGCTTTTATACTTCGCCAGCCGCGCGCAAAATGTTGCAGAGGTGATTCGTCCGGCGCTGGCCCAGGGGCGAGTGGTGGTGTGCGACCGGTTCACCGATTCAACCCTGGTGTACCAGGGGGCCGGGCGCGGCTTGGCGCGTGAGTCCGTCGAAGCGCTACATCAGATCGCCTGCGGTAAGCTGCAGCCCGATCTGACGATCTACCTCGATATCGATCTCGAGACCGGTCTCGCGCGGGCGCTGGAACGGAATCGAACGGCTGACGGACCCGACGAGTCGCGCATGGACAATCAGGCGATCGATTTTCACCAAAGGGTGCGGGCGGCGTACCTCGCGTTGGCCGAGCGCGAGTGGCAACGTTTCCGCGCGATCGATGCGCGCGGCGGCGCAGACGAAGTGGAGCAAGCGGTGTGGGCCGCCGTGGAACTGGCTCTGGGGGCTCGTCATGTTCGATAACTATTTCGGCAACACGCGCGCGCAGGCGATTCTCGAATTGATGATTTCGGGTGGGCGTATGCCGCAAACGCTACTGCTGGACGGCCCCGAAGGCGTCGGCAAAGCTACGCTGGCCCGGCGGTTTGCGGCGGCGTTGATCGGTGGCGCCACGCAGATTGAACGGGATGATCTCAGTTTGCCTGCGAACGCCGAACTGCTGGCCGAGCGCGAGAAGTGGGTGTCGGAGAAACGCGCGGACGATCCGTTTTTTCTCGCGTCCAATCCAGATTTTGTCACGTTCGCGCCGGACGGCCCGTTGCGGCAGATTTCGATTCAGCAGATGCGGGCGCTGAAGGAACGGGCGCAGTTCGGGCCTCTCAGCGGGAAGCGCCGCGTGTTTTTGATCGACGGGTTGGACCGCGCTAACGAGCAAGCCGCCAATTCGCTGCTGAAGACGTTGGAAGAGCCGCCGCCGTATCTGATCATCGTGGCGACGGCGGAAAATGCGTACGACTTGCTGCCGACGATTCGTTCACGCTCGGTGCCGATCCGGCTGTCACGGCTGACCGCGGCCGACATGTCCGCCTTCGTCGCCACACGATCATTGCCCGACGCCGAACGTCGCGCGGCCTTGGCCAGCGGGAGCCCAGGCGTCGCCGCTTCGCTCGATCTGGAAGTCTACGACAAGCGGCGCGAGACGATGCGGGCGATGATCGAATCCGCTTCGGCGCAAGCGCCCTTTGGCCGCTGGGCGGAAAAATCGGAGAAGCTGGCGCTGGCCCGTTCAGAGAAACTGGAGCCCTACTTGAAGACAGCCTATCTGCTACTGGAGGACATGCTGCATTTGCAGCAGGGCGAGGGCGAAGTGCGCAATCTCGATATCGCCGCGGACTTGCGCAAATTGGCGGCGGGCGTCCGGGTCGACTGGATCCGGGCCGCCGTTCAGAAGACCGATAGCCTGATGCATCTGTTGCGCCGCAACATCCAAAAGAACATCGCGCTCGACGCCATGGTGCTGGAATTGCGCACGCTGGCTCAGTCCGCCCGCTCAACCTAGCCCATCGCGGGTTGTGACAACCCTCGCGCGTGTGGTATCCATGGTTCAATACTGTTCACAGGAGTTACGACGTGGAGGCTTCCACCCGCAAACTGATCCGTCCGCCGTTGAAAGAGCTGCAAGAGAAGCTGGAGTCCTCTAAACGGATTTCCCCACCCTTGGCCAAGCCGCCCGTGAAGCCGGCTCCTGCCGCGCAACCGGCCGCTTCCGCTCCGCCCGCCAGTGCCCCGCAGGGCAAGGGTGGTGGCGGCGCGATCATGCCGGTAAATCCCCCCGAGCAGACCAACGCCGAGAATTTTTATTTCGCCAAGCAGATTCAGATGAAGACGCCCATGGTGGTGGTCTTGCGCGATGGCGAAAAAATTTCCGGCACCGTCGAATGGTATGACAAACACGCGTTTCGTCTGACCCGGCCGCAATTGGCGTCGGCGATGATCTACAAGCAGAACGTCAAGTACATGTACAAGGGCGAATAAACCCTCCCGCTCGCTCGTAGCCCCTCGAAAGCTCATCGAATCGCCGGCGGATAATCCGGTCCGCCGGTCCGCGTTTGCCCTCCTCCGTAAATCCCAAGCCGGAATGACTCCGACACCCGTCTCGCTAAGTGCGATCCACTGCAACTAGAAACGCAAAAATACCTAACATATTCATAGTTGTGTGATCTACCTGCAATTGAGTTGCTGAAAAATCTTGACACTAGGACCAAATCGGTCGTATTCTAAAAAAGCGCTATCGTTGACACGTCGAACACCAGCGCCAAGCACGTCGAGGAGTCCTGGAAACTATGAGCGAAACCAACCAGACAGCGTTTAGAGCGGGGAACTCTTCGATGCGATTGGGGCGGATATTTCCTTTGCTTGCGCTAGTCTCGTCGGGCGGCATCGGCCTGGTCAACGCGGAGTTGAGAGGCGTTTCCGGAGTCGTTATCGACCCTGCGCGCGCGGCGATCGACGGCGCGAAAGTGACCGCGACTCTGGAAGGGCGTTCGGTTGGAATCACGGTGAGTTCTGGCGGCAGCGGGCAGTTCACGCTGGCTCTTGAGCCAGGACAATATCGATTGCGGGTGGCCGCCGACGGGTTCCGCGAGGATTCGCGAGAGCTTGATCTCAGGCAGAGCCTCCCTCTCATTGAGGTCGTGCTCCAGTTAACCGAGAATCGCGAAGCGGTGACGGTAACAGAATCGGCCGGATTTCAGACCTCGGTTAGCAGCGCGCTCAAGGCGCCCACGTTGCTAATCGACGTTCCTCAGGCTGTCAGTATCGTGAGCCGGAGCCAGATTCGCGACCAATCGATGCAAAACATGGCGGACGTGGTGCGCTACGTTCCGGGCATCACGATGGCGCAGGGGGAGGGGCATCGCGACGCGCCAGTGATTCGCGGCAATGCCACCACTGCGGACTTCTATGTGAATGGCGTTCGCGACGATGTGCAGTACTTCCGCGATCTCTACAATGTCGAGCGCGTGGAAGCCGTCAAGGGCGCCAATGCCTTGACCTTCGGCCGTGGTGGCGGAGGCGGCGTCATCAATCGCGTCACCAAGCCGGCGGAGTTCTCTCCCCTGCGTGAGATCTCGGTTCAGGGCGGCTCTTTCGGCAACAAACGATTCTCCTCGGACTTTGGCCACAGCTACAAGGAAAAAATCGCGTTTCGGATGAACGCCTTTTACGAAAACTCGAACACCTTTCGCCACGACGTCAATTTGGAGCGATATGGCGTGGCCCCGGCCATGACGCTCAAGTTGGGGGCGCGGACAATGGTTCGCACCAGCTACGAGTATTTCAACGATGGCCGCACGGTGGATCGCGGCATTCCGTCTTTTGCGGGGCGGCCTGCCGGCGCGCATCGCTCGACCTTCTTCGGCGACCCGGCCCAGAGCTATTCGACGGCGGGAGTGAATCTAGGTTCAGCCACCATAGAACACCAGCGCGGATCCTGGATGTTGCGGAACACTTTGCTCGCCGGCGACTACGATAAGTTCTACCAGAACGTTTTCCCCGGTGCGATCGATGCCGCGCAGACCCTGGTTAGCATCTCCGGCTACAACAATCTAACTGGCCGCCGGAATCTCTTCAATCAGACCGACGCCACCGGAGTTGTGACCACGGGCCGCTTTCGCCACACGATCCTGACGGGCACTGAATTCGGCCGGCAGCGGACGGCCAACTACCGCGGCACCGCCTACTTCAATGGAACCGCGACCTCCTTCAACGCGCCGCTCTTATCGCCCAATGTCTCCACTTCTCCGGTCTTCCGGCAGGCCGCCACCGACGCGAACAATGGGGCGGCCAATCGAGTTTCGGCGGTCTTCGTTCAAGACCAGATCGAGCTGACCGCCCACATTCAGTTGGTGGCCGGGCTACGCTACGACTATTTCAACACCAACTTCTTCGATAACCGGACCAACCTGGCGCTCCGTCGCGCCGACAACCTGATTGCCCCGCGTTTGGGCCTCGTCATCAAGCCGGTCTCCAGTCTTTCGCTTTATGGCAGCTACAGCGTCAGCTACCTGCCCAGCTCCGGCGATCAATTTGCATCGTTGACCGCTACCACTCAAACGCTCCGGCCCGAGCGCTTCAATAACTACGAGGTTGGAGCGAAGATGGACCTGAATCGTAGATTGACCGTGACTACCGCGCTCTACCGTCTGGATCGGAACAACTCCACCGCGCGAGATCCGAACGACCCCGCCAGGATCCTGCAGACCGGCAGCCAGCGCACCAATGGTTTTGAGCTCGGGGTGAACGGCTCATTGACCAGCCGATGGCAGATCGCCGGCGGTTTCGCCGCGCAAGACGCCTTTGTCAGCAGTCCCACAACGGCGGCCGTGCGAGGCGCGAAAATCGCTTTGGTTCCACGTCAGACCTTCTCGCTCTGGAACAACTACCGGATCGTCAACCGCTGGAGCATGGGGCTAGGCACGATTCATCAAGCGGCGATGTTTGCCGGAATCGATAACACGGTGCGCCTGCCATCGTTCACGCGCGCCGATGTCGCCGGTTTCTTCACGTTGTCGGAGAAAGTGCGCTTGCAGGCGAATCTGGAAAATCTGTTCGACATCACTTACTACCCGACCGCACATAGCAACAACAATATTCTGCCCGGATCGGCCCGGACGCTGCGGCTTGGGCTGGTCGCGCGATTCTGACCGATGGTGGGCGCGACATTAAAGTGGGGGCTCACGCGAGGCCGGTCCGAGGCGCGACGTGTAAGTGAGCCACGAGCGTAAGCGAGCCGGTTGGCGGCTTCATCGTCTCCGGCCTGGTTCATTGCCATCGAGCCGGTTCAAAGCTCGGCTTGCATAGGCCTTGAAATCGACTTCCGCTTCGACGATGACATGTACGTGATCGGTCCGGCTAGCAGATTCCAGCCGCGGCGCGAGCACACCTCGGCGAGCGTTCGAGGGGCTACTTCTTGTGTTGGGCGCGGAGTTGTAACCGGACTTCGCGCCGTTCGCCCGCATGTTCCCAGCGCCTTTTTTCCTCGTCGGTTTCGGTGATGACGGGAGCGATCGGCAGGCGCGCGCCATCTTTGTTGATTGCGACAAACGTGAGGTAGGCCGAAGAGACGTGTTTCACGTCGCCGGTGGGCAGATCCTCAACCCACACCTTGACGCCCACTTCCATCGACGTGCGGAAGACCCGGTTCACGGACGACTTCAAGACCACCAGTTGCCCGATCCGCACCGGATGCAGGAACGTCAGATTGTCCACCGAAGCCGTCACCATGGGGCAGCGTGCATGGCGCACCGCTGAGATCGCCGCGCAGAGATCGACATACTGCATCAACTTACCGCCGAACAAGGTGCCCAACAAATTGGCGTCGTTCGGCAGCGTCAACTCAGTGTAGATGGCCTGCGATTCTCGGACGGGCTTGCCTGGGCCAAGCGGGGTTTCGATCGGAGTCATGCTCTCCATCATCGCGCGTCAACGGGCATTGACCAAACCTCCGACTTCGGCCGGCCGGCCGTGAAGGTGATGGCCGCGTCGCCAGGCTCCAGCGTGACCGAGCCGATCGATCCCTGGACTTTCACCATACGGCGAAAGCTGTCCAGGGAAGGCGACCAGCGCCACAGCGAATCGTTCTGCACGGTAATCAGGTGCAGACTATTGCGGGTCCAAGTCAACCCGCTGATGGTCTCGGCAGCGGCCCGGCTTTCAAAGCGGCCTTTGGGCGAGAGGACCGTGAGCGTAGTCGACTGTGCGATGGCCACGGTCTCCCCATCCGGCGCCACAGCCAGAGCGGTAATGGGGCGGGGAAACACCGCCACCGGAGCCTCGCCGCCTGAACGCCACAACTCCTTCCCGTTCGCGCGAAAGTTGCCGGAGATGGCCGCGAGACTCGCGGGCGGTTCGCTTTCGCCGATCGCCGTCGGCTCGACCGTCAGCTTGGCCGCGACGGGGTCGAACGTGGCCCGGTACACGTTGCCCGTTCCCGCGCGGAGGCCGAAATACAGTTGGCTCTCACGGGTGATCCCCTGCAGGAAGACGCGTCCGACGCCGGCGCGAACCAGCACCGGCTTGCGGTCGTCCAGCGAGGCGCGCCATAGCCCTTCATCCTTTGACAGGATGAAGACAGCGCGTCCATCGCGCGAGAAGATCGGCGCATAGTCGAGGTCTGGCGCACGCATCAGCAGCTTCTCCTCGCGAGATCCGTCAGCCGATAGCAATGAGTTGCGATAGGCGATCGAACGTCCGTCCGGCGAAAGCGAGAGCCGTTTGGGCGGGTCGCCCTCCAGGTGCTTGACGATTTTCGCCGCGCCGGTTTCCGTCGAGACGAAGGCAATATCGCTTGAGCGCGGGCCTCGCACCAAAAGAGTCAGGATTTGTTTTGAATCCGGCGTGAAGGCGCAGGGCTGCGCGAGACCGGAGCCATCGTTTCGGAGAAGCGTGCGTTCGGTCAGCGAATCGACCGAGGCGATCCGCAATTCGTACCGGCGCTCGGCGTTCAACCAGGAGAACGCGATTTGTTTCGAGTCTGGAGAGAAGACCGAGTAAGAAGCATGCTCGAGCGCGGCCGTCTTTCGCCCCACCCGGCGCCGGATCCCGGTCGTCAGATCGCGCAGTAGCAATTCGCCCGAGTCTGGATGAACGCCGCTCAGGAAGCGTCCGTTGGGAGAAGGCGCACCGAGATGAGAAGCGCCGGTTCCGGACCAGGCGAGTGCGAGAGCGGCGGCGAGTAACACGGGCGTCAACGCAAATCCGTTTCGAGGAATTTGACGAAAACCTCCCAATCGGAGGGAATCGTTCCGTGCCCGCCGTCATGCATGAAATAGGAAAGAGTGGAATCCAGGAGCGGCCTGCCCGCCTCCGGCATGGCGCCGGCTTCAATGCCCGTCTTACCCAGTAGCTTATAGACCGGGGTGGCTGCGACGGCCGCGAGGAATTCGCCCTTGGGATCCGACCATCGGTCCGTATTGCCGGTTTGCAGCAGCAGGGGGCGAGGAGCCATCAACGCGACGAGCATGTGTGAATCGACCGGGAAGGCGTCCACGTTATCGGCGTATTTCGCGTAGTTCGCCGCGAACTGATAGCCGTAGCGAACCGCGAGGTGCTTGATGCGCTCGCCATAGTCGCGCCGGCTCAAAGCCGCACCGCCTTCGCCCGAGCAACTGGCGATGACAGCGGCAAAGCGTTGGTCTCGCGCTCCGGCCCACAGTACAGTCTTGCCGAGCCGCGACACGCCCATCAGCGCCACACGCTTGGCGTCCACGCTCTTGTCGGTTTCAAGATAGTCGAGCGCTCGGCTCAGTCCCCAGGCCCAGGCGGCAATAGAGCCCCACTCGCCCGCCGCCGGTTGCGGAAACAGGCTGCGAACGCCCAGTGGAACACCAACGTCGAAATCGGGGTCGATGTCGCCGTAATAAATGGTGGCGAAGCCGATGCCCCGATCGAGAAGAATCTCCGGCTTCATGCGGCCGAAGGCGCGGCCTTGCGTGGCGGGCACTCGCTTCTTTTCGCGATTCCATACCTCACCGGGCTTGATGCCTGGATCGTCCACCACGCTGGAATTGGCGGAGAAACTGGCGTTCAGCAGCAGCGGTACTGGCTTGCCGGCAGGGGCATTAGTGGGGACATAGATGAGCAGGTCGGCGTGCGGGCCCTTGGGGTCCGGCGAAAAGTGAATCGTCGCTTGCGTGCGCAGCGCCTTGCCGTTCAGCGCAGGCGCGCTTTGTTCAGTGACCTCGAAGGCTTTCTTCTTGTCGAGCGGCGGGCGCTCAGGCGCGTGTCCGAACTGGTTCTCTTCGAAGACCCGCACGATTTCCGGACGGCGTTTGTTCCGCCACGTCTTGGCGTCGCGAACCGGTTTGCCGTCGATCGTCGTCAGCGGATCCGGCAACGAGTATGTGCCTGCTTGAGCCTCGACGTGATTTACCGGTATGTTGGCGACGGGCTTGGCGTTGGCTTCGTCGGCAACCTGAGCGAAAGCGCAGGATGAAGCCAAACGGAATGCTGAATAGCGGGTCACGCGTTCATCATACTCCAGGCTCGCCGTCGCGATAGCCGAGGATAGAGGCAAAGCTAACCGAACGGAGAGTGAATTGGGCGGCCTGGACCCAAGCTTGATCGCAAGTCCATTGCTTTCAGTTTTGAGTTCATGGCGCTCGCTTTGGCTCCGGAGTTGCTTCTATAGCAGCATCCGCCGGGCAAGCGAAAAAGAAGAAGCCCGCCGGTAGAAAAAAGGAGAACTCAAATGAAAACCCTCACCGTGATCCTGGCCGCCGCCGCGTCGGTGGCTTCCGCTCAACAGCCAATGACCTTGACCGCCAACGTGCCCTTCGCCTTCCATCAGAAGGACCAGGCGATGGCCGCCGGGCGTTATCAGGTGAAGCAAGGCCCCGCAATCGGCGCTCTGACGATCTCCGATTCGAATGGCAAAAATCCCGGTGTCACAATCTTCAACTATGCAAGCGGCCCAACCCTTGCTAAAGGAATTCTACGCTTCAACTGTTATGAGGGCGCCAAGTGCTTCCTCAGCGAAGTGATCGCACCCGGATCGAGCAGTCGTATGGTGGTGCCTCGCGGCAAGGCCGAGCGGGAAATGATGCGCGGCTCAGGCAAGATGGCCAAGGTGATCGACACACCAGCCGTCGCCGCCGAATAGTCTGGGCCATCCGGCGCCGTCCGGTGCGATCGTCGAATTTTGTGATGACTCAGCACCCAAACGGCCGCGCCGGAAATGATGTCTATAGAAAATCTAAGACCGCTCTAAATCTTCTCGCTGACCGCGTGCAGGTGCGTCTGACAGCACGGCGGCAGTTCGCCGCGCAGCAGTTCGATCGCGCAGGCCAGCTTGTCGAGAAATCCCGCCTGTGCCGTCACGTTCATGATTCGTGGATGACCCTGCCAGGCGCGCGCGATGCGCTGATCGATCTCCTGCGCCTGCGCGACGCTTTCATTGCGGATTCGATTCTTTTCGTAGCCCCAGGCCAACGCCGGCGCCTCCACGTGAATCACCGCCGAGTAACGGGTCAGCTCTCTTTTGAAATCGATCTCGAATTCCTCAAAGAAGCTCCGGCGCGAACCAGGCCAATACGCGAGGCCGTCCAGTGTTCCGCGGTCGCAAAGGATGACCGCCGATTGGAGGTTTTCGACCGCGATAGCCTCCATCGATTTCTGCACGTGAAAAATTGCGCGTTGCGCCGCGCGGCGGCCCTTGGGCGAATCCGATCTCGGGAATCCTCCGCCGAAGACGATGCTGGCGGCCTCTGGCGCAATCGCGACATGCTGACAAAAATATCGCCGAGCCATTTCGAGCACGGCAGTCTTGCCGCCGCCCGGGCCGCCGGTGACCACCACCAGCTTCGGTGTGTGGCGCGCCTTCCCGCACTGGCAGGCATGAGAGCCCGTGGGTAGCCCGTTGCCGCCGTTCTTCAAAATCGTTACGCCAACAATTCCTTCACCACATTGCCATGTACGTCGGTCAGCCGGAAATCGCGGCCCTGGAAGCGGTGGGTCAGCTTGGTGTGATCGAAGCCGAGTGAATGCAGCAGCGTCGCGTGCAGATCATGCACGTGTACCTTGTCTTTGGCGACGTTGAAACCGAGATCGTCCGTTTCGCCGAGCACCACGCCCGGTTTCAGGCCGCCTCCGGCCATCCACATTGTGAAAGCGTTGGGGTGATGATCGCGTCCGTCGTCGCCGCCTTGCATCATGGGTGTGCGGCCGAATTCGCCGCCCCAGACGACAATCGTCGAATCGAGCAGGCCTCGCTGTTTGAGGTCCTTCACCAACGCCGCGCAGGCCCGATCGGTGTCCTTGCAATTGGCGGTGATGTCCTTGACGAGACTGCCATGCTGGTCCCACGCCTCGTGATAGAGCTGCACAAAACGCACGCCACGTTCCACCATGCGCCGGGCCAACAAACAGTTGTTCGCGAAGGATGGCTTGCCCGGTTGCGCGCCGTAGAGATCGAGGGTGCTTTGCGGCTCCTTCGTCAGATCCACCAGTTCAGGAGCGCTCGCCTGCATGCGGAACGCCATTTCGAATGAGTTGATGCGCGTTGCGATTTCAGGATCGCCCACCGTGTCAAGCCGCATCCGATTCAGCTTCTGGATGGAATCGAGCGACTCTCGTTGCGCCTGCTGGTCCACGCCCGGCGGGTTGGACAAGTACAACACCGGATCGCCGCTGCCGCGAAACTGCACGCCTTGATAAACGGTGGGCAGAAAGCCCGATCCCCAACATGAGTTGCCGCCGCTCGGGCCCTTCTTGCCAGAGCTGAATACCACGAAAGCAGGCAGATCCCGCGACTCGCTGCCCAAGCCGTAAGTCACCCACGAGCCCATGCTGGGCCGTCCGAAAATCTGTGCGCCGGTGTTCATCATCAACTGCCCCGGGGCGTGATTGAACGCGTCGGTCACCATCGACTTAACGATCGTCAGATCGTCCACAATGGCTGAAGTGTGTGGGATCAGGTCGGTGGCCCAGGCGCCGGACTTGCCATACTGCTTGAATTTGAACTTGGGGCCCAGAAGCTTGGAATTCGGATTGATAAACGCGGCGCGATAGCCTTTCAGCAGATCGGCCGGTGGCAGCGTGCCCGAGAATTTTTCCAGCAGCGGCTTGTAGTCCCACATCTCTAATTGGCTGGGCGCGCCGGCCATGAAAAGGAAGATGACGGATTTGGCCTTGCCTTCGAAGTGAGCCTTTTTGGGGGCCATGGGATCGATAGGCGCGGCAGCGGAAGAGAGGTCGGCCAGTGCGGCCGCGCCCAGGCCAACCCCGCATTGCTCGAGGAACCAGCGCCGGGCTACATGATTGGGCTTCATCGTCATGACTTATTCCTTGGTGATCGTTTCGTCGAGGTTCAGCAGCACGCGCGATACGGCGGTCCAGGCGGCTACCTGAGCGATCGTGGCTCCTGGCGGCAGCGGCAGACGTTCCCACGAACTGGGCGCGACCATCTCCCAAGCCCAATCCAGGTTGGACTTGTAGCGTTGCTCTTGTTTTTCCAACAGCGCGAGCAACTCGTTCTTTTCCGCCTCGCCCGGTTTGCGGGCGACGGTCCGGCGGAACGCAAAGGTGAGGCGCTCGGCATCGGTCTTGCCTCCTTCGCTTAGCGTCTTGCGAGCCATCGCGCGCGCCGCCTCCATGAAGAGCGGCTCGTTGAGCGAAGTGAGAGCTTGCAGCGGTGTGTTCGACCGCGAACGCCGCACGCAAGACGCATCGCCGTTGGGCGCGTCGAAGTTCTGCAGCATCGGATACGGCACCGAGCGATAACGATGCGTGTAGACGGCGCGGCGGTAGCGGTTGTCGCCTTTGTCCTCATGCCATTGCTTCGGGCCATAACTGGTGGGCGGCTGGAAAAGGAAATCAGGCGCCGGTGGATACACGCTCGGACCGCCGATTTGGGTGCTGAGCAAACCGCTAGCCGCCAGCGTGATGTCGCGCACAATTTCGCCTTCGACGCGGATGCGCGACCCGCGCGCCAGCAGCCTGTTGTACGGATCTTTCTCCAGGAGCTCTTTGCTTACGGCTGAGGACTGCCTGTAGGTTTTCGACGTGACGATCAGGCGATGAAGATGTTTGACGCTCCAAGGCTGCACGCCTTTCGTGGTGGGCTCCATGAACTCGACGGCCAGCCAGTCCAGCAGTTCGGCGTGGGATGGCGCTTCGCTTTGCTTGCCGAAATCTTCAGCCGTGGCTACGATGCCCGTGCCGAAATAGCTCTGCCAAACGCGATTCACAAAAGCCCGCGCAGTGGTGGGCGCCTGACGATCGGTCATCCAGCGCGCGAAGCCAAGCCGCGTCGCGTCCGCCCCGGCCGGAAGAGGATTCAGGAAGGCAGGTACGCCAGGGTCGACCGCCTTGCCCGGCTTTAGGAAATCTCCACGCGTCAACATCGTCGTCGTACGCATTTTCTCGCGGGCGTTTAAAACAAGTTGCGAAGAACCCGTGGGATGCTGGCGCCACAACGCTTCGATCTGCTCGTTGGCGGCGCTCCAGTCAGGTTCGGTTGTCCGCCAATATCCGAAGACCACCTGGGTCTGCGCGGCTGTGCGTTGCGCGGCGGGTATGGCCAGAATCTCACGGATCGCCGCAGGAATTGGATCCGCCACCGCCTTCGAATCCGCCGTGATCGACAACCGCATCCGGCCGAGGTTGTGGTTCATGTTGTCGTCGCTGTTCCAGCCGCCGTGCTGCTGGGCGAGATAAATCGTCAGCATCGTGCCGCCGGCATTCTCGATTGGACTCTCCGCGTTGAACACCGCCTTACGAGGGAGGTTCGTGCGGCCCGGCCCGGCGTTGATGCCCCAGGCCGTGTCGCTATTGCCGTCGATCGCGTATTCAATGGGACCGGTCACGCGGCGGCGATTCGATTTGTCGTAGAACATCGCTTCGAGTTCGCGTTCGGGTGGATTGACGTCGGCCGTCGCGCGAGCGATCTTAATCGTTGCGGGCTTGGCCTCGGCCGCCGCACCCACCGGCAGAGCCTCGACCGCAAATTCAGTCAGCGCGGCCGTGCCTTTGAGCGAACGGCCCGGTCCGCTCAGCGGCAGATTCGGATCGTTCAACAACTCCAGCCGAAAAGCGGCGATCTTCGGCAGGTTCGTCTTCACCGTCATTTTCACCCGGTGCTTGGTGGGCGCGTAGCCTTGCGCCAGCAAAGACGCGTCGCCCATCGGGACGTACTTCTGGCCGCCGTTCGAGATATCGTCCACCTCGGGCTCAAGCGCCACCCAAACCGGCTGATTCCCCTTGACCTGCGCTTCCCAGTGGGCCATTTTCTCAGCCCAGTCCGGCGACTTGTGTTGGAGCTCGCTTTCGATTTCGCGAATCTTCCTGAATAGGTCCGCGCGCGTTTGCTGTTCGGCCGGCGTGTAGACGGCGATGTTCGACTCATGCGCGTTATTCAGGAAAGCGAAGATCTTGTAATATTCTTCCTGCAACAGCGGGTCGTATTTATGGTTGTGGCATTGGGCGCAGTTGATCGTCAGCCCCAGCATCCCTTTGCCGATTGCGTCGATGCGATCGAACATCGCCTCCATGCGGAACTGTTCGGGGTCGATGCCGCCCTCTTCATTGATCATCGAGTTACGCAGGAAGCCCGTGGCGACGTGCTGATCCTGCGTGGCGTTGGGCAGCAGATCGCCGGCCAGTTGATCGACGATGAACTGGTTGTACGGTAAGTCTCGATTGAATGCGTTAATCACCCAATCGCGAAAGAACCAGACTTGCCGTTGCTTGTCTTTCTCAAAGCCATCGGAATCGGCGTAGCGCGCGGCGTCCAACCAATGACGCGCCCATCGTTCGCCGTAGTGGGGCGAGTTGAGGAGCCGGTCCACTTGCTTCTCATAGGCGTTCGTAGAACGGTCGGCGAGATAGGCATCCACTTCGGCAGCCGCGGGCGGCAGGCCGATCAGATCGAGACTCAAGCGGCGCAGCAACGTCGTGCGGTCGGCTTCGGGCGAAGGCTTCAGCCCTTCTTTCGCGAGCCGCGCCAAGACAAAGGCGTCCACGGGATGGCGGGAAAAGGCTGGCAGGGCGGCAGGCTTCACCGGCGGAATAAACGCCCAGTGCTTGCGCACCGAAGCATCGCCACCGGCGGCCGCATCGGGCCAGATTGCGCCTTCGTCGATCCACCTTTTGATCGCCGAGATTTCACCCGGCGGCAGCGGCTTCATTCCCATCGGCATGCGGGCCTGCTCGCCGATTCCGGCGACGCGCAGATACAAACTCGATTCGCCGCTCTTGCCCGGCGCGATGATCGGGCCGGATTGACCGCCACGCATTGCAGCCTCGCGCGCATCCAGGCGCAAAGCCGCCATCTGGCTCTTGGCGCCATGGCAACCGGCGCATGATTTTTGAAGGATTGGCTGCACTTCCCGCACGAAGTCAACTGGAGCGGCGGGGGCCGCCGGCGTTAAAGCCTGGCCCAACAGGAATAGAGAAACGAGCGCACGGGCTTGCATGGTGATTAGGTATCCTCAGGGTATCAATTCGATGGCCCGTCTGTTGTGTCTTCTGTTTTCGGTTTCGATCCTGTTGGCGGCTCCACCGGAGCGCCCCAAAATCGGGCTGGCCCTGGCTGGCGGGTCCGCGCTTGGTTTGGCGCACGTAGGCGTTATCAAGTGGCTCGATGAAAATCGCGTACCTGTCGATGCCATTGCCGGCGCCAGCATGGGCAGTCTCGTGGGAAGTCTATATGCTACCGGACGCAGCGCCGCTGAGGTCGAAGAATTCGTCACCAAGCTCGACTGGGTGACCGCGCTTCAACCCAACACGCCTTTCGTCAACTCGCTTTTCGACGGAAAGAAGACCGGCGCGAGTTTCCCAATCAACTGGAGTTCGGCATTAAGAACCGCAAGGTGCAGTTTCCCGTTGCGCTTTCGGCGGGCCACGGAGTCGGGCTTATCATCAGCCGCATCGCCGCCGGCTATTCGGAGATGCGTTCTTTCGACGATCTCCCGATTCCATTTCGCTGCATCGCCACCGATCTGGTGTCGGCGAAACAGGTGGAGTTCGCTTCCGGCGATTTGTTTGAGGCCCTGCGCGCCAGCATGTCGTTGCCCGGCTTGTTCGCCCCCCTTCAGAAGGGAGACCAAAGGTTAGTGGATGGCGGCATCGTAAATAATCTTCCGGTGGACGTGGTGCGCGGGATGGGCGCCGAGATCGTCATCGCCGTGGCGCTGCACGTGCCGCTACCCGAACGAAAGCAACAGTATTCGTTGTTCGGTGTGTTTGACCGCACGCTTGATATCATGCTCTCCGGAACCGAATTACGGTCGCTCGCCGCCGCCGAAGTGGCGATTATCCCCGACTTGCGGACTCTCGCTTCGGGCGATTTTTCCCGCGCGAAAGAGTTCATCGCGCAGGGCTACAGCGCAGCCGCCGCCAAAGCGAATCTTTTGAAACGCTTCGCACTGCCCGAAGATCAATGGGCCGCGTACCAGAAGGCGCGTCAGGCCAATCGGCGCCGGGATATCTTCGAACCCGATTTTGTCATCACCGAAGGCTTGACCGCGCCTTTGGAAAAAAACCTCACCTACCGTCTCGCCGGCGCGCTGGCCCCGCCTGCGGGCGTTCAGCCTCTTGACGAAGAACTGACTCGGCTGGCCGGTCTCGGGCGCTATGACGCGGCGAGTTACCGGATCGTTGAGAAGGACGGCAAGCAAGGACTCGTAGTTAAGGTGCAAGAGAAAACGCACGGCCCGCCGTTTCTCAACACTGCGATTCTGATCGATGGCGCTACCTCGCAATCGGCTCGGATCGGCGTCGGCGGGCGGCTCACTTTCTTGGATGTGCTGAGGCCGGGCACCGAATGGCGTACCGATTTCTTCGTCGGCTTTCGCGACACCGTGTCGACCGAACTGTTTCACCGCGTGAACTCGAGCAAGATCTTCCTGGCGCCCCGCGCCTTTGTCGAGAAGACGCAGTTCGATCTGTACGATCGCAACGACCGCGTGGCGCGCTTCACCACCCGCGAAACCGGCGCCGCCATCGACCTCGGCTATGCGTCGGGCCGATTCTCCGAGTTCCGCCTTGGCTATCAATTGAGCCAGTTCAAGAATTCAGTTTCGATCGGTTTGCCTTCGTTGCCATCGCTGCGCGGCAACGTGAGCCGCTTGCGCGCACGTTGGGCTCGCGAAGGCCAGGACAGTGCCATTGTCCCGGCGCGCGGCCTGCGTTGGGCCACGAATGCGCAGTGGGTCTTCACCGCGCCGGGCGATAGCGATGATGGTTTCCCTATTCTCGAAGGCGATCTGCGCTGGGCGAAACCGCTCGGCGGAGCCTATTATTTGACCGGTCAAGTGGCGGGCGGCACCACGGTTTCGTCAGTGAATCTGTTTTCGCCGTTCGCGCTGGGCGGGCCTTTACGGCTGAGCGCTTTGGCGCCGCAGCAATTGCTGGGCAGCCACTACTATTTCTCCGAGACCGGAATTCTTCGCGCGTTGTCTCGCAATCCGAGCCAGTACTTCGCGCGGCTTTATTTGACCGCCGCCTATGAGTTAGGAACGGCGTTCAACAAGGGCGGCCGCTATAAGCCCTATCACGATGGCGTGGCGGGGCTGGTGGGCGAAACTCCGATCGGAGTACTATTTGTCGGCGGCGCCTATGGTGAGCAGGGGCAACGAAAATTCTTTGTGCGGTTGGGGCGGTACTTTTAGCAATTAGGCTGCGCTTGCCACCGAGCGATAGGATATAGTGTCGGCTGTGCTTCTGAATCATGTCGCCTGAGCCCAACCCGCCTAACCCGGTTCAATTTGCCGCTTTCAAGCTGCGGTTCCGTGCGTTGCGGATCGACGGGACGATATGTCTCGCCTTGTTCGTGATCGGGGCATTGTGGCGGGGATTCTCCTGGAGAATAGTGCCGGCGGACGCGTTGCCGCGTTTGCCGGCATAATAGCGGCGATTTTGACTTATGAGCCTTGGATGGTCGCCCGGTACGGCGGGACATTTGGCCACCAGAGGAGTAACATCCGGATCGTTTGCAAAGAGAGCGGTGAAAACCTCCCAATCTGGAGAGCGGCCGTTCGATCGCTGGCGAAGCAACTCTTTGGGCTTCCGTCGTTTGCCTTCATGTTTGTTACCGGAAGCTCTGCATGATTTATTGGCTGGCTCACGGGTTATCATCCGCGATCCTGTGAACGCGGCCGAAGACGATCGCTTCGATCCCACACCGCCGGTGGCCGGCCAGCCGGTTGCCTGGACCCGAAGAAGGTGCTTGCCTGCAACGTCGCGCTTGTTATGGCTTATGGAGTGCTTATCTACCTCTTGGGATCGCCCGCTTGCCTCGAGCAACAGGAGTGTACCGCCTCGGAGAATTTGGCTATGTCAATTGCAGGAAGTGTTTGGTTCATCCTCGCCGGAATAGTAACCGTTCTCGGGTTGACGGGCCGGTTGCCATGCCAGGATGCCGCCCGAGCCAGCCGGTTGTCCTGTAGCGGCCGCTAGGCCCGCGCCGCAGCCAATGTTTCGAACAAAATGTCGATATCGCGTGGTCGCGTATGAATATGGGCGGAAATGCGTGTGACCGGGCCGCCGCCGGCGACCCAGATCTTCCGCTCGCCGCATAGCCGCAGGAATTTCGCGCGGTCGAGGCCTGGCATCTCGAACGCCACCAGGGAACCATAGAGCCGATCGTCGGAGGGCGTCAACACCCGCAGGTAGTCAAGCTGTGCGGCGCGGTCGCGCACTTGTTTGGCCAGCGCGTGGATGCGGGCGAAAATGCGGTCGGGGCCGATCGCGTTGGCAAACTGCACGCCGGCCACCAATCCTTCAATGATCGCCCGGTTATTGGTGCCGATCATCATGAAACGCTGAGCGCCCAACTCCTTCTTGTCCCATCCTCCGGTGACATTCGTCGGCCATAACTTGGCGAGCGCCTCTGGCCGCCCCCACAAGATGCCGCAACCGGCCGGCGCAAACATCCATTTGTGTGGACTGCCGGCATAGTAATCGCACCCAAGCGCGTCGCTTCGCATCGGAATCTGGCCATTCATATGCGCGCCGTCCACCACCGTGATCACGCCTTTGGCCCGTGCGGCGTCGCAGATCTTGCGCACCGGCATTACCGTGCCCATCAGCGAAAGAATTCCCGAAAAGAAAAGCACGCGCGTCCGAGGTCCAATCGCCCCAATCAGGGCTTCGGCCAGTTGATCGGGCGACGAAGGCGGGAAGGAAATCTTCACCTCGCGGATCGCGATGCCGTGCCGCGCCTGGCGAACCTGCCAGCCCGCTTTCCCGGAGGTATGCTCTTGATCGGTCATCACCACCTCGTCGCCTGCCCCCAGGTCGAGACCAGCCGCGATCGTGCTAAGCGCTTCGGTGGCGTTGTGCGTGAAGGCCAGATCGTCTTTGGCGCAGCCCAGATAGGCAGCCGCCATGGTCCGGTGCGCGTCGAGCGCCTCGTAACCCCACCGGGGGTACTCGCCGGGCGGAAGTTCCAGCGCCGCGCTGCGCTCAAGATAATCCGTCACCGCGCGCAATACCGGCTTCGGCGCCACGCCAAAGCTCCCGTTATTCAGGAAAACTCGCCCGGCAGGCATTAGGAACTGTTCGTCGCGGATCCGCTGCCAGTATTTCTCGGGCGCGGTTTCCGACAACGAAACACTAGGCATTTCGGGCGACTCAGCCGATAGGGGAGGTGGAAGCGCGGCGAGAACGGCCCCAGCCCCCGCAAGGATCGAACGGCGAGATCTCATTCCTAATCATTATGACGCGGCCGCAAGAAGGAAACAGGGAAAAGCACTTAGCTCTGGACTAAGTAGGACGCAGTGAGCTTTTCGTAGTAAGGCTTTCGCCGCCTAGAAATAGCCCTGCCGATTCCTTACTATGGCAATGAAGGAACCCAGCTCGTAATTCATGCGGTGCCTCCACTGCGGCAACAAGATCTCGCTGCTTCGTAAGCTAAAAGACTCGGAGTTCTGCTCCGACGAGCACCGGGATTTTTACGCCTTGCAGCAGCAGCAGCTGGCGGTTTCCCGGCTGATGGAGACGTCTTCGCCCAGGCATATACCGCTGCCGGGCTTAAGACAAACCGATGGGAATGGACGCGCTCTGCCGAAGGCGTCCGACCGCCGCGGTTTGGCTCCCTCTGTCAGGAAAGCGGATTCGCCGGTGGCGCCCGCCGCAGCGCCGATTCCGGCCCCGCTTTCAGCCCCAGTTGTTGAACCAAAACCGGTTCCGCCGCCGCCACCACCGCCGATTCCGGCCGCCCCGGCGCTCAATGTAGCCGCTGAGCCTTCGCCGGTGGCGGCTAAACCGGCTCCGTCCAAGCCGTCCGGTTGGGCGGCGGCTCTCGACGCGGCTCAGCCCAGCTTCGTGAGCCAGTTTCCATTGGCCCGCGACGTGGTAGCGAATTGGAAGAGCGCAGAGGACGTTTGGGCGGTCGATCTGATGCCGATCTTGGCGGCCCCGCGTTTGGAGCACAAGAACCGGCGGCGCGTCGAATATGCCCGGATGCTGCCGATCAGCGGATCTTTTGAGTGGAGCAAACCAGGCGCTTTCATTGGGAAGATGCTGTGCGAAGAGACGATCGCGCCGTCCTCGCCTGCCACGATTTCCGAAATCCTGAGCCTCTCTCTGAACGGTTTCGTTTGCGATCGCGCCCTTACGATCGATACCACGGTCTACCAGTCTGAAGAACCCGTCGCTGCGCCCGCGCCTTCAGGGCCTAGCTGGGATCCCCCGATGCCGGTTTCGGCCGAGGCCGGATTGGGCGTCAAACAACTGCCGGCCGCGCGGCGCGGCTTGATCGAAAAATGGCCGGTGGAGGCTACCGCTCTGCCACCCGAGGGGCCTGGAGCGAGGCCCATCGTGGAGATTCCCGGCAATAGCGGCGTGGCCCTGCGCGGGCGCTTGCCTGAGATTGATTGGACCGTGGAGCGGCTGGACCGGGTGGCCGAGCGCAATGTGCCCGGTTTGGTGCGCTTACGCGTGCCGCGCGCGCGCAGCCCCCAACTGGCCCGGCTGGTTAAGCCTGCGGCGGGCAGTTCAGGGCCGCCGATTCGGGTGCGGCCCACGGTGAAGCCGCCTAAGGCTTCCCACGCGGGGTTCGCCAAGCTTGCGATGCCGTCCGGCCCCAAGGTGCCTCTGCGATTCGACGCACCGGTGCCAGGCAATCGGAGCCTGCTGAAGGTCGGCGAGGGATGTCAGGACTTCGCCTCCGAAGCTCGCATGGTGGTGTACCGGACGGCTGCGTGGAGTCCCGGTATGGCGTTGGCGGGATTGGTGGCGCTACAGCTCAAACCCGCTCCAGGTTTGGCGCTGTCCGAAGGATCGGCGGATTCGTTGTTGCCCGGCCCTGGCCTGATTGCGCTCCCGCGAGGTTTGTTCGTGCAGGGCAGCGAGTTTGACCCTCCATCCTGCGGAATGGTGCGGTTGATTCTGGTGGTCCAGCCTCAACGCGGGGCTTCGCCGAGGACGGCTGTGCCGGCCATCCGTCCGGTGGTGAGTTACCGCTGGATTCCGATCAAGCCCGAACTGCAAGTGTCGCCCGATGCTAATTGGTCGCAGACGCAATGGTCGATGGCCCCGCTGTCACTGGCGGCCACCGCCCCCGGGGCCGGTTCGGCGATGCCGCCGAGCCCGGAAGAGTGTGAGCCGATGCACTCACTCTCCACGCCGAGTCTGGCGGGTGTACGGCTCGGGGCACAAAAGATGGGACGGTCAAGCCGGCCCGGCATGGCCAGCCGGATGTTCCCGATCTCGCTGGAAGACTGCGTGCCCAAGGCGGGGAGTGAGACGCCTGTCACCAAGCTTGAGGATATATCGCCCAAACCCGCTCACCAGTATCGCAAATCGACGCTCAAGACCCAGGCCGATTGGGAACGCAATCGGTGGACGTCGGCGTCCATGTATGGCAGCGCCTTGTGGCGGATTGCGATCGGCAAATTCAGTGGTGCGCTGGACCAGGCTCCTAAGACCATCCGTTGGGGCGCCGGACTGGCGGCGCTCGCGTTGGCCGCTTTTGCCATCTTCCCGAGTGGCGACCCGTCGGCGCCGGCCGACACCGGATGGACCATGGCCAACAAGCCTGGCCCCGCAGTTGCCGGCGACGCGGCGGCGGCTCCGTCTGTCCCGGCCCCACGCCGCCCCAAGGCTCAGCCGGCCGCGGTTCGGGCAGTCGCGGCCAAGGCAGCCAGGCAGCCGAGGACGCCACCGGCTCCCGCCCCTGACCCAGAGGCGAGCGTCACTTCGGCGTGGGGCAACTTTCAAAAGCGGCTGAGCGATCGGGCGGCTGTGGCCTTCACCGACGACTTCCGCAACGGGTTGGCTGAATGGGAAGGAGCGGGCGATTGGGCGCGGTCCTGGTCATACGACGCGTCGGGGTTTGTCCGCACCGGTGGCTTGGCGGTGTTGGCGCAGGGAAGTGGACTTACCGACTACCGGACGGAATTTCTCGGCCAGATCGAGCGCCGGAGCATGGGGTGGGTAGTCCGGGCAGCCGACTTGCGCAATTACTACGCGCTCAAGTTGACCATCGTGTCCGAGGGGCCCGTCCCGCAGGTGGCGCTCATTCGTTATCCCGTTATCAACGGCGTCGCGGGTGCGGCCTCGCAGCAATTGCTGCCGATAGAGGTTCGTAGCGACACCGTTTATAGAGTTCAGACGGAGGTGCGGGACGACTATTTTGCCGTCACCGTGCAAGGCAAGGTTGTGGATTCTTGGACCGATGCCCGCCTCAAACGCGGCAGCATTGGACTATTCAGCGGCAAGGGCGAACTCGCCCGCGTGCGTTGGGTGGGCATTTGGCATCAGTACGATACATTGGGCAGGCTCTGCGCTTTACTGGCGCCGGGCGGTCTGCCGGGGAAAGAGAGAGGAGCGAATCAATGAACCCGAAACGAAGAGCTGCAGAGGGAAAAGCGGCTTTCAATAATCAACCGGCAGCCGGTGCGCCCGTGAGCGCTCAGAGCGCGTTGGGTAAGGCCGTGGCTTTCCATTTGGAGGGCAAACTCAAAGAGGCGTTGCGAGAGCTGGATCTGGCCATCGAGCACGGTGAATCGACCGCCGAAATTCACTCGGCGCGCGGTCACATTCAGTTTGAGCTCGAACAGTTTGAGGAAGCCTCGCACAGCTACACCAAGCTGCTGGAGATCGACCCGCGCCACACCGCCGCCACCTTTAATTTGGCCGTGTGCCTGGAGAAGCTTGGCAAGTGGCAGCAAGCCGCCGAAGGCTTCCAACGGGCGTGGGAGGCCGACACCAAGCGGATTGACGCGCTGGTCGGGATGGGCGTCTGCCTGCTCCACATGGATCGCGCGCAAACCGCTCTGGACAGCTTTGAGAAAGTGTTGTCCACCGACGCCGACAACGAGACCGCGCTGTTTGGCAAGGCTGTCGCGCTGCAGTTGACGGGCAAGTTGGACGAGGCCGCTACGGTCTATCGCCGCACGCTCGAACGCAACCCGAACTCCGAGGACGCACTGGTCAACCTGATCAGCATCGGCATCGCCCGTAAGGACTACGACGCGATTCGCGAAAACTCCGAGCGGCTTTTGCAACTGCGGCCGTATTCACAAGCCGCGGTCGAAGGCTTGGCCACCTGCGCCTTTGCCTCGGGCGACTATGAAGCCGCCGCCAAGTTCTGCGCCAAGCTGGTCGAGTTCACTCCGGACAGTTTCGAGCGTTGGTTCAATCTGGGCGTCGCCTATCAGCGCACGGCCCGGCTTGAGCAAGCCGCCAAGGCGTATCAGGAAGCTTTGCGGTACCGCGCCGACGCCAAGAACGCGTGGGTCAATCTGGGTGTTGTCCAGCATGAATTGGGCGATCAGAAGAGCGCCCGCGAGGCTTATGAGAAAGCCTTGAAGATTCAGGCCGACATCCCGGCGGTGCTGTACAATCTGGCCTTGCTGCATGAGCAATCGGACTCAACCTACGATGCCGAAAAGCTCTACGAGAGGGTGCTCCAGGGCAACCCGGATTGGGAAGACGCCTGGTTCCGGCTCGGCTACCTGCGCCTGCAACGGTCCGATTTCCGGGGCTCGATCGAAGCGTTTGAGAACTGCCTCCGCAAGCGTACGGCTTGGCCGGAAGCGCAAGTCAATCTCGGCCTCGCCTATTGGAAGATGGGTGACCGCGATTCGGCCGGCATCACGTTCTCGGGCGCGCTCGAAGCCGATCCGGAATCGGTCGACGCGTTGCGTGGATTGGCCGCGCTCGCCATCGAACGCGAGGATTTCGAGGCTGCACTCGATTGTCAGGCGAAGCTGATCGACCGCGGCGAGCGAAGCCCGGAGCTGTTCTACAACACGGGGCTCATCTTGCAAAAGGGCGGCCAACTCGACGACGCAATTCGCCTTTACCGCGAAGCGCTGAGCGAGCGGCCGGACTTCCCGGAAGCCCTGCTCAATCTGGGCCATGCCCTCAAGACGCAGGGTCACGCCGAAGAAGCGCGGCTCTACTGGAGCCAGGCTTTGGCAGCGAAACCGGAGTTGGCCGAAGGTTACTTCGACGCGACGCCGGCTCAATAAGTTGTCGAGTGTGTATCGGGTTTGATTCGAAAGGGGCGCTCCTGACCGGGGGCGCCCTTTTTGCTCGTGAAAGTCAGAACCGGCTGAACCAGTCGAGGTCCAGAACCACCTTCTCTACTATTTCTGTCTGAATACCAAGCTTTACGCGCTTAAGCAAATCGCACAGCCGGCCTCCGTCAATCAGATCGATCCGGCAGACCCCGTCGCGATTGGCTTCCTTCATCGCCTCTGCTGTAAAGCTGCCCATCGTGAAGAAAAGGCCCTTTTCTGTCCGGCCGGAGAGCGCTCCTCGAAAGTTGCGAATATCGCTTGACGGTACCGTGCCTTTGTATCTCTTGCACTGGAAGTAGACGTGAAAAGAAAGTAACTCAGAAACGACCAACGTGCCAACGCCATCGATACCTCCGTCGCCGTTTTTGCCAGTGACTTCAACCTTCACAAATCCTGAAGCGCGCAACAGAAGTTGTGAAAGTCGCTCGAAGGCCTCCGGCCTCATGGCGCCGAGAACCTCGAGTAATTTGGATTTCCACTCCGGTTCGACTTCGAGCCCTTCGTCAGTTTGGGAAGATGGAGCCCTCGTAGCTGCTCCTTTAGCCTTACGAGCACCTTCGGCTATTCGTCGCGCTTCGGCTTCCGTTGTTATCGCCTTTCCTATTTCGGTAGCGATCCACAACCCCTTTGTGGCAGGACTCACATCGAGAATCCCCGCTTTGCCTGAGGCAATCTTGGCGACGCCGAGATTGAAGCTCAACTTGGTCCAGCCCGCAGCCGGGGCGTGCATGATGTCTTGGACCGAATCTGGAATTTTTTCGAGGGCGACGACCTTCTCTAATAGTTCCTGATGCGAAGCCGAACCTCCGAGGTCCTTGAGCGCCCTGAGGGCAGGCCAGATAAGCGATTCCGGCGATGGTACGGTTTTGTAGTCAGTCATGTGTTTTCTAGAATTGCGCTCTTAAACTGAACTATTTTAAGCATGATCTTATCAATAATTATTTCAATTTGTGGCGTGTGTGATCCAGGAACACTCCGCGCCATAATGGTCCAGAGAAGAGCCGAGTGACCGTATACGTCGACGACGGGATCGAGACGCTGGTGCGGCGCCAAGCCAAGGCCGCCGATGTTTCCGTTTCGAAATGGATCGCCGCCCGCATCGAAGCGGGCGGGCGCGATTCCTGGCCTTCTGCGGTTCTCCCTTGCTTTGGATCTTGGCGCGGCGTTCCCGATCTCGGTCTCATTCGCTCGACTTAGGGAAAAGACACGCCGCGTGAGAAATTGGATTGAGTCGCGAGCCGCCTCGCCTCCGCTGGCTCCACCGCTACTGACCCACCCAACCCTCGTGAGCTTTTGCCAGACCCGCGCCGCGTCGCACCCGCTATCCTAAAATTTGCCACCCTCTCCCCCGTCGTGGCGCCAAACCTTCCGAGCATTACGCCACCGCGATTTCCGCCTCTTCATCGCCGGGCAAGTCGTCTCGCTCACCGGCACCTGGATGCAGAGCCTCGCGCTGGCCTGGCTGGTCTACCGCCTCACCGGTTCCACCATCCTCATGGGCACGGTCGGCTTTGTCACGCACCTGCCCGTGCTGATTCTCGGTCCCATCGCCGGCCTCGTTTGTGATCGTTATTCGCGCCGCTCGATCGTCATCGCCGCGCAATGCCTGCTTCTCTTCCAAGCCACCTTGCTAGCCGCGTTGACGCTCACCGGCCGCATCACCGTCGCCCACATCCTCGCACTCGCGCTTCTCCTCGGCGTCGCCAACGCCTTCGATATCCCCGGCCGTCAATCCCTTTACATCCACATGGTCGGCAAAGAAGATCTTGCTAACGCGATCACGCTGAACTCGATGAGCTTCAACTCGGCGCGCGTCGTAGGCCCCTCCATCGGTGGTTTCTGCGTGGCGCTCTTCGGCGAAGGCATCTGCTTTGCCGTGAACGCCGTCAGCTACGTAGCCGTGATCGCTTCGCTGCTCGCCATGCGAAAGGCCGAACCGCCGCGCGAAGCTCACACCGAATCTCCCCTGCACCACTTGGCCCAAGGCTTCCAATACGCCTGGCGCCACCGCCGCGTGCGCGCCCTCTTGATCGTGACCGCTCTCGCCAATATCGCCACCACGCCCGTCTCCGTGCTTGGCCCCATCTTCGCCGACCAGATTTTCCAGCGAGGCTCTGCGGGCCTGGGCCTGCTCACCGGAGCCCTCGGTTTCGGCGCCGTAGCCGGTACGTTCATCCTGGCCCGCCAGGCCCGGCCCGATCTGCTGCCGCGCATCGTCCTATCCAGCGCCGGCCTCGCCGCCCTCGCGCTGGCCATCTACGCCGCCTCGCCGTCCTTCTACGTTTCGGTCGCGGCCCAGGCTCTGGCCGGCTACGCGATCTTCCGGTTGCTCGCCTCGGTGAACAGCCTGATTCAAGGTTCGATTGAAGATTCCTACCGGGGCCGCGTCATGTCGCTCTATTCAATGACCGTGGTCGGCATGCTGCCCATCGGTAACTTAGCGGCCGGATTGGGCGGAAGTTTTCTGGGCGTACGGCCGACAGTACTAGCAGGCGCTATCCTGAGTTTAGGCGCCGCCGTTGTTTGGCGCCGCCTCCTGCGCGCGGGCGAAATGAATCACTGATGAAAACCCCTCTTCGACTTATACTTCCGGGACTAATTGCCACCCTGGCCGCTGCCGCGCAGGAAAACGAAGCCATTTTGAAGGGCTTGGCTGAGATTACTGGCTTGGCCATGCTTAAGCCGGTCGTTCAGATTACGATGCCGCGCGAAAAACTGAAGGCCTACTTTGACGAGCGGATCAACGAAGCCGTGAAGCCCGACGAAATCCGCATCGAAGAACTGGCGTTGAAGAAGCTCGGATTTGCGCCGCCCGAGTTTGACCTCCGCAAGACCACGATCGATTTGATGGCTGAGCAGGCCGCCGCGTTCTACGATTACCGGAAAAAACAGATGGTGCTGCTCGAAGGCAGCTCCCCCGGCATGATGCAGGACATGGCTTTGGTCCACGAACTGGCGCACGCGCTGGCCGATCAACATTTTCAACTTGAAAAATTCATCAGGAAGGGCGGGTCGAGCGACGACGGCTCTTTGGCGCGAATGGCCGTCATGGAAGGCCAAGCCACTTGGCTGATGAGTGAGTTCATGGCGAAGAAGATGGGCCAGTCTTTGCTGGACTCCGACGCGGCTGTCAACATGATGGCCAGCATGGCCAGTTCCGGCGCCGGCTCCAGTGCTTTCCCGGTCCTGCAAAGTGTGCCGTTGTACATGCGTGAGTCGCTGATCTTCCCTTACTCGCAGGGCTTGCTGTTCCAGCACAAAGTAGTGTCGAAGCTGGGCAAGGAAGGCTTTAAAGAAGTGTTTCGCCGGGCGCCGCAATCGACGCAAGAGATTCTACACCCGGAGAAATATTTTGAAAAACTTACGCCGCTCGCGGCCAAGTTCCCGGTTTTCCCCAAGGAAAAGGAATGGAAGAAGTTGACCGAAGGCTCCGTGGGAGAATTCGATCACAAAATCCTGCTGAAACAATATTCGCCTTCCATGGAGTTGTTGGCCGAGCAATGGCGGGGCGCGAATTATCAGCTTTGGGAGGATCGCAAAGACTCCAAGCGCGTCGCGCTGGTTTACTCATCTCAATGGGCGGACGCCCGGTCGGCCGCCGAGTTTTTCGCCGCCTACAAGGACATCCTCACTAAGAAGTGGAAGAAGACGGTGTTCTCCGAGGAGAAACCCAATCTACTTGCGGGCTCCAGCGAAGAAGGCTCTTTCACCGTGCGCCTCGAAGGCACTCGTATCTCAAGCATCGAAGGCATTCCTCTCGACGAACCGCGCCCGCCTCAAGCGCGATAAAGGCGCGTCACCGGATCGATACGCGAAGCCCGCCAGGGCGGCGAGGATCGCGAGAATCGCGAGTAACGCCACCGCGCCCGCCGCTCCCGCCAGAGTCGTCGGATCGAATGCCCGGATCCCGAAGACCATGTCTCTTCGAGCAGACGAGCGGCCCACCAGCCGGCTGTCACTTTCAGAATTATTTGGCGTACTTCCGTCAACATTATTTGGCCTTCCTCGCTGACGGCGGAGTTCGGGCAAGAAGCCTATTGACGGCCGCCGGATGGACCTGAAACAGCCGCGCGGCGAGGGCGGCCGTCGTGTCGCCCTTCGATACCATCCTGCGGATTTCAACTTGCTGTTGAGGCGTCGCCTTTGGGCGGCGTCCGCCGATGCGCCCCTCTTCGCAGGTGGCATCCAATCCGGCCTTCGTCCGCTCTTTGAGCATCGCCCTTTCAAACTATCGGCGATCGCCCCCGGCCATCGGCATCGTTATTCGGCCTGCTGGTGTAGTCGTATCGATAGCCTCGGTCAGGCGACGGAATCCCGCCCCGGATTCCCCGAGCCGCTCCATGAACGTAAGCACATCCCGCAGCGAGCGAGACAGTTTCCAGACCACGAGCACCTCACCCTTGCGAAGTTGGCCGGGCAGCCGGTGAAGTCCAGCCGATCCCATCGCCCCACCGGAGGCCTTCTCCCGATAGATATGCTCGCACCCAGCAAATCAACTTCTGCCGGATTGTTGCTAAACCGGACGTTTGCGCAATACGGCGAGCGCCAGGAAGTCTCTACGAATCGGCGCGATTGGGCGGAGCGATTCACTGGGTTCCGAGCCAACTTCCGGATACGCCGTGGTCCAGGCACAATCAGCGTCATTAGGAATGTGATTGAGCCGGACCGCCCGGATGGGTGTGTCCAAATCGTTCCGCCGTTTCGCGATAGGACAGATCCAGCAAATACACGCTCACGGCCGCCATCAACGCCACGCCGGCTCCCGTGGTGAGATCGGCGCGCGACCACACGCCAGCCAGCAACCCTCCGGCCAGATAGTAAGGCACGGCCAGCGGTTGCAGGGAGCGCCACACCGTGGAGAGTGGCGCGTCTTTGAGCAAACACAGAATCGCGCTGACCATCAGCGTGTTGGTCACCAGCAGTACAACACCGGACACCGCCAACAACAATACCGGGTCGCCGCCGGTCTGCGCTAATCCATGCGACACGCCGTAGGCGAGCCCTCCGGAAATAGCCATCGTGGCTGCGTTGAAGCCGATCTGCAGGTTGGCGGGCCGGCGCTTGGTACGCCACAGGGACTGAACCAGGGCCGACGCCACTCCAATGGCCACCGTCTCGGACCAGCTCAGCCGGGCCACCGCCACCAACAGGAACACGAATCCCGGTGAGATGGTTCCCGTCAGTCCGGGCAGCTTCACCTTGAAGGTGGACGCCAGAGCCGCCAATCCGAGGCAGGTCAGCAGCGCTGCGGCGCCAGCGGATTGCCAGAGCAAAGCCGCACTGGCTGCCACCGCGGCTCCCACGGCGATGACGGCCCAAGCGTAGAAGAGTGCATGTTTTGGCATAGGGGTTTCTCCATCCGTGATTGATTGCCCTCCTACGGCTGAGATAACACGTCGCCCCAGACGACGTTGTCACCCGAGATCACGTTGTCGCCCCAGATCACGTTGCTGCCCCACACCAGGTTGTTTCCCCAGATCACGTTGTCGCCCCAGATCACGTTGGTGCGCCACACCATGTTGCTTCCCCAGGTCACGCTGTCGCCCCAGATCACGTTATCGCCCCAGATCACGTTATTGGTGTAGACGCTGTCGCCCCAGATCACGTTGTCGCCCCAGATCACGTTGTCGCCCCAGATCACGTTTTGGCCGTCGATCGTGGTTGACTTAGTGACGTCCGACACCAGCCAATAGCTACCGGCTGCCATGGTGGGATTGATGGCGCGTGCCAGCGTAAGCGCGCCGGCGGTATTCAACGCGCCAGCCCCTTGCGCCAGCAGGTGGTATGGCTGGAGGGCTGCGTCTTTCATTGGAAATGCGCTCTTCTGCAGCATCGCTTTCATCGCGCTGACCGGCGGGGCCGCGCCGAAGGTGGCTTTGGCTTCCTCAATCAGCAGCGCCACCGAGCCGCTCACCACGCCGGCGGCCATGCTGGTGCCGGTCAGCGTCAGGTAAGGCCGGCCGGCGATCGTCTGCCGAAGCGATGGGTAGAGCGTGTAGAGTGTCTGACTCGTGGCTGACGCGGCCAGCAGCCGATGGCCGGGCGCGACGATTTCAGGCTTGGCGAAGCCGTCGTACCAGGACGGGCCGCGCGAGCTGTAGTCGGCCATGAGGTCGTCACTGCGTGTCGCGGTGTCGAACGACTTGATCGCTCCGACCGTGATGGCCGATCGGGCGTTGCCCGGCGAGCTGATGCCCGCATAGCCGACCTGACCACTCAGAGTGTTGGCCCCGTAGTTCCCGGCTGAAGCCACCACGACGATGTGCGCCCGCACCGCCGCTTCCACCGCCTGAACCAACGGGTCGGTCGCGGCGGGTTCGAAGATGGGGTGGCCCAGGGAGAGGTTAATGATATCGATGCCATACGCGGCTTTGTTGGCCACGGCCCACTGCAAGGCCGCAATCAAGTTGCTCGTCAGGCCCGCGCCGTAGTTATCGAGGACGCGCAGGCTCACGAACGAGACGCCGGGCGCCACGCCCTGCAACTCCGCCTGGTTTGCTCCGATGAGGCTGGCCACATGCGTGCCGTGGCCGTAGCCGTCAATGGCGGCGATATGCGCGGGATTGGGGTTGCCGGTGGTGAAATCGCGAGTGGTCTTGAGCCGGCTGGCGGCGCCGCCGTCCAGCAGCATCCCGGAATCGATCACGGCCACCGTCACGCCCGCCCCGGTTCGAGTGGTCAGGGGCGTGGTCGAGGTTAGCGAGTCGACCCCCAGCGTGCCGCGCACGCTCTTGGTGGCCAGCACGTTCGCGGGTACCAGCGTCGCGGTCCTATTGGCGGCGAACTCGGATGTGTCGGTGAAAGTCGCATAGGCGCTCGTGCTCTTGGTGGCCGTCGCGCTGATGACCGCGCCGCTGGCGACCGCCGCGGTGAACGTGGCCCGGAAGGTGGCGTTACCCGTGGAATTGGTCGCCACGTTCATCGCGCCCAGATACACCTGGCCCTCGCCGTACCCTGAGCTGTCGGCCGTGGCATTCGAGAAGAATTCGAGGCGGTAGTAGCCGTTGGCCTGGCTGTTCAACGTGCCCGTGATCTCCACGAGGGCACCGGTCGTGATGGCATTGGTCAACACCGGGAAGTTCTGTAGGTTGTTCGCGCCGGTGTCCCCGTCACCGTTGTCGTTGGCCCAGACGCCGTTGGACCCAAGGTCGATGCCCAACCCGCCATTCGCGAAGATCGAGTTACCGAGCACGGTATGGCTGCTGCCATTGACGACATTGACGCCGTCCAGCGCGTTGTATGCGATCATGTTAGCCGCACCAAAGGCCGTGCCACCAACAACGTTTCCGGTTGAGCTTCCCTGAAGCTGAACACCGTCGCCCAGGCGGTTGCCGCGATTGAGCGTGCCCCCGGCGTCGGTACCGATGTAGTTTCCTTGCACGACATTGTTCGACGTGTTGATCTCCATTCCCTCGTAGTTCTTGGAGATGACGTTGCGCGCCTGGGCGGTCGTGCCACCGATCGTGTTCCCGCTGCCGGAGATGACGGCCAGGCCCACGTCTACATTTCCACCGCCGGTCGCCCCGTCAGGGTCCAGGCCAATGTAGTTGCCGCGGATCGTATGACCGGTGACACCGGACCCAATGATCGTGAGCCCTTCGTCGCTATTGTTGGTGATGACGTTGCGGTCGTACTGACCGGTACCACCAATCGCCGTTCTGGCCCCCGCGACGTCGATGCCGTCGTCGGTGTTGCCGGTGCCGGTGGTCCCGGTGCCTGCTGTGCCAATCCAGTTGCCGGCGATCGTGATGTCGTCGGCGCCGGACTGGATCTGGATGCCGTCCACCTTGAACCGTGTGATCATCAGCCCGCGGATGACGCTGCCATCGGACGTTGACGTGAGCACGAGGCCAGAGGCACCGCTCACGCCGGTGCCATCGACACGAATCAACGGCGTGCCGGCGAAGCCGGGCTGAGACGTCGCGTCCAACACGGTCGGCCCAGTGATAGAAGGCAAAGCGCTTGTCACCGTGATCGTCTTCACGCCGGCGCCACTGATGTTGAACCAGATGGTGTCCGCCCCCGCACGGGCGTTGGCGTCCGCGATTGCCTGGCGCAGTGAGCCGGCGCCAGAATTGTCGGTGTTGGTGACGGTGTAGGTCGTGCCCACTGGCGGCGTCACCGCGAATGAGGTCACGGCCCCGTCGACCGAGAGGGCGAGGACATCCTGGTGCTTTTGCAGCGCCCGCAACCGGGCCGCCGGCACCTCGACGGCGAAACCCTCGATCAGGGAAAAGTCGTGTTTCAATTGCACGCCCTCGGCGCGCAGCGCGTTCGCCATCCCGCCCTTGGTCCCCGGCTTCATCGTCACGATGACGCGCAGCAGGTCGGTGTCCTTGCCCTTGCTGAGACGGTCCTCCAGATGCTTGTCCACGTGCGCGCCCTGCGCCGCTGGCCCTTTGCCGGACGGGGGGCCTTGTGCGTAGGCACCGCGGGTGCCCACCACCACCAGCGCCAACAGGGCGACCAGCGCCATGGTCCGCCACGCGGACACGAGACCGGTCTGTCGTTGTTTACCGCTTCCGTTTGCTGAGCTGGCGTCCGCGTGCATCCATCTGGTCATGCCATACGGATTGCACGCGTCGCGCCATTTCAAGTCATTGATAACAAGGGATCGACTACTTTTTCAGACAGGACAATCTGTCTTGGCACTTAGGGCTGGGACGATCTAGTCCATTGATTTCAGGCGGGATACTTTGGGTACGAAAATCGTCATTCATCCAAGAGAAGCGCCAAACGTGGCTGTTTCCTCAGTCCGGGTGGATCTCAAGTACCTGAAGGAACAGAACCAAGGTACCAACTGCCCCCTCGCCCTCCGCGTGAGTTGCGCCGGTGTGGCCGCGAGCGACGATTTGTCGTGGCTCGGACGTTTTGTCCATCGCGACGGGGCCGGTCTGGGTGATGCCGAACGGATGGTCGGCTGCTCGGAAGTTGGGACCCAACCAGCGTCGGCCCGGCATTGCTCCGGCTTTGGCGGCACGCCCTCGGGAAGACTCAGGCTTCGCCGATCGCCAAACTTTTGCGAGCCGCTTCCCAACGTCCAGATCCTTGGCTGCGCGGGCTTGTCCGGCAAAGCGAAGTTCTAAGGCGACTCCCCCTTTCAAATGATAAGAACCCAGCAGCCCTTCGGCGAGCGCACGTTCCAGCACTCCGCACAAAGCGAGAAACGAAACCCATCGGCGCAAACGTTCTTGGTCGACGCCAAGTTCTCGTGCAACCCGAGCCCGCCGCTTTTCGAGGCGCTCCGGTTGACGGCGGGCGTCATGACTCCGCTAGAGCCTCGGTGTGTTTCTTAACCAGCCGGCGCAGCCGGCGCAGCCGGCGTGACTCGGCGTCATCAATGAAGCCCTCTTTCCGCGCGTCGCTAATAGCTTGTTTCACCAAATCGATCCTGCCTTTGGCGGCCAGTAAATCGCGAACGGTTCGAGCCACGGTCGTCAGGGGAATTCCTTCGTGAAGCGTTAGTTCCGCCCGCGAGAGATCGCCACGATGAAGTTTCACTCCTTTGGGACGTTGCCGCCGCAAGCGGGCGGCGCGCGGGACGGTCAGGTGTATCGACCGCGGATTCGCGTCCGAGATACCGAACACCAGCAGTGCCGTCTCGTGTGACAGCGCTACTTGTCGCGGGCCGCCTTGTGCTTTCGCCCAAAAAACCGCCTCGCGATGTTGAGAAAACCTCGATGGTGGCACATAAGGAATCCGATACACGCCCCTAGCCGTTCTTTCCAGCCGCCCCCGCTGTGCCAAGCGGGAAAGCACCGAATCCGCAATACCGGCCTCGCGTGCAAAGCGCCCTCTCCTCGCCCTGTCAAAATAGTTCCATAATGGAACTATTCTGACTACAAATATTGCAACGTCATCATCCTTCTCTCGACCTGTTCCTCGATCATCCTAATCAACTGCCGCCTCAGCCCTGCGGCCGTGCCGCGCTCCCACTGACGCGGCGTCAAGTCCCCCAACTTCACGCGCAGCATCTCTTCGCCAATCGCCTGTTCCTCCTCATCCAGCTCCATCGGCCCGAGAAATCCGCCCAACCGCGCCGACCATAGTGCAAAGTACGTCACCGCCGGCCAGACTCCGGCTGGCCCCGCCTCCGCGAGAAAATTCCGGACGGCCAGAATCAAACGAAAAAAACGCTCATTGGGTTCACCGGCCGGCAGCAGATGTTCGGACGCCTCCGTCAAAAAATCCAGCGCCACCGAAACGTCATAATCCGCAGTCATCTTGAACGGCGAGCTCAGGATCTCGCACGAATCGAGAAAGTCCAACTCCCGGTTCTCGCGATGGTTGTAGTTCATCCTCACGTAGGAAAGCCTTTGCAGGCCGGCTCCAAAAGGACTCTTAGGCCGCCGCGCTCGTTTTGCGACGCCGCGCAGTTTTCCTAAGTCCCGGGTGAAGTAGCTGACAATCAAATCGGCTTCCTTCAGCGGGAACGTCCGAAGAATGATGGCTTCGCTCGACTGGGCAGGCATGGAGGTACACTAGTGTAGTCCGCCCGGTGAGCTTCTAAAGGCTGGACACAAAAACCGCACCGGATCGGCACGCTCCGTTCAAGACGAACTGATCCGATGCGGTCCGCCTCCTCGCAGTCGCCTGACGCGAGGACAAGGAACGTTGTCGATCAACCCTTTGATTTTGAGGGACCGGCTGGTCCGATGAAAGCCCGCGTCCTAAGAGTGCTCCATCGAACTCGCCGGCGGGGATCGTACAACCGCCCGGCAGAACTCAAATTCAAATGCACAGGCACCCGGCGCAAATTTACGCCGGCGCCGAGCCGATAGCGGTCGTCACCCGTACCGTCTCGTGGACGCGAGAGAGATTTGGGCCAACTCCACCAACCTTACAATCTGAGACGCGCCCGGCACCCAACCGGATTCATCTCAAAAAAAGCCCCTCTGTTGCAACTGGCAACGATTCTTGTGACCGGGGATCGGTATAAGTAAAATCCTTTCCCGCGAGCACTGGTCAGAAACCGCGTCACCGAGTGTCTCTACCCGTTGCAGCAGAGGGTTCAGGTTTTTAAGAGTTGACTTCCAACAATTCGATCTCTTAGAGTGCAACCGGACGGCCAAGGTTTATTCTTCGATAAGTGGCTAAAAAATCAATAGCTTGTGCTGTTGTCCCTGCGGCGGGAGCGGGGAGGAGTGTCCCACTGGGTGTGGCAGTGTGACACACTCGTCCACCGGCTCATTGCGATTCGCTCACGGCGTGACGTTCCATCTCGCGCCGCAGGATAGTATGGATGGTGGACCGGTATCGGCCGCCGTCACCTCCAATACCGGGTGCTCTGGCATCCTGTGACACAATCGATTATATAGATGTCCTGGCCGACCCGCTTGCTGCTTGCCGCGCTCTTAATAGTCCCCGCTGCCGTCCAGGCGCAAACCTTCGAATACACCGGCGACTACCGCACCGATCTTGCCCATCCAAGGCTCTGGCTCCCCGCACGCCGCGCCAAATTACTTGCTCGCGAGACCACGCGCGATACGCTGCGCTGGGTTCAATTCAGCACTTTCATCCGTGGCGGCGTCAAAATGCCGGAGCCCGCTTTTGCCTGGGCGCTTTACTATGTCGCGACGCAAAGTAATGACCACGGACGGCAAGCCATCGCCTGGGCCCTGAGCCCGGCTGGGTCGGATCTCCGCCAACTATCGATCGTTTTTGACTGGTGCCAACCGCTGCTCACTCCGGCCGAATCGAAGTCTTTGGTTGCGAAGATCGAGGCGCTGCTCGCCAAATCCGCCGGTCAGGATCTTGGTTCGGCTCGCGACCGCGTGATCGCCGCTCTAGCCATCACAGGTCACACCGAAAGCTCGCCACACGTCCGCTACATCAAACCGATGGTCGAAGAGTGGTGGAAAACCAAGGTCTCGGCGCAGATCCTGAAAGGCGAAACACCGGTCGATCTTCGCGATCATCTGGCGCTCCTCGAACTCTTCCACGCTCTGCGTGACAACCTGGAAATCGACCTGCGCGAGACTGCCAAGAAGCACTTCGCTCTGCTTCCGATCTTCCACCTGCTTGCTCACTATCCGGCGCCGTTTCCCGGGGCCGAGAATGAATATCGCGTGCCGCTCATGCAAACCCATGGCGAGCCCGATCCGCGCGATATGGCCAGAAGCCGGGCCGCTGCGCTGGCCATGGTTGCCTACGATAACAATGCCCAGGAAATGCAGTTCCTCCAGGGCTGGCTGATTCAGGATCGCTTCCTTCTGCGCAGCGCCTACGGCATCCCGTACGAGTTTCTCTGGGCGAATCCCTATCAGCCCGGCCTCAGCTTCCACTACTTGCCCAACGTGTTCCACGATTCCGTCAGTGGCCGGCTAATCATCCGATCCACTTGGGAAGACGATGCCGTCTGGTACTACCAGTTGGGCGGCACCGTGCAAATGTTCCGCGACGGCAAGGTCATCAACATGCGGCAGGAGCAGATCCAACAGCAGATCGACATGGGGAACACTATCCTTTTGCCGGCCAACCTCGCAACCAAGTTCAGTGTCGCGACTGGCGAGACCAAAATGCACTATTACATCGTGGGCTTGAAACCCTCCAGCCGCTATGAACTGGAAGTCGACGACGAAGAAATGCGGGAAGTCAAAACCGACCCAGGCGGTGTGCTCGAACTTAACTTCCCAATCGAGCGTACCGCCTCAGCTTTACTCCGTCCCGTGGGACCACGCTAGGGTTCAATACTGTTCACTCAATCTATAAACAACGCCCTGACAGGCGGACCGCCGACCAGTTCCTCTACGCTACGCGTCAGCGTGGATCTATCCTCGCGAACAGCTAGGCGAAATCGGACCACGAAACATTTTCGCTCGCTTTTGTGAGTGGGTAAGGGGTTCCCTTTCTCCCACTCGTCTGAAGACCAACTTCCGAGTAGCCGACAACTCGGGAGAGATCGCGCCTCACGCGTACTGCGTACCGTGTTTTGGGCCAACAAAGATCAAGTGATGTGGGCTACCTCGCTTGCTTGGGAGGAGAATAGGGATCGGGCGTGCCCATTGCAATCGGGGGATACTTCTTCAAGCTCTCCTCAAGATCATTAAGGAGTTTCGTCATGGGGTTGGTGACCCAATTATAGTAGGACAGCACATCATGCTCTTCCTTAAGGTCCGTGAGCAGGTTGATTATTTTGGGCAGCGGCAGTCTTAATGGTGGGTCGTACATGTTCACCTGCCAAATGAGGTGCATTTTCCAGTTCCGCCATTTCACCGCATGCAGGCGGTCGGACACATAGGCGACGAACCCTTCGCGATTTGACTTTTCCTGTTTGCCAAGGAAAAAATCCAGTTGATCCACGCCATCAATGGGCCGGTCTTTCGGGGTTTCGGCGCCTCCGATGTGGGCAAGCGTGGTGAATAAATCGGCGATGTGGACGATCTCATTGTTCACCCTGCCGGCGGGGATCCTGCCCGGCCAGCGGATGATGAATGGCGCTCGGAGCGAGGCCTCCATCGCAGTGAAATACGTGCCACGCCATGGACCACTGTCGCCCTCCCAGGGGTACCTCGCCTCCGGACCGTTATCACTGGTAAAAATGACGATCGTATTCTCTTCAACTCCGGCTTCTTTG
>JAYUSQ010000222.1:0-4222 GCA_043755595.1 Acidobacteriota bacterium | reverse complement strand
TTTCTCGCCTTCCTCTACTACATGAGTCTGGTGAGTCTGATTGGCATGTCGCAATCGGGGCGCCTCTCCCCCGAATTGGCCGCCTGGGGACCAAACGTGTTATTCGGACTCATCGGCCCCGCGCTATATTCATCGCCATCTTCCTCAGCCGGCCACGATCTACTTCGATCTTATCCCACCTACTCCGGCTTCTGGCGCAACAGCGCGGGCCAGATCTGGACCACGTGAATCGCGCGCGGCTTGGCTTTCCCACCGTTTACTGGATCGCAGAGCTTTCGAACGGATGCCCTGGCCCGAAGCGGAGATATACTGAGGTTGAAGCCGTTATTATGACAATCTCTTTGCGGTGGTTGCGCTGTGTCGCATATCCGGTCCTGGCAGCCGTTTCTTTGCCAGCCCAGCAGCAGGCCCCCGCGATCGATCGCGGCAAATCCTACTACAGCTACTCGATGGGCCATCTCTACGCGGAACTGGCCGGCGCCTACGGCAATCGCGGCGAGTATCTGAACAAGGCGATCGATTTCTACCGCGACGCCATGAAGGCGGATTCGGAGGCTTCGTTCATCGCCGAACGGCTCTCCGATCTCTACCTGCAAGCCGGGCGCGTCAAAGAAGCAATCACCGATTCGGAAGCCGCGCTGCGCGAGAATCCGAAGGATTTGAACTCACGGCGCATTCTGGGCCGGATCTATCTGCGTCTGATTGGCGACTCGCAACAGGGGCGCGTCAACGAACAGATGGTGACCAAGGCCATCGAGCAATATACAAAGATCACCGAGCAGGCGCCGTCCGACGTCGATGCCTGGCTGAACCTTGGCCGCCTGCAAAAGGTGGCGCAGAATTCAGTGGACTCCGAACGCGCCTTTAAGAAGGTGCTCGAACTTGAAGCCGACAATGACGAAGCGCTCACCGGCTTGGCGATGGTCTACTCCGATCGCGGCGACGGCAAGGCAGCGGCGGATTTGCTCAGTAAAGTGGCCGAGAAGAGTCCGAGCATCCGCACGCTGATGGGTTTGGCCGGAGCCTACGAGCAAATGCGGGATCACGCGCTGGCGGCAGAAACGCTGAAACGCGCGCTGGAAATGGCCAAGGGCAACGACGACATTCGCCGTGCGCTCGCTCAGAATCTGATGCTCGCCGAAAAGTACGACGAAGCGCTGAAGGAATACGAAAGCCTGGTGGCGGAAGATCCGCGCGACGTGCAGTCGCTTTTGCGGATCTCGCAAATCCACAGGCAACAGCGCAAGTTCGACAAAGCGCGCGAGTGGAGCGACAAGGCCAAAAAACTTGAGCCGGCCAATCTTGAGATTACCTACAACGAAGTGGGCATCTTCCAGGCCGAAGGAAAAACGGCTGAAGCGATTTCCGCACTGAAGACCGTCGTCGACGCCACGCAGAAGAAATCCTATTCGGCGGCGGAGAGGCAGAGCCGGGCTTCCCTCCTGGAGCGGCTCGGCTTCCTGTACCGGTTGAACGATCAGCCCAAGGAAGCGGTCGCGGTGTTTCAGGAATTAGGCGGGCTCGACAATTCGTTTGGCGCGCAGGCGGCCGCGCAGGTCATCGACACCTGGCGCATCGCTCGCGATTTCACCAAGGCGAACGAAGAGGCCGAGGCGGCGATCAAGAAGTGGCCCGAAGATCGTCCGGTGCGTTTGACGCGCGCCAATCTGCTGGCCGATATGGCGAAGTACGATCAGGCCGCGGCCGAATTGAAGAAACTGCTCGACGGCAAGAACGATCGCGAAACCTACCTGCAGTTGATACAAGTTCACGAAAAGGCGAAGAATTTCGGCGAGATGAGCAAGGCCATCGATGCTGCCGAAGCGCTCTCGGCGACGCCCGACGAGAAGGAAACCATTCACTTCATGCGGGGCGCGATGCTGGAGAAGTCGAAGAAGTTCGAACTCGCCGAAGCCGAGTTCCGTAAGCTGCTGGCGATCAACCCGAATTCCACGTCGGCGCTCAACTACTTGGGCTACATGCTGGCCGACCGTGGCACGCGCTTGAACGAAGCCGTTGAAATGATCAAAAAGGCGCTGGAACAGGATCCGCAAAATGGCGCCTATCTCGATTCGCTGGGCTGGGCCTACTACAAGCAAGGCAACCTGCCCGAAGCCGAGCAGAACCTGAAGCGCGCGCAAGAGCGGACGCCGAAGGACGCCACGATTCTCGATCACTTGGGCGATGTCTACGCCAAGATGGGAAATCTGAAAGCCGCCATCGCGCAATGGGAAGGCTCCGTGAAACTGCATCAGAGCGCCCCGGCGTTTGAGCAGGATCCGCAGGAAACCGCCAAGGTCCAGAAGAAGCTGGACGGCGCGCGAGTGCGGTTAGCCAAAGAGCAACAAGGCAAGAAGTAAGCGGGCGCTTTCTCCATGCCGCCGGTTCCGGCCCTCCGTACGCCGAGGCTTCTGTTACGGCGTTTCGAGGAATCGGACGAAGGCTGGCTTACCGGGATTCTCTCGGACCCCGAGGTTCGGCGGCTCACCTTGCAAGAGGCGCTGCCGCCTCAACAAGCGGCGATGGTTGCAAGAATCCAAGGCTTGGCTCAGCGGCGCCACGCTTACTGGGTGATCGAATTTGAGGGAACGGCCTGCGGGTTTATCTGCCTAGGTTTGATGACGGCGCAGTTCGGACCACGAGGCGTGTATGCCGGATTCGAATTGCGCCGTTCGTTTTGGAATCGCGGGATTGCCACCGAAGCGTTGCAGGCCGTAATCGAATTTGTATTCGCATACTACGAGCTGCGGGAGATTCGAGCGACCGTTGTGCAAGGTAACGCCGCGTCCGTCCGCGTGCTGGAAAAGGCTGGACTCAAGCGTGGCGGCGATTGCGTGCTTCCAGGCGGCAAGCCCGGAACCTGGTTTGTGCTGGACAATCCCATGGCGCCAAAGCGGAGAAACTGGCGCGATCAGGCGCGCTATTTCTGGCGGCTATGGCGACTGGCTTGACCCGCTGCCAAAAGCTATGGACAAGCCAATTTCGCGGCCGCCCGGGGCGCCACACACGGCCAGTTGCGGCAGAGCGTTTCACGCCGCAGATGCAGCCCAGTGCGCAGGGCGATGCTGGCGGCGATCAGCCGCGCCCCAGAATAATAACTGGTGGTGACGGGTCTACGAAGTGGTCCACCAAAGCGCCGCTAGCAGTGCGAGGTGGGTATAAGGACCATAGCGGAGGCGAGCGATCTGATTGAGCGTCGCTTCTCGCCTCAACTCATCGGAGATGTGTCTCGCTTCCATCGGGTAATCGACGCTCGCCGTCTTTTCACCAAACCCGAGCCAAACTCACGCTAAAACGTCTCAACCGCGCCAACGCACACCCAGATCCAGCGTCTTCTTGCAGTAGGCCAAACTTCGCACCATATGATCGAGTTGCTGAACCTTCAGCGCTTCCATCCACGGTTCACGCACGCCGTTCACATCACCCATCACATGGGGCTTGTCGTAGGCCTTGCCGCGCCGGGCGAGCGCCAGGAATCGGCCAAGGTCGCGTGAACGGGCACGAGGAAACCACTTGGTCCAAAATTCATCGGTGTAGACCGGCAGCACGACAGCAGGGCGCGCGGTAATGGGCTTACAGTAAATGCGCGTCGTCGTCGGCATGATCGTCGCGGCGTAGTCGACGATCGCTTTGAAATCGCTCGTGCCTTCACCCAGCGGCACCCATTGAATCGCGATGCCGTCCGGATGATTGTAGACAACGGAATCGCGCAAGTGGAACGTTACGGCCAGCGGGCCAAGCTCTTCGACGGTGGTCATCGGATCTTCGGCGACGAAGACCGGATTGCCAGTGTCCAGATAGGAGCCGACGAACTCTTTCCCGGCGCCGAGGATCACCTGCTTGGTTTCCCACGCCTGTAATTCTTTGTGATTTTCGATACCGATCTTGAGACCCGCATCGATCGCCTCCGTCCGGACCTCTTTCAGGATGCGGATCGCCATCTCGATTTGCGCGTGGAGCGAGCCGGGCGGAAGGGCATAACGGTCGCCGGCCAAAAGAGCGCGCACGATTGGCGAACCCATTGCCTTCGCCCGCTCAATGTTCTTGCGCAGTGTGGCGACAGCGGCTTGAAAGCCGTCTTCGGTGCGAGGCAGAATCGTGCCGCCGCCGGTTTCGATTTGGAGCCCGCCCTCTGTGCCAACATCATGTGAGACACTTCTTTTCTCTAATTACTGTGCAGGGCGAGAAAGATTCTCTTCATGAACAATCACTTGGTTCCCGC
>JAYUSQ010000221.1:0-41403 GCA_043755595.1 Acidobacteriota bacterium | reverse complement strand
TGGTTTTCGAATTGGGCTATGGCAAGGTCACCTTGTTGCCTCACAAGGACAAGCAACTGAATAATCTTCCTCGAATGGCTGCCGACAAGCCGTGGGTTGATGCCGTGCGCAAGTTAGGTTCGTGGGAGCGCATCGAGATCTCAACCGAGGACCTACCTCACAACTTTGGCGACTGGAATGGGATAGATGTGTGGCATTCGTATCTCGCCAGCCTGACACGCAACATTAAGCAGATGCAGCTTTATGAGGCGCGGACTCGTGAATTGTTCGGCGTCCGGTATGCGTTACATGCCAAGTCCAAGCCGACGCCGGAATGGGGCGAGGTAGTTGGCGTGGATCCCGCAGGATTCACGATCCATTGGAACCGGAATGCCCTGCCCCGCGCCTGGGCTGTTCATGATGTAGTGGAAGCGAAAAGCGCGGCGGAGGCCAGGCGCTTTCTGGACGATGGCTCATTCAACTTGCGGCGCCGCGCCTTTTTGCTGGGAGCCAAGGCGCCCATGATCGAGCGCTGTGCTGGCGGGGCCGACGACGTTCAGGTACTGAGGCGAGTCAGCGACCACATTCGTTTGTGGGCCGATCTTGAGTGCAGCGGGATGGTGATGCTGAGCGACACTTTTTATCCCGGCTGGGAGGCGACGCTCGACGGGAAGCCGGCCGCGATCCATGAGGCCTACTCGTCGATTCGCGGCGTCGTGGCTCCAAAGGGAAAGCACTGGATCGAGATGCGCTACCGCCCTTGGAGTGTTTATTTTGGCTTTGCGCTTACGTTGTGCGGTTTGGCGGCCACGCTGCTGGTGAGCCGGCTGGACCAGTCAGAGCGGCGATAGTCCGTTCAAGTTCGTCTAGCGCGCCAGCAAAGAAGTGATCGCGCGATTCGATCCAGACCAAGCTCTTTCGACCTTGCACTTTTTCAAAGAATTCGGTGAACTCGGGGCGCGGTCCAAACTCGTCATTCGTGCTTTGGAGGAAGACGCGCGGCACCGGGTTGTCGAGGAATCGGTCGGCGTCACCGTAGCGAGTCGGAAACCCAATCGCGACAGCCCGACGGGCCGATGGATATTCGAGGGCGAGCCGAAGCGCGATTCGGGAGCCAAACGAGAAACCGGCGATGGTGAGTGGCAGGTTTGGATAGCGGGTCAGTAGAACGTCGAGAGCAACCCGAGCATCATTCAGTTCGCCTTCGCCGTGCGCGTAGACGCCCTCGCTCAGGTTGACGCCACGGTAGTTGAATCTCAGCACCACCGAGCCGGATTGCCGCAGCCCTCGCGCAGCCCGATACACAACCTTGTTGTGCATGGTGCCGCCGTGTTGCGGGTGCGGATGGCAGACTAGCGACGCCTGGATCGGTTCACCGTCCTCAGGTTCTTCGAGCAACGATTCGAGGCGGCCGGCTGGACCGGGGATGAAGATGGTTTCGATGCGTCGGGCCATTTGGGAAGTGACGGTTGGCTAAGGCTTCGCCTTGGATTCGGTGATTTCACAAAAGGCGTCGCCGCTGTCAATGTCCTGCAAGCGCAGCCGGAATCGAACGCGACGATCGAGATCCGCTACCGGGAGGTCGAAGCGCGCGGCGATCATCCGGTCATTGACTGACTTTGGCCCGAGTTGGTCGCGAACCTTGAGCGAGTCATTGTACTTTGGTCCAAGCCCGGGGACTGCGTCAAACAACCGGCGGGCATCGACGTCGGCGACTATGGCGCCCTCTGCCGACGGGCCGCCGCCGGAGCCGTCGAGGAAAACTTCCACGGTGCGGATCATAAAGGGATAGTCGGCTGGGTTCGACGCGCGGAAATCGACGATCGCGACAGAACTCCTGTCTCCGATGGCATGAGTGCGAACTTTTTGGATTTCGCCGCTCAATTCCATTCGCGAGCCACGGTTCGTGTACAGGGCTCCGAGTACGATGGCGGCGACCGCCGCGAGCCCGAGCAACGGATAGAGCAGGCGGTTCATGCCGCTACTAGGCGAAGGATTTCCCGAATCGACTCATGGGATTTTTGCACTTGAGTTTCGCCGAAAATGTGGGTTTCCAGTCCCACGTGGCCGCGATATCCGTCTTTCTCAAGCTGGCGGAAAATGGCGGCCCAGTCCATCCATTCGGGGCCCTTTAGAATACTCTTCCCTTTTATCTGGACATTCCAGATTTTGGCGGCAGGCAACAGGTGGTAGCCGTCCGGAAACGCTACTTCTTTGGAATGCTCGGCGTTGAGCGGGTCCCAATTGATACCAACCTGCTTGGACTTGACCTTCTTCATCAAGAGTGCGAGTTCGGATGCTGAACCGACATTGCAAGCGGTTTCGTTTTCGATGAGGAGCCTGATCTTGAGTTTGCTAGCCGCGGCGCCCAATTCGTCGATTATTTCGGCGGTTCGAGCGGTAACCGAATCCGGGTCCTTGACGCGCCAAAAAGTGAAGATTCGAACCTTATCAGTGCCGAGGATGTGGGCGGCGGTGGCGGCCTGCTCAAGTTCCTCGCGCCTCCGGTTGAAACGGGTGGGATCGTGTTTGGTCCGGGGGTTTTGCGGTTCGGTGCCCGGAAGCCAGAACTTCAGCATGCTGGTGTTCAAGAACGAAACGCCGAGTCCGGCGTCGGCAAACTGCCTGGCGGCGAGTTTGAGTTCCGGCTCCGGGAGTTGGAAGTATTCCCGGCTTCTGGCTCCATCGGCCTTTGGCACACCCCGTAGCTCGAGCCACTTGAGCCCGTATTGACGGCAGAATTCGATGGCCTGCTCGGGGGACCGGGCAATCTCGTCGGTAATTGCCGAGACACGATCGCGATTAATTGGCTTTGCCTGGATCAGGCTTGGCCAAGCGCAAACGGCGGCGGTTCCGGTTGCGAGAGCATTGCTAAGAATACGACGGCGCGTCGGGTTCAGGGTGACAGACGGTTGGCTCTTAGGCACTTTTCCATTCTAGTCACATATCAGCCCCGGTGTGTTCGCGGCGTCAAGGAGACTGAAGTCATGCTCGCAGTCTTCCGCCTTGTTCGGCCACGTAGGTGACCCAGAAAACCGCCGTGCCGCAGGCGAAGGCTCGGCGGCGGTGAGGTTCAGAGGCCGGAAGGTTCGATGCCCAAGCCGATCCTTCGACGACAATCGGCATCGACAAGCCCGCGCCTGCATGAAGGAGCGACTTGAGATTCCCACCCACCATATTGGCCATTTCAGCCAGGCCGTCGAGGACATCCTCGCTCACTTCGTCGTGCCGAATGCCCGTGAGCAACTCGGCCACGCAACAGGCGTCTTGCTTGGAGCATTCAACCAGGAGGGCTCCCGGAGCCGGTCCGGCAAAATGGACCGAGGCGGTCAGTCGATTGACATCGCTATGCCACGGCTCGTCGACGACCATGACCTGGTCCGACAACATTGTCCCGAAAACGTCTACGACGATTTGATCTAAGTCGACAGATTCAAATTGATTCATGTTATACGACCTGATAGAGGGTTGCTCCACACATTTCCACCCGTCGAAACTGGTCATCGACATTGAGCGTAGTTTCGGCGCCGCCCAACAAGAGATAGCCGCCGCGATAGAGCGCTTTGCGTAACTCCGACAAAATCCTGCGCTTGGTGTCCAGATCGAAGTAAATCAGCACATTCCGGCAAAAGATGATATCGTACGGGCCTCTGGTGTTGAGACTGCGCCGAAGATCGAGCGTTTCAAACTGCACCAGCCGCCGCACTTCTTCCTTGATCTGCCACTCTTGGCCGATCCGGTCGAAGTAACGAAGCAAATGAGGTGCGGGCAGCCCGCGGTTGACCTCGATTTGCAAATATTTGCCTTGCTTGGCTTTCTCAAGCACGACGTTGTTGAGGTCGGTGGCGCTAATCTGCACATTCCAGCCACTAATGCCCAAATCGAGCAAAAGCATGCCAAGACTGTAGGCTTCCTGGCCGGTGCTGGCCGCCGCCGACCAAAAACGCAATTTCCGGCTGTCCTTACGCTGTTCCATCAGCGCCGGGATCACTTTTTGCCGGAGAGCGTCGTATTGAGTCAATTCACGAAAGAAAAAAGTTTCGTTGGTGGTAATGGCGTTGATGACATCGCGCTTGATCGTCTCAGCTGCGGCCGCAGCGCCAAGCGCTCCAACCCCACGTAGAAGATTACACAGACCGGCGACATCACCGATCCCGGCTCTTCGAATGATCGGCCCGAGGCGCGCGTCCATCAGGTAGTGTTTGTCGTGATCGAGCACAATGCCCGATTGTTTGTAGACATACTCCTGGAGATAGCGGTAGTCGTCTGCGTTGATCGCGCTTTGAGTCTTGCCCGGCATCGCCGCTTTGAAAGGCACTGTCGTCCCACGCTCGAGAGTATTCATTTCTTTCCTTAGAATTGCTTGCAGATCTCGCCGACTATGGTGTCGAGACTAGCTACGGTATGAACGAGGCCGGCTCCGACCACCGCGCCCGGCATCCCCCAAACCACGCTCGAAGCTTCGTCCTGCGCCAGTAGATAGGCCCCTAGTTCGGTCAGGATTTTGGCTCCCTGCAGACCGTCCTGTCCCATTCCCGTCAGGACTGCGGCGACCACCGCGCCTCCCCACGTGTCGGCTGCCGAGCGAAAGAGCACATCGGCCGCTGGCCGGCAGGAATTTTCAGCCGGCCCTTGGTCGAGGACCGCGACTATTCTGTCGCCGGATTTCTTGACCCGCAAATGCTGGTTTCCGGGTGCAATCAGGATTCGTCCCGGAGCAACCAGATCCCCCTCCTGAGCCTCCTTAACCGCCAACTTGGACCGAAGCTGGAGGCGCTCGGCCAGAAGGCGCGTGAACATCGCCGGCATGTGCTGTACGATCAATACCGGCGCGGGAAACGAGGCCGGGAATCTTGGAATGATCTCCGCTAGCGCAGCCGGCCCGCCCGTTGAAACGCCAATCACCAAAGCGCGCCGAGCCATGGGGCGCGGGGCGCGAGCCATAACCGGAGGGCGGGTCACCACGGTCGTCCCCGGACCCTTGGCGGCCGACGCCCAACAGAGAAGATGTCTGATCTTAGGCACCAGTTCGTCACGCAGCGTTAACATCGAACGGTCCAACGAACCAACATTCGAGGCCTTGGTCGCGTAGTCGTCAGCTCCAAGCGACAAAGCCTCGAGCGTCGCCGCGCCACCACGTTCGGTCAGCGTACTAAACATAATGACTCGCGCCCGATATTGCCTGACGCGAATGGCCTTGAGCGTCTCAATGCCATTCATCTCAGGCATCTCAACATCAAGCGTGACGACATCCGGGTCAAGTTGGTCGATCCGGCCCAAGGCAAGCTTCCCGTTGGCCGCGGTCCCCACTACTTCGAAGTCAGGAACCTGTTCGAGCACCGTCGTGACCAACCTGCGGATCACCACCGAGTCGTCCACCACGAGAATACGGGCCTTTCGCCCAGCCGGAATTATAATCGAACGAGCCGCCCGCATTATTCTCTTTACCGTCTCCGTCGCCTACTGCATCAGCCCCATGAGGCGGAGCTTATCGATGATGATGTCTTTGGTAAATGGCTTCATCACATATTCATCGGCTCCGGCGTCGAGTGCGCTTTTCATTTGGTCGAATTCGGTTTCGGTGGTGACCATCATCAATTTGCTAGCCGACATCCGGCTCCGCTGACGAATCTCACGCACCAAATCGAGCCCGTTCATCTCGGGCATATTCCAGTCGATCAGGACCAGCTTGGGCGGCGAGGTCTGTGCGTCCAACAGGGACAACGCGGCTCGCCCGTCGCCGGCCTGCTCAACCGTCCACCCAAGCTCGCCAAGCGTCTTACTCAAGATCAAGCGGACCGACTTTGAATCGTCCACCACCACTGCGGTGCCTCTATCCATTGGCGATACTTCCTTTCTCAAACCCATCCTTGCCGCGAAGACTTTTCATACTTGCAACACCTTTTCCCGATTCAGCACCAGCAAAAGACGGCCGTCCAATTTGTAAACACCCTCCATGAACTGCCTATGCGCTTGATGGAGGTTGTCCGGCGGCGACTCGAATTGTTCGGGCCGGACTTCGAGTACATCGCCAATTTCGTCGACCAGCAGGCTCACCGGACCATCGTCGGACTGCACGACCACACTCATGGGCTTTGAGTCCGACTGGCGTGGCTCAAGCGAGAGCCTCCGCCGCATGTCAAGCGCCGTGACGATTTGTCCGCGTAAATTGATCAGCCCTTCGATCACAGGCGGGGCCAGCGGAACGTTGGTCATCTCCTGATAACGGAGCACTTCCTGTACTTCGGTGACGTCGATACCGAAGAACAAATCCGCAACCCGGAAGGTTGCGTATTGCCGGGAACCCTCGGGCCGGCTGGACGCGCCAGCCCCTTCGGCTTCATGTTTTTTGACTGTTTCCATCTTTTTCTTCCCCCCGCGCTACGAGTGCATGAGCGGCGCCGCGCCCCGATCGCTCATTCCCGCCGTGCCAATTGAGCCCGCGAGCCGTTCGAGAGAAGCCAACATCGATTCCCGGTCCAGTCCCGCTTGCCATGCGTCGTATCCAACCGGCTCGATGAAGCCCGCCGCCGTCTGAGTGGCTAGTGCAATCACCGGCACCCCGTTGTAGGACGGAGTCGACCGAACGTGCCCGAGCAACTCACCGGCGCCCCCGCCCGTCGTCGCGCCCGGGAGATCTGAACCGGCAAACACTGCGTCATAACGGCGGCGGCCTGTCAACCTGATGGCGTCGGCCGAAGAGACGGCCTCGCGCACCCGATGGCCGGCCATCTCAAGATAGGCTCGAACCATACCTCGCGAGATACCGGAGCCGGTGGCGACTAAGACCGACAGTGCCCGGCCTCTGGTTTCGACCGCGCCCGAAGAATCCTCTCCGCTAGCGCTCACGACCATCGTGAGATCGAGAAAGTCGGTAATCTTTCCGCCTACCACCGCCGAGCCAAATAACAACCCGGGGCCGGTTTTCCGGCTGACCACCACTTCGGCCTCGATGATGTCCAGAATTTGGTCCACGACGATCCCGACCGATCGCTCGCCGTCTCCGTAGACGACTACCGGCACGGCCTCTCCGGAATCGAGTGGGTTAGCTGCACACGGGTCCAGCATCGGACCCAACGTAACCAGTGGCAATATCCGACCTCGATATTGCACAACAAACCGCCCATTGGCCCTCTCCATTCGCTCAGGAGCGAACTCTTCGAGGCGCGTAACCAAAGACAGCGGCGCCGCTAAGCGCTCATAACTTCCGGCCCGGAACAGGATCAGACTTTGACGCTCGTGATCTGAGCAATCGGCGGCCACTTCAATTGACCGCCGCGCCATCTGGGTCTCACCGAGAACTCCCGATTGTTGAGCCAATCCCATGACGTCGAGAATTAACGCCACCTTCCCATCGCCCATAATGGTCGCGCCCGCGTAACAAGTCAGCCCCTTAAGTTGCTTGCCGAGTGGTTTTACCACAATCTCTTGGGTATCGTTAACCGCATCGACGACCAGCCCGAATTGCCGGTCCTCGGCCTGTAGCACCACAATGTTGACCACCGAATCCGAAGTCGAACCGCCGGCAACCGGCAGGCGCAAGACCTGGTTAAGATACGCGAGCGGCAACAGGGTTCCGCGTCTGCGGTAAACAGGCGCGCCATGGATCAGTTCGATTTGGCTCAGTCCGGCTTTGCCTTCCAGTCTCAGCAATTCGAGCAAACTGACCTGTGGGATGACAAACCGCTCGTCCCCGCTCCTGACCACTAAACCCGGGATGATTGCCAGCGTCAAAGGAATCTTCAGTTTTACGGTGGTGCCCTCCTGATGCCGTGAAACCAGGTCCACCGAACCACCGATCTTCTCGATGTTCGTCTTAACGACATCCATGCCTACGCCGCGGCCGCTAATGTTGGTAACCTGTTCGGCGGTAGAAAATCCGGGCTTAAATACCAGATTGACCGCGTCCCGATCGGTCATCGTCTCGGCTTGCTCGGGGCGGATCAGGCCCTTGGAGACAGCCTTTGCCTTCAGACGCGCCGGGTCAATCCCGCCCCCATCGTCGATGATTTCGATGTTGACCTGCCCGCCTTCGTGAAACGCCCGGAGCAGCAGCCTTCCCTGAGCGGACTTGCCGCGTCCGACCCGCACCTCCGGACGTTCGATCCCATGGTCACAACAGTTGCGCACGATATGGGTCAGCGGGTCCTTGATCGCCTCGATAATACTCTTGTCCAACTCGGTGTCGGCGCCGTCCATTTCCAAGCGGATCTGCTTTCCACACGCGGCCGAAAGGTCGCGCACGACGCGGGGCAACTTGTTCCAAACCATGCCGATCGGTTGCATTCTTGTCTTCATCACCCCTTCCTGCAGTTGCGTGGTGATCAAGTTTAAGCGTTGTGAAGTCGCGTTGAGTTGGGCATGCTCCTGGCGCACGCTAAACTGCAGAATCTGATTGCGGGCCAAGACGAGTTCGCCCACCAGATTCATCAACCGGTCGAGCAGGCTTACGTCGACGCGAATCGTCGAGTCCGCTGCCGACGGACCGCGCTGAGCCAAGGGTTCGCTCGGTAGGGAGGGCTCGGCCATAACTGTTTCGACGGACGTCGCGCTCACCGCGGGGGCGTAGGGAGCCGGGGGCTTGGCCGGAATCGGCCGCTCAGAATGAACCGCCGCTCCAGCCTCAGCGGCCAGGCGCAGGCGCGCGCGCAATTCGGTGTATTCGGCCCCGCTTTCCTTGCCGCTCGCCTCAATGCTCACCAGTTCACGGCGCGTGGCGTCAACCGTTGCCAAAATCAAAGAAACATGCGCGGGCGTGAAAGCCATCTCTCCATTCCGCAGCAGGCTCAACAAATTCTCTGCGTGATGGGTGATCCCCTCAAGCGCCGTATAGCCGAGAAATCCACACGTCCCCTTAATCGTATGGATCGTCCGAAAGATGCTGGCCAAAAGCCCCGCATCGTCCGGCCGCTTTTCAAGCTCAACCATCTCCTGGTCGAGCCGCGATAGATTTTCGTTGCTCTCTATTAGAAACTCGGTCACTATTTCCTGGTCGTCCATGTTCCTGCCCTGAAAGATCCTATCGCCGCGGTTTGCCGCGCCCACATTGATCTCATCGTCCAGCCTGCTGGGAACGTCATGGAATACTCCCGGCATTTTTTCGAACGTGCGCTAGCATGAGTAGCGAATGTCTGACCGAAAGACTACGGCGCGATGATCCTGATTCAACGCGTTTACAAACGCTTCTCTTTGTACAAGAAACCGAATGACCGGTTGCTTGAAAACATTCCGGGATTTGGCGGCGGCCGTCACACCGATTTCTGGGCTTTGTCAGGTGTCGATCTCACGATCCCGAGTGGCCAGTTCCTGGCGATCGTCGGTCCAAACGGTTCCGGCAAAAGTACGCTACTGCAGGTGGCGGCGGGCATACTCCAGCCGACTCGCGGCCGGGTGCGTGCCGAGGGGAGAATCGCGGCGCTCCTCGAATTAGGAGCCGGTTTCAATCCCGAGTTTACGGGGCGTGAGAATGTTTTTCTCAACAGCGAGATTCTTGGCGTTGGGCGCGAAGAAATCGTCGAGGCGTTTCCTCGCATTGCCGCCTTTGCCGGTATTGGGGAATTCATGGACCGTCCGGTCAAGGAATACTCAAGCGGTATGTACGTGCGGCTTGCCTTCTCGACGGCGATTCATGTCAATCCCGATATTTTGATGGTCGACGAAGCGTTAGCGGTCGGCGATGCGGTGTTCGCCTCGCGCTGCGTGCGCAAGTTTGAAGAGTTGAAACAGCGCGGAGTTACGGTCCTTTTCGTGTCACACGACCTTGGGCTGGTAAAGCGCCTCGCCGACCGGGCGGTGTTGATGTTGAACGGGCGAGTGGAAGCCGACGGCACACCGTCGGAAGTGGTCAACCGCTACGTGGGATTCGTCCATGAATGGCAAAGCCGCGAGGTGGGGGGCGCCGATCTCCTGCCGTCGACATCCCAAGAAGCAAACCGTCACGGAGACGGCGCTTCCCGCATCGAAGGCATCACTTTACATGACGCAAGCGGGGCCAAGGCGGCAGCGATCGAAAGTGGGTCCGCGCTGCTGGTGAGAGTGAGGGCGCGATTTGAACGGGCCGTGGAAAACCCAATCGTGGGTATACTAATCAGGAATCGTTTGGGGATAGATGTGTTCGGTACAAATACGCGGGTTGAGGGACGGCTATTGGGCAGCTTCCAGGCAGGCGACCGGCTGGAAGTCGAGTTTGCCTTCGATTGCTGGTTAACCCAACAGGACTACACGCTGACCGCCGCGACGCAGCATTCCGATGGCGGAAGCCAGGATTGGCTCGACGACGCGGTGTCCTTCAGCGTGACTGACCGGCGCGCCACGGCCGGTTTGGCGAGCCTCCCGACGCGAGTTACCTGGACCACGACGCCACGGCCATCTTAATGATCTACGCAATCGTTCTCGGCATTGTCGTCACCGTCCTCGTGGCCGTCACCGTCTACAAGACGATCGGTATTAAGAACAAGGCTGACTTCATGGTGGCCGGCCGCTCGCTGCCCTGGTATGTGCTGGTCTTCACCCTCTTGTCGTCGTGGATCGGCGCCGGGAGTCTTTTTGGAGGGGCCGAGAATGCCTATCGCAATGGATTCGCCTCGCTCTGGCAACCGGCGGGAGGCTGGCTGGGGCTGATCGTGATTGCCTTCATCGCCGGACGGGCCCGGCGCTTTGCACAATTCACGGTGCCCGATCTGCTGGAGACGCGTTACAATGCTACGGCCCGCGTGCTCGGCAGTATTGCGGTGGTCGTTTCCTGCATTGTCATTACGAGCTACCAATTCATTGGCGGAGGAGACATTCTCCATCTGATCTTTCCGGAAATTGAAAAGACGACGGGCATGTATATCATCGCCGCGTTCGTCATCATGTTCACCGCCGCCGCTGGTATGGCTTCGGTCGCCTACCTTGACCTTGTGATTGGCGGGCTGGTCACGGTGACGGTGATTGTGGCCGTGCCGCTTCTTCTCGATCATGTGGGTGGTTGGAGCCAAGTGAGGGCCAACCTGCCACCGGATCATTTTCAGGTGCTTGGGCATCTGACGATCTGGCAGGCGCTCGGCTTCACGTTGCCCACAATGTTATTGCTGATCGGCAACCAGGGCATGTACCAGAAGTTTTTCTCGGCGCGTTCGGAGCGGGATGCGAGCTTAGCCGTTTTTGGCTGGATCGCCGGTGCGCTCCTGCTGGAAACTCTGCTGGTGACTCTGGCGGTGATCGGGTCCAGTGTTTTCAAGCTGGAACATCCGCGGGAAATCTTGCCGGCTACAGCCAAGCTGGGTCTGCCGCCGTTGGTCGGGGCGATCCTGTTGGGCGGTATGTTCGCCAAAGTTATATCGACGGCGAATAACTTTCTATTCTCGCCCAGCACCAACATCGTTCATGATGTGTATGCGCGGTTCATCAATCGCAATGCTTCGGAGAAACGGACGCTGGTTATTTCCCGGCTGGCGGTGGTCGCGCTCGGATTGTTCGCCTTGGCGCAGGGGGCATATTTCAAGTCGATTCTAGCGGCGGCGCTCTATGCCTATACGATCTACGGCGCGGCGGTGACGCCTTCGGTGATGGCCGTATTTTTCTGGCGACGCGCTACCGAACAGGGCGCGGTGGCGTCGATTTTCCTCGGCACGGTCGTGACGGTGGCGTGGCAGTGGTCCGGGAGTGAAGTGGAGGCGATCTATCCGGCCCTTGGGGCGTCGGTGGCGGCCTTGGTCTTGGTTAGTCTACTTACTCCGCCGCCTGCGCCTGAGAAAGTGAATCCGTTCTTCGAGAACTAGAGAAGGCACTCGATATGCAACTGGCGGACATCCAATCTTCACTACGCGATCAATCGCTCGACGGCTGGTTATTCTTTGACCATCACGAGCGTGACCCGCTGGCCTACCGGATCCTGGGCTTTCGTCCGGCGCGCCATGTGACCAGGCGATGGTATTACTATATTCCAGCGCAGGGTGAACCGGCGCGGCTCGTGCATCGAATCGAGTCGGGGATGCTTGATGCGTTGCCAGGTGCGAAGACGGTGTATTCAAGCTGGCAGACGCAGGAGTCTGGACTCGCTTCGATGCTGGCCGGAGCCAGGCGGGTCGCGATGCAGTACTCGGCTTTGTGTGCGATTCCCTATGTCTCAATGGTAGATGCCGGAACGGTTGAGCTCGTTCGGTCTCTCGGGCCCGAAGTGGTCAGTTCGGCTGAATTGATTCAGTTGTTCGAAGCGCGTTGGACCGAAAGTCAATTGGCAGGCCACTTAGAAGCGGGCCGGCGCGTGGACGAAGTAAGGCGCGCGGCGTTCGGCGAGATCGGCCGCCGATTGAAGGCCGGTGAGTCATTGACGGAGTGGGACATCAAGCAACTCGTCTTGACAGGTTTCGAGCGCGCCGGGTTGTTCACCGATCATGGGCCCATTGTCGCCGTCAATGCCAACGCGTCGAATCCTCATTACGAGCCGACGCAAGAGGAACACTTGCCTATTCGTAAGCATGACGTTGTTTTGCTGGACATGTGGGCGCGGCTGGCCGAACCGCTCGACAGCGTCTATTACGACATCACTTGGACTGGCTATGCGGGATTGACGCCACCGGCTGAAGTGGTCAACGTCTTCAACGTGGTGACCGGGGCGCGCGATGCGGCTATCGACACCGTTGTTTCGGCGGTCAGGGACAAGCGGCCTCTAGCTGGCTACCAGGTCGACGACGCCGCTCGCGGACACATCGACGCACGCGGGTTCGGCGAGTACTTTGTCCACCGCACCGGTCACTCGATTGGCCGCGATGTGCATGGTACGGGGGCGAATATGGACAACCTCGAAACGCACGACGTGCGCCCGTTGATTCCGCAAACCTGTTTCTCCATCGAACCGGGTGTCTATTTGCCGAAGTTCGGGATCCGCAGCGAAGTGAATATGTACATTGGCGAAACCGAGGCAATCGTCACCGGCGAAATTCAACGCGCCTTGATTCCAATACTCTCTTTGTAGCGATGTGCCACCGGATTCTTCTCGTCCTGCTTGCGATGGCATCGGCTGCGCACGCCGATAGGCTCGTCAGTTGGCAGCGCCGCCTGAATCTGACTCTGCTCGAATTCGAACGGGGCGCGGGCGAGATCGAAATCGTCAATCCCTCCACGTTTCGTTTCGTGCGTTGCCGCACCAAGCCGTGCGCGGGCCGGTCCCCCGCCACAGAGCCAGTGCCTTTTCAAACAACGGGGACGAATCTCGCCTTTGAGTTCCAGACAAGATATATCGAGATTCGAGTGCGAAAGACCGATGGCGGGTTGATGGTCAAGTCGCGCCATGGCGTGGAGATGTTGGACGAACTCGTGGCAGCAGGGCCGGCGCCTCCGGGTATCTTTTTTGAGCAGCGCGCGCCAGAAGGGGAACGTCTATATGGACTCGGGCCCCGCACCGATCGGGAACTCGATCTCCGCGGCAAGTCAGTTACCACAAAACGGCCCTTATTGATCTCAACATTGGGTTATGGCCTTTGGTTCACCGCGTCCAGTGACTATACGTTCGACCTCGGCGCCAAGGCGCGCGATCGCGTATCGATCTGGGCTGCTTTCCCAGACCGGCTCGAATTTTATTTTCATTACGGTCCCACACCGAAGGAAGTGCTGGAGGAAAACTACAGCGTCGCGGGTTGGTCGTTTGCGCCTACCGTCGAGCATACCGGCGTGTTAGCCGAAGCGGCGATCCCTCGATACGCAGTCAAGCCGGATCCCGCAATGCCCATGAGCGACTTACTGGCATGGTTGTCTCACGCAGCGATGAGCGGGGTCCAGGCGCCGGCTCTCGATCTCTCGAAGCTACCGGCCCGGATCGCTCCGCTGTTTCCGATGTTATACGGCGGCGCAACATCGCAAGAGCGGCGTTCTCTTCACCCGTACCTTTTTACCTATCTAACTGAAGCCAAAGATCGCGGGTTTCCGCTCTTCCGTCCGATGGCGATGCAGTACTCGAAAGACCCGATTGCGGCGGCGCGGCTCGATCAATTCATGCTCGGCGACGAGTTACTCGTGGCAACCGGCCGCGATGTGTATCTGCCGATGGGTATCTGGACCGACATGCGGACTGGGGGCGTACACAAGGGCAAGCAAGTCATTCCAGCGCCGGAAGCGGCTGGACTGCCGATCTACGCCAAAAACGGAACCATCGTCCCACTTCTTCAGCCCGATGGAACTTTGCAGCTTCACTATCTGCCCCGCCTCGGCGCCGAGTTTTTCATTTCCGAGCCCGGCGACACGCAACCCTCGCAGGTTCACGCGGGCCCGGCGGCGGGAGTGTTGAGGCTGGAGATCGAATCCCGGGTGGCGCGCAAGTATGAGTGGATTGTCTACCACGTAAGTGAGGCGACGGCGATCGAGCCCGCCTCCACTAAGGCCACCTATGACGCCGGACGGAAGCGGCTGCACATTCCTGTCGAGGCGAAGGCTCTCGGCGATTCGATCATCAACATCACGTTGGATGTGCCACTCGAGCCCTAATGTGAACCGTCAGGTCCCGTGGCCGGAGCGCCAGCCTCGGCTGGCCGGAGTACTCTCCGCGATAAAGGATCCACCGCACCATTCGTCCACTCGTAAACAACCGGCGCGGCGTTGCCGATTTCCTTCATCCGTTCGCCGCCTCCGTTCCGAATCATTTCATCGAGCGCGCGAATGGCGATCCCGTGGACGGCGACCAGGACTGTCCGGCCTTGTCGCAATTCAGGCAGGATAGTGTCGAGCCAAATCGGTTCGAGCCGCGCCATCATGTCGTGTACGCTCTCGCCGCCTCGCAGCAAATGGTCCGGCACGTGGCGATAGCGAACATCGAAGCGTGGATGATTGGGGTCGTCGTCCGCCAGCGGATCCGGCCTCAGCGCGTAATCGCGGCGCCATTCGTCCCACCACGGTGCGCCACGCTCGCGAATCACATCGTTCCAGTTCTGCCCTTCCAAGCCGCCGTAGTGGCGCTCGTTGAGCCGCCAGTGGGTGTGGATGGGAATCCAGAGCCTGTCGAGTTCTTCGACCATCGTCCAAGCCGTGCGTATCGCTCGCTTGAGCATGGAAGTGTAGACAACGTCAGGCTGGATACCCGTTTCCCTCAGCAGCCGGGCCGCGTCACGGGCTTGGCCGACGCCGTGGCCGGTCAAATCAATGTCGGTCCATCCGGTGAAGCGCTCGTCGCGATTCCAGATACTTTGCCCGTGTCGAACTAAAACCAAACTCACTCATACCAAGGTACCTCGGCGCTATACTTTGAGGCACAAGTGCCCCTCTCCGGTTCATTCCGTTTACTCTTTCTCTACGATGTCGCCGAGGAGATCCCCCTCGAACGGCTTCGCCGCCAACTTGGTTCCGAAGCGCGGCGGCCTTCGTTGCGCCACCAGGCTCCCGGCTATGTGCGTTTTGCCGCCCCGCCCGTGCGGCAGTCCATTCCGCCATTGGCCCTGGAGTCAGGCGAAAAACTCGATGCGCATCTCAGCTATTACGAATATGGAGTGATCAGCCTTGAGCTTGAGATGCCGTTCTCGACCGATTGGGACGGACTAACGCAACTGGCAGCGCGATGGGTGTCTGCAGGCGACATCGAACGGTTGGCGCAATCGGCGGTGCGATCTGCGGTCAAAGCGGCCGGGGTTCACCTTGTCAAGCCATATGACGACTGGCTATCGGAGGACTACTGTATCGTTCATTTGTTGCAGCAGCCAGGGCTAACGGCGGCTGACCTGCTTTCGGTCCGGGGCAAGGAAATCGCAGGAATTGTGCGAGGCGAGGCCGTAACGTTTGCGGTGGAAGAACAGGCTGAGATCCTCCAGGCGCGGATTTCCTATTATCCGAACGACTTGTTGGTTGTCGGCTGGAGCGCCACATTTCTCTACGATTCGGTCGAGGGCGCCGCGCCGGCCATCGAACTGCTTGACTACGCCAACACGCAACTGCTTGACTTCCGGCACTACGACGAATTGCTCAGCCGCATCCTGGCGGGCGTGTACAAAAAATTCGAAACCAGCCGCGGCCCCCTGATGCGCTGGCGGCTGTTTCGCGACGCCAACAAGTTACAGACCGTGCTGCTCGACATCCGCCAACTGACCGAGCGCACAGACAACTCCATCAAGTTTCTCAGCGATATGTTCGACGCCCGGCTGTACCGGCTGGCGGCCGCGCGCGTGGGAGTCCCGGACTATCGCAAACTGGTCGACGAAAAGCTACGCACCGCCAGCGAGCTGTATCACTTCATGGTGGATCAGTTCCAACATGCGCGAGCCTTTCTACTGGAACTGACGGTCGTGATTATTCTGTTGATCGATCTCTACTATTTCTTTCAGGGCAAACACTAACCGCGCCGCACGTTACAATATTGCCAATGATGCGCGCGACTTCTCTTTCCCGGCGCAGCCTGATGGCAGCACTCCCGGCGGCCGCAGCTACGGTGAAGTTACCCCAAAAGACACGCGTGGCGCTCATCGGACTGGACGGTCACCCTACCGAGGTCACCAAGCCCTTACCAGAATTGCCCGATGTCGAAATGGTGGGGCTCTACGATCCCGAACCAAAGACCATCGCGCAGTTCCAGAAGAATCCGCGCTTAGCTGGGGCAAAGACATACACCGCCGATTGGCGCAAGATGGTGGACGAAACCAAACCGGATGTCGTCGGCGTCTGCAATGCGAATTCCCTGCACGCGGCGATTATCGTCGAGTGCCTCGCGCGAGGCATTCACGTAATCGGCGAAAAGCCGATCGCTACGGAGCCGGAGGATCTGGAGCGCGTGCGCAAAGCCGTCGAATCGAGCAAAGCGAAATTCACCGCGATGTTGCCCATGCGCTTCTCCGGACCTTATCAGGCGTTGCGTAACATCGTGCGCTCGGGCGAAATCGGCGAAGTGATTCAGATGGACGGGCAAAAATCGTATCGCGTCTCGGACCGTCCGGCATGGTTCTACCAGCGCGCCACCTATGGCGGGACCATGCCGTGGATCGGGATTCATATGCTGGATCTGATGATCTATACAACTGGGCGCGACTTTGTCGAAACGCACGGATTTCAAAATCACCTCGGCTCCCGGAACACCGGCGACACGGAGAACATCTCGGCAACGACCTTTAAATTGGACAACGGCGGGGTTGCCCTGCTGCGCCTGGACTACCTGCGGCCGAAGAATGCGTCTTCCCACGGCGACGATCGGCTCCGGTTGGCGGGCGCCAAAGGCATCGCCGAATACATGGAAGCTACTGGCGTGACGATCGTCAGCGATTCGCGAAAACCTGAGCGTCTCAGTTCCCTTCCCGCCGAACGATCGCTATTCGGCGAGTTTCTCGATCACATCTACAACGGTAAGGCTGAGCCGATTCCCTGGAAGGAAATCCTGCGCGGCCATCAAGTGGCGTTGGCGGCGCGCGAAGCTATGGAAACCGGAAAGCCGAGAAAGATATGACCCCGCTCGCCGGCGTTTTTACCAACCATTCAATCCGGAAATTGGAACAACTCCTCGGCCGGATCGTGACGTGCCTTGGAAAGCTGAATCATGAGCAAGTCTGGCTGCGCGGCGGCGAGCATGAGAACTCGGTGGGGAATCTGGTTCTTCACCTTTGCGGCAACGTCCGTCAGCGGATTGGCATGGCGGTGGCGGGACAACCGGATATCCGGCATCGGCATGAGGAGTTCGAGGTGCGGTCTGGCGAGGGTCCTGCCGAATTGTCCGCTCGCCTATCGGGTGTAATTCGCGACGCCATCGGCACGATGGGCAGTTTGCAGGAAACGGATTTGCTGCGAATGACCAAAGTGCAGGATGAGGAAATCACAGTCCTGGAATGCGTCGCTCAGGTGGTGGAACACTTCTCGATGCACACAGGGCAAATCATCCTTCTCACCAAACATGCCACCGGCGAAGATCTGGGTTTCTTCGCCCATCTGAACCGCTCGCGCCGCGAAAAACCTATCCCATAGCGGCAATCCGCGGGGCATTCACGACCCGGAGAGGCGTGTATTGCGTGATGGCGTCGAAGTCGCGATCACGATGCCAGACCGGCACCTTGTGATCGATCGCGATCGCCGCGATCAGGCAATCGTAGGAACTCCGAATCGTAATGCCACGGCGCCGTCCTTCGCGATAGATCTCGGCGGCAGCGAGGAACAACGAAGAGGGAGTGGGCGCGGAGAGACACGGTACCGCTTCAAAGTTTTCAAAGAAGGCATCTCCCTGTGAGGTCCGGCGGAGTCCTTGCCTTACCTCTTGCAGGACCGGAGGACATGTCGCCAAACGCAACAGATCGTCTGGATCAACCCGCTGGCGTCCCGCGAGCAATTCGATCCAAATCGAGGTGTCGACGAGAATCATCGGCCGACCACAGCAGCCGCCGCCTTGAGTTTCTCTTCGCCCGGCACCGGCTGCGTCTTGTCTTCGCGCATCTCCGCCAGATCACCTTCCCAGAGATCTTTACCAAAAAACTGCTGTAGATTCTGTATTTTACGAACGTTCACGATTTCCTCCAAAGCCTGGTTTACCGCAGCCGAATACGTCTTCGCGCCTAATACCCTGGCCGCTTCTTCAAGTAGATTCTCGTCTAGCACAAGATTTGTGCGTTTCATGTGTATAGTGTGCGGCAGGCCAAGGCTCATGTCAATAGAGTAGTGGATTCACGTCACGCTTTCTCGCACCGGATTAATCCGTAGTCCAGGCGTATACCTGGCGAAAACGATACCCGGCGCGAGGGACGAAAAGAATGCACTTAGCCCCGCATTTTGATACAATTACAAATACTTTGTTGCACATCGAAGGAGTAGCCGTTGGCCGATAACGAAAAGCCACCTCAAGGCCCGCCGACCCAGATGCCGCTGGGACCGGAGGATGGCAAGAACCTGATTCCGATCAACATCGAAGACGAGATGCGCCGGTCCTACCTGGACTACGCCATGAGCGTCATCGTCGGGCGAGCGTTGCCCGACGTCCGGGATGGCTTGAAGCCCGTCCATCGCCGCATTCTTTACGGCATGGACGAGATGGGCTTGAAGTACAACAAGTCCACCCGCAAATGCGCCAAGGTCGTTGGCGACGTGATGGGCAACTACCATCCGCACGGCGATTCTGCGATTTACGATGCACTCGTGCGCATGGCGCAGCCGTTCTCGATGCGATACCCGCTGATCGACGGTCAAGGCAATTTCGGCTCGATCGACGGCGATCCACCCGCGGCCATGCGGTACACCGAGTCGCGGCTGGCAAAAATCGCGGCGGCGATGCTGGAAGACATCGACAAAGAGACCGTAGATTTCAAGCCCACTTACGACGACAAGGGCCAGGAACCCGAAGTATTACCGGCCCGGCTTCCCAATCTGCTGATCAATGGCAGTTCCGGCATTGCCGTCGGCATGGCGACCAACATTCCGCCCCACAACCTCAATGAGATTGTCACGGCGACCATCGCGCTCATTCAGAATCCCAACGTGCAACTGGCGGAACTGATGTTGGGCGAAGGCGGCGTCCAAGGGCCGGACTTCCCTGGCGCCGGGTTCATCCTGGGCCGCGAAGGGATCCTGAACGCTTACAAGACCGGCCGCGGGTCGATCAAATTGCGGGCCCGGGCAGCCACCGAGAAGATGGGCAAGGATCGCGAGGCGATCATTGTGACCGAGTTGCCTTACCAGGTGAACAAGGCGCGCATGATTGCCGACACAGCCGGGTTGGTGGGCGATAAGATCATCGAAGGAATTTCAGACATTCGCGACGAGAGCGATCGCGAAGGCATGCGAATCGTCTACGAGCTCAAGCGTGGCGAAAATGCCGAAGTGGTGCTGAACAACCTCTACAAACATACCCAGCTCCAGATCAACTTTGGCATCATCATTCTGGCGATTGTCAACGGCCAGCCGCGCGAGTTAGGCCTGATCGATTGCCTGAAGCGCTTTATCGACCATCGCGTCGAAGTGGTCCGCCGCCGCACCGACTACTTGTTGCGCAAAGCCAAGGAGCGCGAGCATATTTTGCTCGGCTTCCAGCGCGCTTTGAACAACCTCGACGAAGTGATCCGCATCATCCGCGCCGCCCGGAACCCGAAAGAGGCGAAGGAAGGCTTGATGGCCTTTATCACGCCGGCCGAAGCGAGCGAGTTCGCCAAGCTGGTGGGAGCCGATCCGCGCGGGCCCCGATTCTCCGAGCGCCAGGCGCAAGCCATCATCGAACTGCAACTCCAACGCCTGACCGGCATGGAACAGCAGAAGCTGATCGACGAACTCGCCGAGATTCAGGTGGAGATCGCCGGGTACAACGACATTCTGGGGTCGGAGAAAGTTCTCAAGGCGCTCATCGTCAAAGAGCTCAAGGAAGTTCAGAAGGAATTCGGCGACGCTCGCCGCACCGAGATCGTGGAAGATCCCGGGGCCATCGTTCTCGAAGATCTGATTCAACAGGAAGACGTCGCGGTCACAGTAACCCGTGGCGGCTATCTGAAGCGGACGCCCGTCGATACCTACCGGCGGCAGACCCGCGGCGGCAAGGGCCGCATCGGGATGGGCACGCGGTCTGAAGATGTCGTGGAACATCTGATAATCAGCTCCACCCACAGCCACCTGTTGATCTTCACCAATAAGGGGCGGCTCTACTCGAAGAAGTTTTATCACATCCCCGATGTCGGTACTACCGGCAAGGGCAAGAACATCTCTGGCCTAATCAATCTGCAGCCCGACGAAACCGTCAAGGCCTTTCTGCCCGTGTCGGAATTCGTGGCCGGTAAGTTCATTGTGATGGTGACCAAACAGGGCGTCATCAAGAAGTGCGAACTGACCGAGTTCGACAACATCATGCAGCGCGGCATTATCGCGCTGTCGCTTGACGAAGGCGACGAACTGGTTTCGGCCCGCCTCTCCACGGGCCAGGATCTGATCTTTATCGCGACTCGGGAAGGCATGTCGATCAAGTTCCCCGAGGGCGACGTGCGGCACATGGGCCGTCCGGCGCGCGGCGTGCGTGCGATGGCGCTCGACGACGACGATTTCGTGGTGGCGGCAGAGGTAGTGCAGGACGACGCCTTGATGCTGGCGATCTCCGAGATGGGCTACGGCAAGCGCACCAAGGCGAGCGAGTATCGGGAGCAGAGCCGGGGCGGCAAGGGGGTCATCAATATGAAGACCACCAAGAAGACCGGGCTCGTGGTGTCGGTCTTGAACGTCAAGGAAGATTCCGACCTGATGCTTATTACCAAAGACGGGAAGATCATCCGGATCGACTCGGCCAATATCAGGCAAGCCGGTCGTTCGACGCAGGGTGTTCGCCTGCTGCGCGCGGAGGAAGGCGATCAGGTGGCTGCGGCCTGTCTGGTGCCCGACGAGGGCGATGCGCCGGTTGGTGACGAAGAAGTCCAGGGAAAGCTGATCGAATGAAGATCGACGTTATAGCCCACATTCAAGCCAAGCCAGGGAGCGAGGCAGCCGTGCGGGAGGTGCTCGAGGGCTTCATCGCCCCGACCCTCCAGGAGAATGGCTGCCTCCGGTATGAGTTGTTCGTCGACCTGGACGATCCAACAAAGTTCACGTTTATCGAGGAATGGGCCAGCCGTGACGCGCTAAACGTCCACGGCCAGTCGGCGCACATCACGGCCGGACGGGCGAAGATGCCGGAATTGCTGGCCGGGCCCAGTTGGGTACAGGTGCTTACGAAGGCTTCTTCGTAGCGAAGATCAGAGTTGTGAAGTCCGCTAGATTCCGGCGCCATACCAGCCAAGTGTGAGCGCCGGAAGTTTCGATGGGCGTGAAATTCACGCTCTTCGATTTCAGCCAATCCTTAAACTTGCGGTTGCTTTCGATCAGCCGGTCGTCGGTCCCACACGCGATCCAAAGCAGCCGAAGCTGATCGTTCACCTTGGCGTCCAGCTTGGGGAACGATGCATTGAAATCGTCGCCCACGCCGCCCGCGCTGAACGACCCGATCCACGCGAAACGCTCCGGATGATTCAGTCCGGTGTATAGGGTTTCGGCTCCACCCATCGACAACCCTGCAATAGCTCGCAAGGTACGATCCTTCGACGCACGATAGTCGCGCTCGACAGCGGGGATCAGTTCGGTCAACAGCGAATCGCGGAAGCGATCCATATTCTTTTGCCGCAGCACCGGATCACGCGCCCCGCGAGTCACCACTTCAGGCGCGCCGTATCCCAAGGGCATCACAACGAGCATCGGCTTGGCTTTGCGCTGCGCAGTCAGGTTATCGAAGATGGTGTGTGCGCGGCCGACATCGGTCCAGCCCCGGGCGTCGTCGCTGTAACCGTGCAGGAGGTACAACACCGGATAGACGGTCTTGGCTTTCGCGTCGTAACCCGCAGGCGTGTAGACATAGTAGTCGCGATCGTCACCAACAATTCCCGAACGATAGGAGTGGCGGTGCAAGACGCCACGAGGAACGTTGGCAGTGTCCCAGAGTTGGCCACCGCCCGGCACATGCACCATGCTCTGCGGGCTGAGCAGATTCGGCTTCATCATCGGATTGAGTGGATCGATGGCCGCCACGCCGTCCGCTACAAACGAATAGCCGTAGAAGTCGGGCTCGAGCGGCGCAGTCGTCAGACTCCACCATCCTTGGCCGTCACGTGTCATTGGCGCTCGCGTCCCCTCGCGCGTGAGGATGACTTCCTTCGCAGCCGGGGCGCGAAATCGGAAGGTTACGCTGCGGTCTGCGTGGACCACCGGGGAATCGTGAACCGGACCAGGAGTCTGCGAGAAAGCGGGAGTGAGGGCGGCAAGTAGCGCCGGGATGAGGAATTTCTGCATCGCGGCTCTGAGGATATCAGAATCGGCGGACAGCCAGGGATAAATTTCCTCATTGAAAATAGTATCTGTTTTGATTAACTATATACATAATATGAAACCAACACCCGAAGGCTGGCCGCGCCTTTCCTCGGCCATCTACTATGACGACGCGGCGAAAGCGATCGATTGGCTGTGCGAAGCCTTCGGCGTTGAAGTCCGCTTGAAAGTTGAGGGCGAGGGCGGCATGATCGTACACAGTGAACTGTCGTACGGCGACGACGCGCTGATCATGGTGGCGCAAAGCGGCGGCAAGCCGGCCTACCCGCTGCATCCACGCGGCGTCAGTCCGGCGGGCAATGGCGGCGCTGTTACGCAGACGATCCTGCTGTTCGTGGACAGCACCGATGCACATCACGCACACGCCAAGGCGGCGGGAGCGGTGATCGTCGATGAGCCAAAGATTCATGACTATGGCGCCGATTATTGGGCAGACAGAACGTATGGGGCTCTGGATCCGGAAGGCCATATGTGGTGGTTTACCGAGCGCGTTCGCGATCAGACCCAGCGATGAAACCAGCGCTGCCTGAAACCTTCGCCGCCCTATCCGATCCGATTCGGATGGCCGTCATCGCGATGCTCAGTCAGGAACCTCGCCGGGCCGGAGAATTGGCCGCTTCGCTCGACATGTCGCCGGCGGCCATGAGCCGTCACCTGCGGATACTCCGGCGAAGCGGCCTAGTTGCCGAAGCGGGCATCGCTGACGACGCGCGGGTGCGGATTTACCACCTCCGCCAAGCGCCGTTCGACCAGATGCACGGCTGGCTGGAAGACGTGAGGCGGTTCTGGGCCGGGCAACTGGATTCCTTCAAGCAGCACGTCGAAAAGAAGCGGCGAACCAAGTGAGGTCCAAGCCGTTTGACAGCGTTCGAGTCACGGTTACGTTGAGGGCCGACCCGGCTACTGCCTTCTCGATCTTTACGTGGGAGACAGATTTGTGGTGGCGGAAAGGCCCGAAATTTAGAGCGTCAGGAGCGCACCCGGGCTTGCTCATCTTCGAACCAGGAGTGGGTGGACGCCTGATTGAGACCGTCGACTCCCCGTCGGGTTCGCGAGGCGTCGTCACGGGCGAGATCACAGCTTGGGACCCGCCGGCGCGCTTCGCGTTTACCTGGCGGCCGCCAAACTTCGCGCCTGCCGATCCCAGTACGATCGTCGAGGTATCCTTCGACCCCGTTGGCTCGGGCACACGAGTCACGTTGGTCCATAGCGGCTGGTCTGAGGTTCGAGACAGACACCCAGTCCGGCACGGCTTGGATGGCGAGGCCTTCGTTCGCATGAAGGGATTGTGGTGGGTGAGTTAATGACTTCGCTGCGTGAGCGGATCGCGTTCAAGTAAGATGCAAAGTACATGTGGCTGCTGCTTTCACTTTTTCTATCGTTACCCTTATTCGGCCAGCAACGGGCGCCCGCGAACGATACGATCGCGAGGGACCAGTTAAAAGCCGACCTCTACTTCCTGGCGAGTGATGCGATGCGCGGCCGCTTGACTGGCTCGCGTGAATATGGCTTGGCTGCGGAATATCTCCAGTCGCGTTTTGAAAGGATTGGGCTGAAGGCTGCGGTGGGCGACTCTATGTTCCATCGTTTTGACCTCGTTCTCTCTCGCCTGGATGGGCCAAATCGCTTGCAGATCGAACGGCGCCAGGGAAAACTGCTGGAAGACTTTTATCCGCTGATCTTCAGCCTAAACGCCCACGCCAGCGCGCCGGTTGTTTTTGCCGGGTACGGCATTCACGCGCCCGCGCTTGGTTGGGATGACTACAAAGGTAAGGGTCTGACGGGCTCGATCGCCCTCATTCTCGATGGCGATCCGAGTCCAGATGACCCAAAGAGCGTCTTCGACGGCGTCGTGACGAGTGAGTATGCCAACAGTCTTCGCAAGGTGCTTTCAGCACAGGAGGCAGGCGCCGCGGGTGTGTTGTTCGTCAACGCTACCAGCCTTGGCCGCGCCACCAATGGCTTCCCGGCTGCAGCGCGTGTCTACTGGCCGGAAAAGCCACCGCACCTGGAGAAATATACGCTGGCCGTACTCGCCGACAAGATTCGCATTCCAGTAGCGCAGATTTCGCCGGCGCTCGCGACCGAATTGCTGAGGCGGCCGGGACGCACCCTGAAGCAAGCGGTTGAGGAGGCGACGCAAGGAACGCCTCGTGGCGGCGACGGCCCTCCCGTGGAGTTCGAGACAGCGCTGACCCGATCTATTGTCGAAGACCGGAATGTCGTCGCGAAGATCGAAGGTTCCGACGCCCGTTTGAAGGAAGAGGCCATAATTGTGTCCGCCCACTACGATCACAATGGCGCCGACGGCGATCAGATTTTCAATGGGGCCGACGATAATGCCTCGGGCCTGGTGGCCTTGCTTGAAATCGCCGAAGCCTATGCGCTGGCCGCTTTGCAGGGACAGCGGCCAAAGCGCACGGTTATTTTCGCTTCGTGGGGATCTGAAGAGCGGTGCTGTGGGCCGTTGTTAGGCGCGTGGGCTTGGGTGGAGGATGACTCGACGTGGCCCCTTGCCAAAACGGTAGCTACTCTCAACATGGACATGATCGGGCGCAGTGAGGAGGTGCCAGAAGGGGCGGGCCGGCGCTTCAACGGCTTGGCTGCGCAGGCGGCCGCGTCGAACGCACAGAATGTGAACATTCTCGGCTGGAGTTTCTCGCCTGAACTGAGCGCGCTAACCGACCAAGCGAATCATTCGACCGACCTGCGGCTGCTCCGGCGTTACGACAACAACAAATCGCAATTATTGCGGCGCAGCGATCAATGGCCTTTTCTGCAGCGGCGCGTGCCCGCGCTCTTCTTTCACACGGGGCTACACCCGGACTACCACACAACGAACGACCGGCCAGAGCGCATCGACTACGGCAAGGTGGAACGAATCGCGCGGCTGGTCCATCAGTTAAGTTGGGACTTGGCCAATCGTGACGGGCGGCCGGCGATGCCCGCCCGTCGATCCATCCCGGAATAGTCTATTTGACGGCGCGCAAAAAATCGAAATCGCAGCCCTGATCGGCTTGCGTGACGTGATCGAGGAAGAGCTTGCCGTAACCGCGATCATACTTGGGTGCGGGACGCACGAAGGCGGCCAGGCGCCGGTCGATTTCCTCTTGTGGAAGATTCACGTCGATCCGCCGGCCGGCGCAGTCTAGGATAATCTCGTCGCCGGTTTGTACGGCGGCCAAGGGACCGCCGATGGCCGACTCGGGCGTGATGTGCAGTACCACCGCTCCGAAACTCGTGCCGCTCATACGGGAATCCGAGATTCGCACGCAGTCTTTGATTCCCCGCTTCAGCAGCACTTTGGGCATGGGAATGTGGCCCCACTCTGGGAATCCCGGCGCCCCGTGCGGGCCGCCGTTTTTCAGGACCAGGACAGTGTTTTCGTCCACCGGCAAATCGTCGCGGTTCAGATCCTCAAGCATCTTGTAATAGTTGTCAAAAACATGGGCCGGGCCGCGGTGCTGCAACAAGTGCGGCGAGGCCGCAGTGTGTTTGATGACCGCACCCCGCGGAGCCAGATTCCCATAAATCACGACAGTGCCGCCTTCTGGACACAGCGGCGTCTTCAACGAACGGATCACATCTTGGTTGAAACACTCCGATGCCCCGACGTTTTCCTCAACGGTCTTGCCGGTGACAGTGATCGCGTCGCGATGCAACAGCGGGAGAAGCTCTTTCATGACCGCCGGGATTCCACCGGCGTAGCAGAAATCCTCCATCAGATAGGCCCCAGAGGGTCTCACGTTCGCTATGAACGGAGTTTTCTTGGAAATGGAATGAAACTCTTCGAGCGATAGATCGATCCCGAGCCGGCCGGCGATTGCCAGCATATGCACGACGGCATTGGTGGAGCCGCCGATCGCCATGTCGACCGTGATCGCATTTTCAATCGCCTGCCGCGTCATTACTTGCGATGGACGCAGATCTTCCCAAACCATTTCGACAATCCGTCTGCCGCACTGTTCGGCCAGAGCCAAGCGGCGCGAGTCCGGCGCCGGGATGGCGGCTCCGCCGGGCAGGGTCATGCCCAGCGCCTCGACAATGCTCGCCATCGTGGAGGCCGTACCCATGACCATGCAATGGCCATTGCTGCGGGCCGAACAAGCTTCGACCTCATTGAGCCCCTCTTCGGACAGTTCGCCAGACCGATAAAGATCGAATAACTTTCGCATGTCCGTACCGGAGCCAATTTCGGCGCCCCGATACTGACCCGAAAGGCTTGGACCGCCGGTAACGAAAATCGAAGGAAAATTAGCACTGGCTGCGCCCATTAGTTGCGCGGGCGTGGTTTTGTCGCACCCGCACAACAACACCACGCCGTCCAGCGGATTGGCGCGGATCGACTCCTCCACATCCATGGCCATGAGATTCCGGAAGAGCATCGCCGTGGGCTTCATGAAGACTTCGCCGAGCGAAATTGTAGGGAATTCGAGCGGGAAGCCGCCTGCTTGCCAGACTCCTCTTTTCACTGCCTCGGCGACCGTGCGCAAATGGATATTACAGTGATTGAGTTCGCTCCACGAATTGCAGATACCGATGACCGGCTTACCTTGAAAACTCTCGCGCGTGAGTCCTTCCGAACGTAGATAAGCGCGCCGGGCGAAACTGTAGTACTCGAGTGAGTCAAACCAGGTGCGGCTGCGAAGAATCTTGGGGTCGCGGGACGGGGCCGGTGTGGACATGTAACAGTCCAGGTTACCCTACGAGGATGGGTTTAGTGGCGCGCGACGCCCACCCGTGCCAGCCACCGAGTGATCAACACTCGGAGATCTTCAAAAGCGACGGGCTTGCTGATGTAGTCGTCCATGCCCGCCGCCAGGCATTTTTCGCGGTCCCCCCGCATCGCATTCGCGGTCATGGCGATGATCGGAAGGTGCGAGCCAGGCGTCTCCAGCCGCCTGATTTCGGCAGTGGCAGTAAACCCGTCCAACTCGGGCATTTGGCAGTCCATCAGAATCAAGTCGTAGTTTTCGCGTCGAAACGCATGGATGGCTTCCAGTCCGTTGTTGACGACAGCGGCGCGGTAACCCATTTTCTCGACCAGTCGAACGGCCACGCGTTGATTGACGAGATTGTCCTCGACGACTAAAACGATTGGCGAACCGGCCGGAGCGACATCGGCACGCTGCCGTTGAACGGCTACGTCGGTAAATGGATCGGCAGCCCGAACCGAGGCCCACGCAGGGGCTGGTCCGTCGGTGGAGACCCGCCGCAGCAGATCAGCCATCGCCCGCCGCCGTATCGGGCTGGCAATCGCCCCGCGCAAACCCAGAGGACCCGGTTCCTCTGTAAGAGCGCGGAGCGAAAAGGGAACGATTAAGGAAACTGCCGAGGCTGCCAGTGCCGGTTCGTTGACAACACGCATCGCCAACTCCGGGCCGCCAGTTCCAGGCATTTCGTAGTTGATGAGAACGAATTCGAAAGGCAGGCATTGGCTTGCGGCCTCGGTCAGCGTTGGCAGCGCCTCCTCTGCTGAAGAACAAGGCGTAGCGTAAAGGCCCAAGATCTGGCACAACTCAAGCAGCGCGCCACGCTGGCTAGCCGACTCATGGACAATCAGAATTCGTTTGCCTGCCAGCTCAGAGAGGGCTTCGTCTGGCTTGCCCGCCTCTCCGGCGGCCGCCGTTTGGCAGGGAATAACAAACCACACGCGGGTACCCTGGCCGGGTTCTGATTCCGCTCCAAATTGCCCGCCCATCTTTTCGACGATCCGTTTGGCAAAAGCCAACCGCGAAGCCACCTCCCGGATCGCCAATCCGGGGTGGAAGGGCTCAAACAAAGCGGCCAATTCGTCGCGGCTGAAGCCACTGCCGGTGTCCTCGACCTCGAAACGCAGATTGACACCCGTTGCCGACCTGCTGGCGATGTTCAAACGCACGGCCACTTCCCCGCAGCTGGTGTTAGCAATCGCGTGTTCGAGAACATGAACCAGGACTTCATGAAGCCGCCGAGAGTCCGTCACCAGAGATAGCGGAATACCCTGCTGGACGAAACATGGCAGTTCGACATGTTTTACCTCGGCCCGGCCGGCGACTGCCTCCAAACACTCCTCCAGTTGCTCATGCGGACAAACAGCGGACGGCGACAATTCGAGTTGTCCCCGCTCAAGCCCTGCAAATTCAGCCAACGCCTGTAGAGACGCGGCCACGGTCTCCACTGCTCCAACCAGGGCGGAAGAGTCCGCAGGATCAAGCGGACCGGAGCCTACACTTTCGGCCAACGAAGCCGCTTCTCCCAGCCGGCGGGCAACGCGGCGTCCCCAACCCTGCAGCGCCTCCATTCGAGCATCGGCCGTTCGTTTGATAGCGGACCGGCTCTCGGCCAGCTCATTGGACTGGGCCAGCAACTCCTTCAATTGCAGCTCAAGCCGCCGCTCGATTTGCTCAAGCTCTGCGACCCGGGTTTGAGCGTTCTGCAGCGCCACGTGCCAGTGCGTCACGTCGAGCATTGCCGAGTCGATCCGAACCAACCCGCCAGAGGCATCCCTGACCGGGGCCACTCGCCAATCCATCAGCCGCCCCTCTTTGTCAGCGGAAACCCACACTTGGCAAGGAGAAATCGTCGACCCTGCCGGGGCACTCCTTACTTTGTCCACCGTCCGGGTCCAGGTTTCCGGGGAATCGAAGAGCGAGGCCATATCGACTGCCGTCAACTTGTGATTGGAACGTAGGATCCGACCTGAGGCATCCGCTTGAATCAGTGTTTCGCGCGCACACTCGATCATGGTCCGCGTCCGGGACTCACTTTCGCGTAGACGGTTTTCAACCATCCCGGCATCATCTCGAATCTGTCCGGCCCGCCAGGTTTGCCACAGCAAGAGCGCACAGGACAGGCAACCGAGGGCCGCTAGCAGATTGAGGATCGCCGCCTGATTTCCGGGTCCGGCCAGCTCAACGGTTAGCCTCTGAGTGAGTGATCGCTCCAGACGCCGCCAACCAGCCCAAACAACCAACCCTTTGACTGCAATCTCTTGAGCGACAGCCGGCGAGGAAATCTTACGGGCGGATTCGAATAGCGCCGAGGTTCGGAGAATCTGGCTAGGGAGTTCCTGGCTGCCGTAAGCCCGCTGACGGCTGAGCGATACAATCCGGGGCTCCAACCGGCGCCATGACTCAGCTAAATCATTACCTCGAACCGCGAGATTCTCGAAGGAACCGAAGCGCAGTTCCCACACCAATTCGGCCGCCTCTTCGATCGTAATCAACGCCTCTGCGGTGCGCTGGGTAGTGTCTCGGCTGCGCTCCAGGGAACCTGTCAGCGTTACGCCGACGGCTAAAGACAAAGCCGCCAGCAGCACCGGAAAAAGGTAGCGTAGTCGCTTGAAATGCTGTTTGGTCACAAACAAACCGCTCTACAACAATCACTTGACTAAACAATCTCAAGTAATAGTCGAGCTCCGCCCGAGTCTCTCTTTGTCAATCGGCATTTAGCCGGAAAAAAATGAGGGGGATACGGACCTTGCATGTCCTAGCGATGGGTGGTGAGGTAGCGCCTGATCGATCGCGCCCGGCCACTTTGTTCGTCGATGTCGACAATGGCGCCTCGAAGCTCCACCCGTCCCTTGGCAGCTTCCATCTTAACCGGCATTGAGGTCATGAACTTGCGCAGAATTGGCTCGCGCTCGACTCCGATTACCGAATCATAGGGGCCCGTCATACCTGAGTCGGTCAAGTAGGCCGTTCCTCCCGGTAGGACGCGTTCATCGGCTGTTGGGATATGGGTATGAGTGCCAATGACGGCGGAGACGCGGCCATCCAAGTGCCAACCCATCGCAATCTTCTCGCTGGTGACCTCGGCGTGGAAGTCTAGAAATCGAATCTTGACCGCGGTGGGCAGCGCCGCCAGTATGGTGTCGGCTTTGCGGAAGGGGCAATCGGTGGCGGGCATATAGGTGCGCCCTTGCAGATTCATGACGGCCACTTCGACGCCGTTACGGGCTTTCACAACTTGTATGCCCTTGCCGGGTAGTCCTTCAGGGTAGTTCCCGGGGCGTAGCAGCAGTTGGGGCGAACGATCAAGGTAGTCGTAGATCTCTCGCTTATCCCAGATATGATTGCCGCTGGTGATAACGTCAACCCCGAGTTCCAGCAACTCATCGGCGATATGCGGCGTGATCCCGAATCCTCCGGCCGAGTTCTCGCCGTTTGCCACGACGAAATCGATCGACTCCTCGCCGATAATACCCGAAAGCCGTTCGGACACCACACCGCGGCCAGCGGAGGCGAAGATATCGCCGATAAACAACAGATTCATGAAGCGGGCCGGTTCAGATGCCCTTCAGGCACTCACCAATCTCCTTTTCGCCGATCACACCTTCTTTGATGACGCGCCAGTAGGGCTCAGTGATATCGATCGTGGTGGAGCCTACGCCTGAGCAAGGGCCGCCATCCAATACCAAGTCGATGCGTCCGTCCATCGTGCCGAAAACGTCGATCCCGGCGCGGCACGTGGGCATACCGCTCAAATTGGCGCTCGTGGAAATCAGCGGCTGGCCCAGCCACTCCAGCAATCCAGAGGCGATCGCCGACTTAGACTGCCGCATAGCCAGGCGGCCCGTATTCCCAGTCACTTTCAAAGGGACTCCAGCCGACGCCGGGACGATCATCGTCAATGGCCCTGGCCAGAACTTGCGGGCTAACAGATAAAACCTTGTATTGAGCTCCCCGGCGAGTTCCTCGGCCATGAGCGTGCCGGATACCAGCAGAGGCAAGGCCCGCGCCGATTCCCTCCCCTTAGCCAGGAACACCCGGCGGACCGCATCCAGATTGAATGGGTCAGCGACAAGGGTATAGAGCGCATCGGTCGGGATCGCGACAACCGCGCCTTTGCGAATGGCCGCACCGGCCCGCGCCAGAACCTCCTGGGCCGGAGCCTCCTGGTCAACTTCGATCAAATCGGTGGCCACTCTTGGCTTACAGCCGTTCTCCCCTCATCAATTTTGAGATTGTACCGTACAGCGCCAACATGGAGCGCTCAAGCCACCATTAATTCCGGCTGCTGGACGCCGACCGCTCCGCGAGAAGTTTTTGCAACTGCCCTTCGATTTCGGATAGACGCCGCTTCATGTCTTCCATTTCCTGTGCCTCCGGATCCGGCAGTTGTCCGTGTTCAAGCATTTCCCCGGCGCTGTTCACACCATGCCGTCTGACGACACGGCCCGGGATGCCAACCACGGTGGAATGGGATGGCACGGGATGAACCACCACCGATCCGGCGCCGATCTTGACGTGGTCCCCAATTGTAATGTTACCTAGCACTTTGGCCCCCGTGCCAACGACAACCTGATTTCCAACGGTGGGGTGACGCTTACCGCGTTCCTTTCCTGTCCCACCCAGTGTGACACCTTGGTACAACAATACGTCGTCACCGATCTCGGCGGTCTCACCAATCACCACACCCATGCCATGGTCGATAAAAAATCGGCGGCCGATCTTCGCTCCCGGATGAATCTCGATGCCGGTGAGCATCCGACTGACTTGAGAAATGACTCGAGGGACCAGGGGCACGCCCGCTTTGAACAACCAATGAGCCAAACGATGCAAGAGGATAGCGTGGAAACCTGGGTAACACAGAACGATCTCCAGGACACTCTTGGCCGCGGGGTCTTCGCGGAAGATCGTTTGGATCTGTTCCCGGACGGTCGACACCATGTTTCTATCATTATGCCCGATTTACTGAAGGCTTCTTTTCTGCGGCGCGGTTTTGGCCTTTGGCGTGCTATTCTGTCACTTCGAGACCGGAACAATCGTGGGTGAATACGTTTCGGCCTTCAACGTTTGTCACGGCGTCCAGAAGGAATCGGTGTGACTTTTACAAAATATTTTTCTCTCCTCATTCTTGCCTCTTCTTCCATTTGGGCGGTGCCTCGTTTGCGGCTGTCCTCAACGGTGGTCGGCCCGGTAACCATTGCCCAGGGAGCCACTGCCGCCGCCCAGGATTTGGAAGCATACAGCGTAGCCGACCGTGACGTCAGCTCAGAGACCGAGAACCTCCGGCTGACTTTCAGCTCGACGGCGCCATGGGTGAGTGCCGCTGCCTCCACGGCTCGCACTTGCGTGCGGCGCGCCGGTATCTGCATTCCAGTTCGTCTGACGTTTTCCAGTCAGCAACTACAACCAGGCGTGTACTCGGCCACCGTGTTGGTATCAGACCCAGTCGCCATCGACGCGCCCCAGCGGATCCTCGTCACGCTCAGCGTCGGCAGCACGCTGCCCGATCGAATCAACTTATACGTGGCGCCGAACGGCTCAAGCGATGACTTCCCTTTCGTTACCAACTCAGCCGTAGACACCAACGTAGCGCCTGGGGGCGCTTGGCTTACCTTACTGCAGCAGAGCGCGGGCACGTTCAATTTCGTCAAGCCCTTTGTGATTCGCGCTACTCATCGGCCAGGCCAAGCCGAGGGCACTTATAACGGAACTGTGTCGGTATTGAAATCGGCGCTGCCAGCTGACAACAAAACCGCGAACGTCGCGTTGCAAGTCACTTCGCAGCCTATTGCCACAGCGAGCAAGAGCGCCCTGCGGGTGCGGCTGGCGCAGAACCCGGCGAAGATTCTCGAACGCCTCCGGATATCGAATCGCGGTCTGGGCCGTTTGAATGTGACCGGCGCGACCGCTACCGTGCAGACGGGCGGTAACTGGTTGACGGCTACCCAACTGGACGGCTTCGATCTTGTGGACGTCAACTTCAACGCGGCGGACGCACAGCCCGGTGTGTATAAGGGTAATGTCGCGGTCGCACATAGCGGCGTGAATTCACCGCTGAATATCCCGGTGGAGTTGGAGGTCGTGGCTCAAGCTGCGCCGTCTTTGCGTCTCGGTGGCGTGTTAGAAAACGCGGTGTTTGAGGATGGCGATGTCCTCGCCGCCGGTGGCATTGTCGCCGCTTTCGGGGAGCAATTGACGTTCAAAGATCCAACGGTGGCATCCGCCCTTCCGCTACCAGTTGAACTTGGCGACGCCCGGGTATTCGTGAATGACCGGCCCGCTCCGGTTTATTACGCCTCCTACAATCAAGTGAATTTTCAGATGCCATACGATGTGGCGCCGGGTACGGCTACGGTGCGAATCGATCGAGGGAGTACGCGCGGCAATGCCATCACGGTCACCGTCGTGCCCTCTTCCCCCAAGCTGATCCGCATTGCACTGCGGGCCGCCGGTATTGCGGTGCCTGAGTCGCGAGACTACTTTGGTATCGCCGTTCACCAGGATGGTTCGCTCTCGCTCCCGCGCGAATTCGGCATTCCGAACAGCCGGCCGTCGCGGCCGGGCGAAGCGATCACGCTGTATGGTCTTGGTTTCGGCCAGACCAGCCCAGCCGTCGTCGCCGGAGCGGCCGCGCCCAGTTCGCCGTTGGCGCAAATGGACTCCGCCACCAAGCGGGTATTTTTCGGCGCGCTCGCGCTGGTCACCGGCGTTCCTCAGGACGCCCTCTTCATCGGGCTCACGCCGGGTTTAGTGGGTCTCTACCAGATCAATGTCGTGATCCCGGAAAATAGTCCCAAAGGCGACGTTCCCCTCCGCGTTCAACTGGACACAGTGGCTAGCGAGTATGCTTTAATCGCGGTGGAATGAACCGCCTTTACTACGACGACAGTTATCTGCGCCGGTTTCACGCCAATGTGGAAACCGGCGCAGCCGATCCCCACCGCGTATACCTTGATCGCAGCGCATTTTATCCCACAAGTGGCGGGCAGCCCTTCGATACCGGAACAATCGGCGAAGCTCGCGTCGTCGAAGTCGCCGAAGAAGCCGGCGAGCGAGTGGCGCACATTCTCGATCAGCCAATCGAACCAGGCTGGCACGCATGCCAGATCGACTGGCCTCGCCGCTTCGATCACATGCAACAGCACACCGGCCAACACCTGCTATCTGCGGTGCTGGCCGATGTTCTAAAACTGCCGACCGTGAGTTTTCATTTGGGCGTTGACGGGTCGACGATCGATGTTGCGGCGCCGCAATTGGATCCAGCCCGATTGTTGGACGCCGAACGCCGGGCCAACCAAACGATCGTCGAGAACCGCAAAGTTACAGTTTCCTATCACGACTCGCGCGAGGATTTAGGGTTGCGCAAGCTTACGGACCGCCAAGGAACCATTCGCGTCGTCACGATCGATGACCTGGACCGTAGCGCCTGCGGCGGCACACACGTGGCTTCAACGGCTGAGATCGGTCCGCTCTTTATCAGGAAATTAGACAAAATACGCGGCAACCTCCGGATCGAATTCTTGTGCGGCCTGCGAGCGATTGAACGCGCACGAGCCGATTTTGACGCTCTCTCGTCCATTGCCAAGCGCTTCTCGTCGCCCCTGGATCAAACCGCCGCGCTCGTGAATGCTCAATCGGACCGCTTGGCCGAGGCCGAGAAACTCGCGAAAAAGCTATCGGGTGATCTGGCAGCCATCCGGGGCCGTGAACTACATGCCGCGACCGCCCCTAATCCCGCAGGCGCGCGCCTTCACGTCCGGCAGATCGCCAAAGGGCCCATCGAAGAAGCCTTGCGTGCCGAGGCCCAGGCATTTGCCGGAGCGGGAGGTTTTACCGTCTTTGCCGCGCTCTGCGCCGAGCCGCCGTCGATACTTCTCTGTGTTTCGCCAGATAGTCCATTGAAAGCAGGAGCGGCTTTGAAGGCCGCTCTCGACGCCGTGGGTGGTCGCGGCGGCGGCAACCCAGTGATGGCGCAAGGCAGTGTTCCCTCGATCGATTCGCTGGGGCTAGTCTGGTCCAAAATCTCATCGAGTTTGGGCGCTTAGCGAACTCTTGACAGAGATATCCAGTTGATCCGCGCTTAGTCGCTTTACTTTCAATTACATAACGTGTTACCTTTGAAAGTTCCATGCGTACTGTGGACCTCATCCGTAGAAAACGCGACGGCGAAGAACTGTCGCCCGAAGAGATCGGTTTTCTGATCGACAACTATACGTCCGGGGAAATCCCGGATTATCAGATGGCGGCTTTCCTCATGGCGACTTTCAATAGTTCCATGACCGACAAGGAAGTCGACACGATGACGGCGCGAATGGTCGCGTCCGGTGAAACGATCGATCTGTCTAGCGTTCCTGGCGTCAAGGTGGACAAGCACTCCACTGGCGGCGTCGGTGACAAGACCAGTTTGATTGCAGCCCCTCTCGCGGCAGCCGCCGGAGCGATCGTGCCGATGATGTCCGGGCGGGCGCTGGGTCACACCGGCGGCACGCTCGACAAACTGGAATCGATCCCAGGCTTCCGCACCAATCTGACGGTCGACGAATTCCGCGAACAGTTGCGTATGTATGGCTTGGCCTTTATGGGTCAGACCGCACAGGTAGCGCCCGCCGACGGGAAGATGTATTCGTTGCGCGATTCGACGGCGACAGTCGAATCGATTCCGCTGATCGCCGCTTCGATTATGTCGAAGAAGATTGCCGAAGGCATGGACTCACTGGTGCTTGACGTCAAAGTCGGGACCGGCGCCTTCGTCAAGAAGCAGGTGGATGCGCGCCGTCTCGCTCAGATGATGGTTGGCATCGGTCGCCGCGCCAACAAACGGGTGCAAGCGCTCATTACCGATATGAGCCAGCCGCTCGGTTATGCCGTGGGCAACGCGCTGGAAGTAATGGAAGTTTCGCAAACCCTGCAGAACGCCGGGCCGACGGATCTAACCAGGCTTTCGCTGGAACTCGCTGCGCGCATGATCTTCCTCGGCCGTATCACCATGACTCTGGATGATGCGCGGGAATTGGCGCAGAAGAAGCTGCTGGACGGTTCCGGCTACAAGAAATTCAAGGAAGTAATTCAAGCCCAGGGCGGCAACGCGCAGGTGCTGGATCGCTTTGACCTGCTGCCGAACGCGACTGGCGTGCGCGAGATCAGCTCGCCGCGTAACGGTTATGTTAGCGCCATCGAAGCGCAGGCGATCGGGCTTGCCTCGTCGATGATAGGCGCGGGCCGTGACACGAAAGACGACGCGGTCGATCCGGCCGTGGGCGTGATCCTGGAAGTCAAGACCGGCCAAAAGGTCGACGCGGGCGCAGTGTTGTGCCGTATCTACTACACCAAGGAAGATCGCCTCGATGAAGCGGCTGACTTGGTTGAAGACGCTTTCCGCATATCCACAACCGCCCCGGCGGAGCGTGAGTTGATTCTCGAAGTCGTTGGCTAGGACATGCAACAGTTCACCGGTCTGTTAGGATTGGCAGCAATCCTCGGGCTGGCGTACTTGCTGTCGAACGACCGGGCACGTATCGATCGTAGAACCGTCCTGGTGGGCATCTGCCTCCAGGTCGGTTTTGCGTTTCTGGTCCTGAATACTCCAATCGGCACGATCTTTCAAGCGGCGGCGGGCGCAGTCAATTCAGTTATCCATTACGCCGAAGAAGGCAGCCGATTTCTCTTCGGCCCCCTCGGCGCGAATTCGAAGGAGTTCGGCGTCATCTTCGCGTTCCAGGTTCTCCCCATCATCATCTTCGTTGCGTCGCTGTTTTCCTGCCTCTATTACATCGGCTTGATGCAGATCTTTGTCAAAGCGATGGCAGTAGCGATGTACAAGGTCATGCGCATCTCCGGCGCCGAAGCTACGTGCGTCTCAGCCAGTATCTTCATGGGTCAAACGGAAGCTCCGCTGACGATACGGCCCTTCCTGCCGCGGCTTACCCAGTCTGAGCTGTTCACAATCATGACCAGCGGCATGGCGCACGTCTCCGGGGCTGTCATGGCGGCCTACGTATTGATCGCCAAGGTGGAAATCCAACACTTACTGACCGCGGTGATCATGACCGCGCCCGCCACGATTCTGTTGGCCAAGATGTTGATGCCGGAAACTGAAACGCCGGAGACGCAAGGCCAAGTCAAAGTTGAAGTCGAAAAACCCGGCGTCAACATCATCGATGCGGCGGCGCGCGGCGCAGGCGATGGGTTGCAGTTGGCGCTCAATATTGGCGCGATGCTGATCGCATTCGTCGCGCTGATCGCGTTGGTCAACGGCATCTTTGGCTGGTTTCATGGCATGTTCCCGTTCTTTCCTGAGTCGCTCCAAACGTTGCTTGGCTGGATCATGGCCCCCGTTGCGTGGCTGCTTGGCGTAAGTTGGAAAGACGCTTCGGCGATTGGCAATTTGATGGGCACGCGTTTGGTGCTCAACGAATTCATCGCGTTCGCGCAGTTAGGACCGATGAAAGAATCGCTCGATCCAAAGTCGTTCATCATTGCCACCTATGCACTGTGCGGCTTTGCCAACTTAAGTTCCATCGCGATTCAGGTGGGCGGCATCGGTGCGCTGGTTCCTGAGCGGCGCGGCGACTTGGCGCGCTACGGCTTGCGCGCCGTATTGGCTGGCACGCTTGCTAACTTCATGTCGGCGGCAATCGTCGGCCTTCTCCTGGGCGTTCGCCAACTCCTGGGACAATAATAGGCGGTCAATCATCATGCAGGAAGCGTTGAAGTATCTCTCCGCCCACATGCGGTCAAACCCGCGCGTGGCGATCGTTTTGGGCAGCGGCTTGGGCGCGTTCGCCGATGAACTGGAGGCCCGCCAGGAAATCCACTACGCACAGATCCCCGGCTGGCCCGAGTCGACGGCTGTCGGTCACGCGGGAAAACTGGTCTTTGGAAATGTGGACTCGACACCGTTGGTGGTGTTGAGCGGACGGGCGCATTTGTACGAAGGCCACTCAATGGACAAGGTTGTCTATGGCGTGCGAGCGCTGGGACGGCTGGGCGTCAAGGCGTTCATCTTCACCAATGCGGCGGGCGGGATCAACTTGGCTTACAGCCAGGGCGCGCTGGTGTTGGTTTCCGACCACGTTAATCTGCAGGGCGCGAATCCTCTCATCGGGCCGAACGACGATTCACTGGGGCCTCGATTCCCTGACATGACCGACGCCTACGACGCGGAATTCCGCCGCGTCGCCAAGGAAATCGGGCAGCGGCTCGGCGTAGAACTACGGGAAGGCGTCTACGCCGGATTGCAGGGGCCTAACTATGAGACGCCCGCCGAAATACGGTATCTCCGCGCGATTGGCGCGGACCTTGTCGGCATGTCCACTGTTCCTGAAGTCCTGGCCGCGCGGCACATGGGAATTCGCTGCATGGCGATATCGTGCGTCACCAACATGGCGGCGGGAGTGCTGGCCGGAAAACTCGATCACGCCGAAGTGTTAGAGGTTGGCCGGCAAACGCGAGGCACGATGGTGGCGTTGTTGCGAGCGTTGGTCCCGCGCGTTGAGGCAGCGCTGTGAAGACGCTGGCCCTGCTTGTTGTCACGGCATCCATCATCCATGCGGCCGAACCGGCTGATTGGATCATTAGCTCAAAGTGGGTCGTCACGATGGACGCCCAACGCCGCGTCATTGAAAACGGCGCCGTCGCGGTCAAAGGCAGCACCATCGCAGCGGCGGGCACACGCGCCGAAATCGACAAGCGCTTCACGGCCCGCAACCGGCTTGACCGGCCCAACGCCGCGATCATCCCCGGTCTTATCAATACTCACACGCATGCAGCAATGTCGCTGTTTCGTGGCATTGCCGACGACATGGCGCTGCAGGAGTGGCTGGAAAAATTCATCTTCCCCGCCGAAGCCCGCAATGTCGACGCGGAGTTTGTCCGCTGGGGGACGCGGCTGGCGGTGCTTGAGATGCTTCTCTCAGGCACGACGACTTTCTGCGATATGTACTACTTCGAAGAGGTGGTTGGCGCGGTCGCGAAAGAAGCCGGCATGCGCGGCGTGTTGGGCCAGACCATCATTGGGTTCCCGGTCCCCGACGCGAAAACGACCGTCGATGGCTTGGCGCGGACGGAGGCGTTTTTCAAGCTCTACGCGACCGATCCGCTAGTGACCCCCGCCGTTGCGCCGCACGCGCTCTATACGAACTCAGACGAAACTCTACGAGCCGTGCGGGCCTTGGCCACACGCTATGCAAGGCCGCTGCTCATCCATCTCTCCGAGACCAAGCGTGAAAACGATGAGTCTATCGCCAAGCGCGGCATGAGCCCCACACGCGCGCTCGATGCGCTAGGTCTGTTCAATGGTGGCCCGGTCGTCGCCGCGCATGGCGTATGGCTGGATGACGGCGACATCGCGATCCTGAAACAACGTGGCGTGGGAGTCGGGCATTGCCCCGCCAGCAACATGAAGCTCGCCAGTGGCGTCTCACCGGTTGCGAAGATGTTGGCGGCGGGCGTTGCCGTTGGCCTAGGCACCGATGGCGCGGCGGGTTCCAACAACGACTTGAATCTTCTGGAAGAACTCGACCTCGCCGGCAAACTTGCCAAGGTCACGCAGAACGACCCTCGTGCCCTGCCCGCTCAGACGTTGTTTGAAATGGCGACGATTAATGGCGCGCGCGTGCTTGGCATGGACAAGAAAATCGGCTCGCTGGAAAGCGGCAAACTCGCTGACCTTGTGCAGATCGATCTCAGCCAACCCCATGCCACGCCGAACTACAACATCTACTCGACGCTGGTCTATGCCGCGAAAGGCTACGACGTGCAAAACGTGATGGTGCATGGCAAACTCATCGTGCGCGATCGCCAGGCCCTCACCTTGAATCGCCAGGCGATCTTGAGCAAGGCCGTCGAGTATCAGGCAAAAATTACGACATCGCTCACTCGACAGTGAACGCCAACACCGCGCCGCCCAGTTTGCCGCCGTCTACTTTGCCATGTCCTCCGGCGCACACGACGACGTATCTTTTGCCGCCCCAGACGTAGGTCCCGGGGGTCGAATGGGCGGAGAACGGCAATTCCGTTTCCCACAGCTTGCGGCCATCGTCGGCTGCGTAAGCGCGGAGTTTTGTTTCAAACACCGTGCCGCCGAAAAAGACCACTCCATTCACTGCCAACGGTCCGCCAAGACTCACCAGCATGGGCGCCTCCCATTTCAGCTTGCCCATAGCCACGTCGATCGCCGCCAGCGCACCCCATGGCTCCCTGTTGCAAGGCCGCCCTTCGGGATCGAGAAATGTACGCCGGGCCATCGCAAACGGTCCGCCTTTTTGAGCGGCATATTCCTGCCCCCATCGCTCACCAGTTTCGCCATGATTGGCGGCGTCGTAAGTTGCGCGCGGAATCAACCGCACGGCAGTAGCTAGACGATTAGCAGCGACAAACAACAGCCCTCGCCCCGCGTCGTAACTGGCGCTTCCCCAATTGGCTCCGCCCACGTTGCCGGGGAACAGCAGCGTTCCATTCAAAGCCGGCGGCGTAAATAGACCTTCATAGCGAAGCTTGCGGAATTCATCGGGACACCAGCCCGGACGGGGCTCAAACTTCTGGAGGGCGAAGACACCGTCGTTCGCCGGATAGGGCTGCGTAAGCGAAGCCTGTTCACCATCAGTGTCGGACCGAGGTACGGACTTTTCCAAGACCGGCAGCAACGGCTTCCCCGTCACCCGGTCCAACACAAAGTAGTGACCCATCTTAGTCAAGACACCGACAGCCGGCTTCCCGCACTAGAGCGGGCCTTGACGCCACGTCATAGTCCCAAATATCGTGATGCACCACCTGGAACTTCGGCGCCTTGCAAGAATGACCCACTAGCGTTGGCGTCAAGTGACCCACTCGAGGAACAGGATTGAGGAGCGGAACGAGCGCAGCATCCACGCCGTAGGCGTGTTCGGGTGGTTCGCGATTCGGAAGGGGGGAGGCGATATCATCCGCGCCGCAGGCGCTTGCGGGCTCAGGCTACTGT
>JAYUSQ010000220.1:0-13831 GCA_043755595.1 Acidobacteriota bacterium | reverse complement strand
GTCGATGCGGATATCCCATTGATCCAGGTTCACGCCAGCCGACCCCTGTGTCGCGAAGTTGTTCTGATTGGTCACCGCGTTGCTGACCGTGTTCGCCGCCGGATAGTATTTCAGGGCATTCACCGCCACGGGATCCTGGCGGCTGGCAGGCACAAGGTTACCCGGCATTGCGTCGCGAATGAAGCCGCCGGCCGGATTGGCGCGCGTCGAGAACGGATCGAAAACCTGAATCAGGTTCCCGTTAGCCGCAAACGTGCGAGAGAAATCGCCGGCCCGTTCCAGCGTAGTCGGCACGGTGAAGATAGTCGAAGCGGCGCGCCGTTCGCGCAATCCCTCAAACGACGCCATGAAGAACGTCTTATCGTGTTTGATCGGTCCGGAGACCGTGCCGCCGTATTGGCTGCGTTTGAAGCTGTTCAGCAAGGCGCCGCGCCGGTTGTCAAAAAAGTTGTTTGCGTCCAGTTTGGAGTTACGAAGAAACTCGTAGGCGCTACCGTGCAGTTTGTTAGTGCCCGCCTTGAACACCACATTGAGAACGCTCCCCATGCTGCGCCCGTATTCGGCCGGGTAGTTGGCGCCCATCACTTTGAATTCCTCGATCGCATCGACCGAAGGAAATACCGAAATGCCGCTGAAGCCGGTCACCGTCGCATGCGACGCGCTCACGCCGTCCACCAGCGTGTCCATCTGTCGCGCCCGGGCCCCATTCACGGCGTAACGCATATCGCCATAATTGTTTCCAACCGACCCGGCCACTCCCGGCGTCAGGAAAATCAGCGAGTAGACGTTGCGCGTATTGAGCGGCAGATTCACGATGCGCTTATTGTCCACGACCTTGCCGATCGTCGACGAAGCGGTCTCCAGCAGCGCGGCATCGGCCGACACCATCACCGATTCGGTAACTTCACCCACGCTCAGCAGAATATTGACGCGCGCCTGCTGCTGTACCTGCAACGTAATGCCGTCCTGCAGAAACTTCTTGAAGCCCAGGGCCGAGGCCTCCACCTTGTAGATCCCTGGCGGCAGCAATTGCGCGGCATAGCTGCCGGCTGCATCGGTGGTGACCTCGTGGCGCGCATTTGTCCCGGCGTTGATCACGACAACGGTCACGCCAGGCACATGAGCGCCTGTCGAGTCTTGGACCGTCCCCAAAATCGCACCAGTGAAAGATTGCGCCACCACCGAAGCCGCCAGTATTAAACCCCAACCAACCAAACGTAACCTTGACATAGTAACGGAATTGTAACAAACCAAAAACTTGACCGTCTGGCTGCCGTTTCACTCAGTTGGGGACCAGTACACTGCAAGTACAATGACCCGGGCCGGTTTCGCGCTCCTGCTCCCCTGTCCTCCAGTGCTCTTTGGGGCGGGCATCTCCGCCCGATATCGCCGCTGGAGCCGCAGCCTCCTCAGCTACTACGCCGCCTGTCCCGGCGCACCGCGGCGCTACGGCAAAAACGCATCGCTCTCATTCTCCACCTCGCGCTAACGGGGCGCGCTTGGCGGTCTCGCCACACTGCCCGGCGGCCGGCGCCATCTTTCAACTCGCATTCGACCGCGACCTTCCAGACCTCATGAATCAAAACGCCAGCGTCCCTCAAGTGGCTGTAGGAAAACTTCCGGCTGCTCACGGTCTGGAAAAAGAAACGATTCTCACGCCGACGCCACTACCTAACGTCAAGGAGCGAAAATGTACATCGACGATCCCGTAATCTTGAACGAAACCCTCGCAACTCTTGAGTTGGAGATCACCACCGTCGATGCCGGAGATGCGTCCTCTGTCAATACACTGTTCGTGAACGTCGTCTTCACCGATGGCACTCGCCTTTACGAACCCTTGAACCGGCAGATTGGGCCGCCGCCCGCCCCTGGCGGATCCGCAACGGTTGCCTTGCCTGTGGCGGCGGGAATTTCACGAACCCTTGGCGCCATTGCCGAAATATTCATTCGCAAGGACGGTGGCGATGGCTGGTTCATGGGAAGCCTTTTGCTCTTCGCGAACGGCCACGCTCTGCCGCTGCTCGGCAATCGTCATGCCAACCAATTCCTCGACAACGACGATGATGTGTTGCATCTGAGGGATTGGTCCAATAAATCATTCTGCGTCGCCCCGGCTGCGGACGCCGAACATCCACTGCCTCGGTCGGGTTATCGAATACTCGGACCGGTTATAGGTCAAGTATCGGATACCTCGGCGGTAGTTCTATATCGAGTGGATCAGGAAGGCCGATACCGATTCCGCGCTATCGACACGGCCACAAACGCCACGGTGCTCGATGTAACCCGTATGTTAGAACCTACCGCCCGTTTCGTGCTCGCCGGGCTGCAGCCGAACCGGCAATACGATTTCAATCTAAGCTTTTTGCGCGCTGGAGTAGAATCGCCAGTACCTGGCTCCACCGGATCGGTGCGCACGTATCCGCCCGATGGTTCGCCGGGGCGGTTCAGCTTCGCTTTCGGTTCCTGCGCCAACCCGGACAAGCAGGTAGCGCAGGGATCCTGGACGGCGATTCGGGCGGCATCGGAGTTAGGCCGGCGCGACCGGGCGCCGGTGCGTTTATTCGTCCATCTCGGCGACACCTTCTATTTCTATGACCACATGACCGAGGAGACGGTTCGCAATGTAGAGTCTATGCACGCCGCCCATGTCTCAATGCGGCGACATTTGGAGTTCCTCGATATGGCACGGGTGGTTCCTTGCTGCGGCGTCTGGGACGATCACGACTTCGCCAGCGACGACACCGACAGTACAGACATAAGCAGCGCCTTGCGAACCGAGGCGGTGGACACCTGGAATCAGTATTGGGGGAACAATGGGCCTATTTCGGCCACAAACGACCTGGGACTCACCACAAGGATTTCCCATGGCCGAGTCGACATTTATCTGCTCGACGGCCGGTTCAACCGGGAAAAAGGCAATGGTGTTTGCTTCGGGCCCGACTTGATCGCGGATCTGTTTGCCACGATTGACCGCCGCGGCGCCGCTACCCCGCGCGTTGTTATTCTCGCGACCGGCAGCAACTGGAATCACGATGCGAAGGGCCGCGAAAATTATGGAGATCCTGTTTATAAAGCTGAACGGGAAATACTGTTTGCCGGTCTGGCGAGCCGCATGGGGGCGGCCATCAACGGGCTGATCCTGATCTCCGGCGACGATCACGTCAACGAGATTTTCCACGTCCAGTTGGGCTCCGGCCGAATGGCGCCGGAATTCATCGCTTCGCCGCTCACCCGCAATACCGATCTATCCAAGGGGCACGACATCGAGGGCGAGCGCGTGGCTAGTTTCCCGACCGGAGGAGACAATGGAAAGCGCGGTTTCGCCACGTTGTCTATCGATACCACCATCGCCGGTGGCAAGTGGACCGCGAACGTAAGTTACTATCAGGAGGCTGCCGGAGCGATCTACGAGTCGCGATCCTATGTCCTTTCAAGCGGCCAGTTCAACCCGGCGTGAAGCCTCTTTGGGGCGGTAAATATAATGCATCATCCCGCCGGACTTAGGCCGCCCCGCCTGGTTAGGATTTGCCGCTACGTGTTGAACCCCGTTTTCAGTCCGGTCAAGCGTTCTAAACTGACGAGTGATGCCAAAGGCCGCGGCCGTTCTCTTATTCGGCCCACTCTTCCTCTACGCTTCGGCGCTGGCCGACGATTTCAGCGCCGGAGCCAAGCTCACTCCCGCGCAAGCCGCCGCCATCGAAAGCGGCAAGCCCCCCATCTCACTCGCCGATAGCCGCCGCCTCCTCGGCTACTATGCCGCTTATCCCGACCCGCCCCAGCATCGCGATAAGCGCATCGCCCTTATCCTCACGCTCGCGCAACAAGGCGCCCTCGGCCGGTTGGCCGTTCACCGCGCGGCGCACTTCCGACGAGAAACCGCGAGCTACACGAAAGTGAAGGACGCACTACTGGCTCGAGCCGAAAAGACCAAGCTCCCGATCGATCGCTCCAACGCCGCCTGGTTCCTCTTCCCGGAAGAACCCGACGAGGCGATCAAGATCACCGCCGAGAACGGGCTGATGCATGACACAGCCGTGATGGCCGCGCAATATCTGCTGGGCGTCGTGCATCCGGACGGCCGCTCATCCCCGTTCGGCCGCGGTCTGATGGACCTTGTCAATGAAACGCCCGACCCGCTATTCCAGTTCGCCTTTGGCGATACGCTCCGCGCACTGGGCGCGCAACTTTACGCCGAAGGCAAGACCGAGTGGAACTATACGGCGCTCGCCAATGAGTCGCTTGCGCGCGCGGCCAAAGCCGAGCCCCAACAAACCAACTGCGGCTTCGAACCCGCCGCCCTGCCCACGCGCGGCGCCGCTTCGTCACCGCCCAAGCCGCCGGCGGACTACGCGCCGCTTGCGCCCGGTGAAGTCGCCTTCCACGCTCTGATTGGTTGCTCCGGTTACGCGGCGAGTCTCGAATGGCTTGACGGTCCCGCCACCGCCGTCAGCGCCGCCAAGCGCGAGATCGCTGCGCGCCAGTTCGATGTTCAGCCCGCTGGAGGCAGCCCGGCGCAATCCCTGCAACTGCTGACGGCCGGGCGGAAGAGCCGTTAGAAAGTTGCGTTCACGCGCAGAGCGATTCAAACCCAATTTTTCGAATCTCTCCTCCGCTCAATCACTTGCGCGGATTGCGGCGCCGGTTTCAGGCGTCTTGCAGCAACCGCCCCGTCGCGCGCGCCCGCTACATTCGAAAGCGGCATGAGACTCTCTCAACCTCACGACCTCACTCAACTCCTACGCGAATCGCTCGACGAGCCGGCCCGGCCCGACACGCGCGCAGCCGCACGTCCGCAAGTTTTCGTGGCCTACGTGCTCGAAGACGCCGGCCTCGCTCGACGGCTCTGTACCCAACTGGAGCACTTTGGACTCGACCCGTGGATGGATCAGCGCAAACTGCGGCCTGGCGAAAACTGGCTCCGGGCCATCGATGGAGCGATTGAAAATTCGCGCTTCTTCATGGCTTGTCTCTCCTCGCGCAGCGTCGACAAACGCAGCCGCTTTCAAGCCGAGCTTCGCTATGCACTCGATTGCGCGGCGCTCATGCCGCCCAACGATATCTTCTTCATACCGGTTCGCTTCGACGAATGCCGGGTCCCGCTCTCCATCGCGCGCATGATTCAGTACGTGGATTTGTTTCCAGACTGGGAACGCGGCTTTCAGCGCGTCCTGGACGTCTTGCGCGAACAACTTCTCCGCGATACGCCGCCATAGGCTCGGCGATCGGAAAAAACTCTCAATCCCAGTCGATATCTTTCTTGCGCGGCTGCAGCGAGTCCGGATCGTCTTGCACTTGCTTAAACAACGCATCGAATTTCTTGTTCAACACCGCCTGATGATTCCGCTGATCTTCGACGTGCTTCTGAAACTTGGTGTCCCGCTGCGACTCTTCTTCCTTAATACGGCGCACGGCGGCGGACAAATCCTCCACCGGAGGGGGCTTTTCTTTGAGCTTGTGAGTGATAACGGACTTCGTTTCTATATCGATACGAAGCATCGTCTCGCAGCAGGGGCACTGCACTTCGATCAGGCCGGACGGCTTTCGTTCTGTCGTTTTCGCCATACGGGCATCTTACTTCATAGGGAAAAGACCCCAGACGCTTCTAGGGCTCTCGACTGTAGGCTAGAGTCTTTCGACCCCTACTTTTAGTGGACGTCCTCAATTGCCGGTATGTGGCGAAGCCTTTACTGTTGAACTTGGAGCCGGAATGCTGCGAGCCGTAATTGTATCCCCCGACGTTGAAATGAGTTCGCGACTAGCGGATGTGATCCGCAGCATGGGCCGAGTGGGCCTCATGAAGTCGTCGGATCACTACCTGTCCGGTTATGATCTGGAGCGGTTCTTGCGGGCCAATGCCCCGCAGATCGTTTTCCTCTGCATTGCCGAGTTGGAGAGAGCCAAAGAGATGCTCAAGGGCATCGAAGAGACTCTACCTGGCTGTCAAGTAGTGGCGATCGATCGCACCTGCGATCCTCAGGTCTTGCTGAGTCTGATGCACATTGGAGTGCGCGAATTCTTGGCCTATCCTTTTGAAGGGCAAGCCTACCAATCCACTATCGGGCGCCTCGCGGAACTGCTCGACAAAAAGCCCGCGAAAATCGAGTTCTCCGATCGTGTCTTCTGTTTTCTGCCTTCGAAGGCAGGCGCCGGGACGAGCACCATCGCCCTGAACACCGCAGTCGCGTTGTCGCGTTTGCCTGACAACCACGTTCTGATGATGGACTTGGATTTGAACTCCGGGATGGTCGGGTTCATGCTCAAGCTGGACAACGTTTACACGATCTACGACGCCGCTGAAAACGCCGCCAAGCTCGACGAACACCTTTGGCCGCAACTGGTCGCCTCGATCGGCAAATTGGATGTGCTGCCCGCCGGGCGGCTGGATCCTCAGATCCGCATTGAGCCCATGCAGATCCGCCAGTTGATCTCGTTCGCCCGTCGCTTTTACAGCTCGATTTGCATCGATCTGAGCGGCAACATGGAGAAGTTCTCCATTGAAGTGATGCAGGACGCCAAGAAGATTTTCATCGTCTGCACACCCGAAATTCCATCCTTGCATCTGGCCCGCCAAAAGCTCAGTCTGCTGCAAACCATGGACCTCGGCGACAAAGTGGCCGTGTTGATGAATCGTGCGCAACGGCGGCCGATCATTAGCACCGAGCAGATCCAAAGCTTACTCGGCGTGCCGGTCTTCCAGGAGTTCCCGAACGACTATCGTGGAGTTCACAACGCGTTGACCACCGGCCGCGAGATTGACGCCTCCACCGAACTTGGCAAGCAATTCAGCCAGCTCTCCTACTCGATGATGGATCAGTCGGCGCCCAAGCTTGGTTCAAAGAAGAAGAACTTCCTGGAGTACTTCTCAGTCGCGCCTTCGCGGGCGTAACTGGGCCGTCAGGCGGGTCATCGCCGGAGCGGACAGGCTCCCTTCCAGGCTGACTTTTGCCAGCAGGGGAAAGCGCAACAACACTGGGACAACGGCATCGCCGAGCGTGGGCGCAAGATTCGCCCTGAGTTCGCGCAGCCTCGGCAATGCCGCCAACGGCGCCAGCGCAGCGGCGGTCAGCGGTAAACGGCTGACGTCGAGAGACTCCAGATTCACCAGCTTCGCCAGTCGATCCAACCCTTCAATATTCTGACGGACCGATTCCTTCAACCCCGGCCGGTCCGCTCCTGTATCGGTCAACGTGGCCCCTGCCAAGTTCAATGATCGCAACCCGGCCAGCCCGCCCACTTCGCCGAGCGTCGCCGGGTTCAACACAACGCCCCACTCCCCGGAATCCACCCGCTGGACACCGCTTAGATCGAGATGCCGTAAGCCCTTCAGCAACCGGAGTTGCGATAAGCCCCCCGCCGACACCCGATTGCCTCCCAGTGACAAAGTTTCCAGTAGCGGCAGTTCGGCGAGGAGATCGAGATTAACATCGTCGATCTGCGTGTAGCCGAGGTCCAGCGAACGCAATTTCTTGAGCTTGGCAATATGCTCGATCGCTTTGCTGGTGACGCGCGTACCGCGCAACGACAGGCGTTCAAGCGATTGCCACCCGCTCAAATGCGCTAGGCCATCGGCAGTGAAAAACTCGGCGTAGTAGCAATCCAGTTCGCGCACGCCTGTGAGTTTAGACAGGTGCGCGAAGCCGGCATCGGTGAGCCGCGTGTGCGCAAGCACGAGCCGATTGAGCTTATTGCCATAAGCGCCCAGCCGTTCAAGATCGGCATCGCTGACCCAAACGCCGGTGAGGTCGACGGCGGTCACTTCGGCGGTTCGTGGATCGCGTTCGACCCGCGCCCCTTGTTGCTCGAACCAATCGGTGGCGCCGCAAGCCAGCGCCATCGGAAACAGAACCCAAACCAGCCGCTTCATGCCCGTCTCCGGTTATTGAGGCTTGAGTTGGGATCCCAAACGATGCGGCACCCAGGCCGCGACTTCTTCAGCCGTCCGGCGCCCTCGGCGGTGACCAGCGTGTGATAGAGGTTCACAACCGTTAGGCCCGGATAGCCGCTCAATTGAGCAATGGCCCGATCGGTGACATGTGTACTGTCGAGATTGAGTTCCTGCAGTGCGGTGAGCGCAGTCAGTGGCGCGAGACCGGCGTCGTCCACTTCGGCATACTCGATCACCAGCGAGCGGAGCGATTTCATCCGCGCGATCACGGGCATACCGGCGCTGGAAATCCGCGTCCGGCCCAGGTCCAGCACCTCAAGCCCGTCGCCTAGCCCCGCCAGGTGCGCCAGCCCGGCATCGGTCAATCGGGTTTCGCGCAAGCGTAAAAACCGGAGCGACGTAAGTTTGCTTAAATGTTTCAGCCCTGCGTCGCCGATATCGGTGGCCGCCAGGTCAAGATGGACCAACTTACTGAGCGACCCCAGCGCCCAGAGGCTCGCATCCGTCACGTCGGTCTGGCCGAGATGCAAGCGGCGCAATTGCGGCGCGGCGCGCGCAATCGCTTCGAGGCCCGCCTCGGAAACGGGCGCGCCCAGCAGATCGAGCTCTTCCAGCGCTTCGCTAGCGGTAAGTCCGGAACCCTCGACATAGGTGTTGTTAAGAACCAGCCGCCGTAACCGCGGAGCCTTGAGCAAAGCGAGCCCTCTATCTGTGATCGCGGTCGCGGTCAGGTCAAGCTCCTCAAGACCGGTGAGCCTCGTCAAGGCCGCGATGCCGCCGTCGCCAACGCCGGTTCCGCTCAGGTCCAGCTTGCGCACGACGCCGCCAAGCGCACCAAGCGCACCAAGATTTCGATCGCCGATCGCGGCGCCGCGCAACGATATCGCCGAGCCATCGATTGAGATTGTTCCGCCCAACTTCCTAATCCACCCGGCGACGTCTTTACCAGGCGCCGCCGCGGCCCGGCCGGCAGGCGGCGCCGAGAATGCCACACGAACCCGCCCGCCGGCGTGGAGGTCAGCCACGCCTGCCGCGGTAACTCGCGTGTAGCGCACATCCAGGTCTCTCAGCTTCGCCAAGCTCTGCAAGCGGGCCAACCCTGCGTTGGTGACTTTCGTGCGGTACAGATTCAGTTCTTCCAGTGCAGGCAACGCCGCGATTGTTTCGAGCGCGGCATCGGTGATATTGGTACTCGCCAGAGCAAGCCGCCGGAGCTTGACCAGCGGCGCCAGCCGGGCCACGCCAACGTCGTCGATATCGACGCCGCTGAGATCGAGATCTTCCATCTGCCACAGCGCACTCAACGGCTCAAGCGAAGCGGACGTGATCAGCGTATTGGCGGCCCGCAACCGGCGCAGCCCTTTCATCCCTGCCACGGCGGCGAAGCCTTCATCCTTCACCGGACAGAGCGTGATGTCGAGCGACTCCAGCAGTTGAAACGGCTTCAGGCCTGGACCTTTGATCTCGGCCTGCCGCAGCGAGAGTTCACGCAGATTGTCCAGCCCGGAGATGGCAATCAGACCGGCGTCGCGAAAGCGGATGTTGTCCAGGAAGTGATCGCTGAAAGTGATGCGCTCAAGAGTGCCAAGTTTGGCGAGGTGCCGCATCTCGCCGCTCAGATCTTTGCCGCCGTCTGCGTTCCGATTCCAGATGGGCCCGGGCAGACGCAACTCCCGCAGCCTGGTGAGCCCAGCCAATCGAACCAGATCCTCGGGAACGGCGTTGACGCCCACCCAATCGACAAGCGTTAGTTCGAAACCGGCACCGGCGGGGAGTTGATCGAGCGAAGCGACCGGTCGAGGGCCGCCATCATGCAGCCCGACGCGGCCCCCGTGCAACAGGGTCCATTGCGCGACATCGCGATCGGCCTGCGCGGCGCCGGCGAAAGACGCGACGGCCAGCGCCGCCAGCGCCGCCCGGAACATATCAGACAATCTCCGTCAGCTTGCGATCCGCGGTGGGAAAGGCGCCGATGCGCGCGCCTAGCACCTCTTCGGCGATGGTCATGTACAAGTCGCCCAGCGTTCCCGTTGTGCGCGTGTGCAACCCGGTCTTCATCCTGCCCGCGTGCCCCGCCACAATCGCGGCCAGGTTGTTGTTCTTGTGCGCGTTCGCCTCGGCATGCTCATGGACATAGAGCAGCGCGGTGTTATCGAGCAGGTTGCCGGCGCCTTCCGGGGTCGACTTGAGGCGGCCCAACAGATAGGCGAACTCATCGACGTGCCAGCGGCAGATATCGCGCAGGATGCGCATGCCGCGCGCCGTCTCTACTTCGCCATGTGTGTACTCGTGGTGCCTTTGCGCCGTGTGGCCGAGCCACGGAAAGCGGGTCAGGCCCTGACACTTCGTAAGCATGTACGAGGCGACCCGAGTTTGACCGGAAGCGAGAGCATGCACGAGCAGGTCGCTTTGAATCTTGGCGACTCTCGGATAGTCGCGCAAGTCAAGCGCTTCGGACGGCCGTTCTACCGGCTCCTTGTATTCCGGCGGGAGCGTCGCAATGGAATTCTCCAGTTCGCGCACCGAATTCAGATATTCGTCAAGCCGAGCCCGGTCGGTCGCGCCCAGGCGCGCGCGCAGGGTTTGCGCCTGCCCCCGCACCGCGTCGAGCACGGACTTCTCCCGCTCAATCAGCGCGGCGTTTTTGTGTCCGAAAAGCCGATCGAAAAGCCGGTGAGGAATCATCTCAGGCGGCAGCGGCCGATCCCGGCCAATCCAACTCAAATTGCGCTGGATGCTCTCGCCAAACGACTCCTGGCACACTCCGATCTCGACCGACCGGAAACGCGTCTCCCCGCCGATTCGCTGGGCAATTAATTGATCGATCGACGTGCCGCCCGCGCCCTTGCCCGTATAGACTTGGCCCGACACGAGCGCGCTCATCGATGGATAATGGCTATTGCCCGGACCAGGCAAGCGGGCCGCCGGGCTGTCAAGCCCCGTGACGATATGAATGTCGTTACGATGCGCCGCTAGCGGTTGCAGGCACGAAGGCAAGCTGTATTCCGAGCCGGTCTCACGCGGCACCCAGTACTTCTCGGGAATGCCATTGCCGTTGAACCAGAACACAAAGCGCGTAGGAATCGCAGTGGTCGCGGTCTCGGCCGCGTAGGCCGTGCCGTTGGGATTGAACATCGCTTCCAGTGGCGGCAGCCCGAGTCGAATCAAAGCGCCCGCGGCTCCAAAACCCTTGAGTAACGAACGGCGCGAAAGCGGCTTACTTTGCATGAGCGAACTCCTCCAGAAACGGACCCGATGTCACCACGCCGAGAATCAACTCCTGAAATAAGAAGCCGCTTCGGCGAAACCTTTCGAAGATCGCATCGATCGCAGGTTGATCGGCTGCACTCTCCGCACGATTCATAGCATATCGAAAGTATTGCTTCACCACACAGCGCTGGCAAACCGGACTGTCGGCCAGAACCCGCCCGGCTTCGGCAGCATTGGTAAAGTTCGAGTTCGGCAAGCCAACGATATTGGCCGACGTATCGACGGGAATCTCCACCACCTCTCCGATTCTTCGAGTGCCCTGGTTCTTGCGTTTATCGATCACGGGATAGACCAGAGTTACCTGCTTCTCACGGAAACGCCCGATTGCGTCAAACTGCTCCAGGCCAAAGCCAATCGGGTCGACCAGGCGATGGCACGCCGCGCAACTCGGATTGGAAAGATGGACGGCGAGCCGTTCGCGATTGCTCATCGGCCGGTCCTCCATCACCGTCGGCAAAGTAGTGTCCACGCCCGGAGGCGGGGGCGGCACGATCTGACACAGGAAATGCTCTCGAACAAAAAGCCCGCGCTCAGTAGGCGAAGTCTCCTCCGGCTTGCTGGTCATCGTTAAAAAGCTAGCGTGGCCCAGCACCCCCGCGCGGCGCGTCCCGGAGGCAAACTTGACTAGCGAGAATTCGCGCTCCGGAGCACCCACGCCGTATAACTGCGAAAGACTGGTGTTGAGAAATGAGTAGTCCGCGCGGAAGAACTCGCGAAAATCCAGTTGGTTCCAGACCAGGTGTTGAAACAGCCGCCTGGTCTCTTCCGTCATGGCAGCGGCAAGTTCTGAGCCGAACTCGGGGAACAACCGGCGCTCGCGAATCGCGTTGCCGACGCGGTCGAAGCGGAGCCACTGGCCGGCGAATTCGTCGAGAGCGAGCCGGGCGCGAGGATCGGCCAGCATGCGGCGCGCGGAGCTTTCAACTTGCGGAGCGGTGTGCAAAGCTCCCCGGTCCGCCAAACGTGTGAGCTCGCGGTCCGGCAGCGTGTTCCATAACAGATAGGACAGCCGGCTTGCCGCGCCGTAGGCACCTGGCTCCGATCGAAACAAAAAGTCGGGCGATTGCAGCATCGCTTCGACGATCAGTTGCGGGTTGCCAAGTTTGGCGAATCGTCCGACTTCCGGTTCCGAGAGCGGGCGGCGGAAAGCAGCCTTCCCAAAGGTCCGGGCGAACTGTGCGGCGCAACCCGAAACTTTGCAAAGCGGAAGTTTACCGCCCCGCGCGGCGTTGCGCGCGAGTCTCGCCGCGGCATGCGCGTAGGCTTCCACCAGCAGCGGCGAAATCGATTGGCCCTCGGCCGAGTTGGTGAATCCCTGGACAAAGTCTTCGCCAGGAAACTGGCGGGCTGGCTGGGTCTGATCCCCAAGCAATTCGGCGACGGTCTGATTGTACTGGCTATGCGTCAGGCGGCGCAGTACGCTCTGCCGTATGCGAGCGCTCTCAGTAGATGACGCAGCGGCAGCGACAGGAAGCTTGCCGATCCACATCAGCAGCGCCGCTTCTTCCGCGCTGCCCCGCTTTACGCGCTCGCCCCCAGGATGGGCCAGACGCGCCGTGGGCATTTGAATCAAACGCGAATCGGCGGGGCGAGCCCGGTCAATCAGCGGCTCCAGCGAACGAATAAACGCAGCCTCGCCGGCTTCATCGGCGGAAAACTTAAGCCGCGTGCTCGAAGCGACGCCGTTGTCGTTGTGGCAGCCCTGGCATTGCGCTTTGGAGAAGACGGCTCGGATGTCGGGCGGCAGCGTTGCCGCGGCGCCAAGGCCGGCAAAAACAGACAGTGCGGCGCCGAGAATCTTCACACGACCATTCTAGTTCATCTGGTTTCGAAAGGCCGGCGCGCCAGGTCTCGCTCTCTTACGCGCGTCCTCGTACTCGTCCTAGCGCCAACGCTGTTCAGATAGCGGCTTGCGCAGGGGCAACTCAATCATGGAAGGGCGCAACGGAAAGTGCGGGGTGGGCCGCACGTACCGCTTCAAGTGTCCCTGTACGACTTATCGTTCCCTATCGCCCTGAGTGATCATTCGCGGTCACCTTCCGGATCGCCGACAATCCTAGATTAGACGCGGCCTCGGCGACTCAACAATAGTTCAAACTGGAATTCTCGGTTGGTCCGCGAGCATCTCGGCTTCCTACGCAGACCGATGTGCTTTCAGGAACGAATGTATGTGCCGGACCGCCAGGGGAATCCGCGCATCGGGAACCTTCCACGGGTAGATGCTCACTTCGGCCTTCGGTGCGAGCATCGCGGATTCCATGGCCACGGTGTACGGATGACCTGGCGAATCGTCTGGAAGGATTAGTACCGGGGTCTGGCAATTGCGCACGAAGTCACGGGACACGGTGAAGACGAAGTCGGGGTTCGTGAGGAACATCTTCGTGAGGAATTTTTGAGCCGTCTCCATTGTAATGTCGGGTGTAATGTCGGGCCGGTGCTTGACACGGTTCGGAGCCCATCCGGAGGCCCCCATGGCGCCGTCGTAAAAATAAGTGGGCATCTCCGGCCGAAAGCCAACGGGCTGCGCCAGCACGGCAGCGACAACTCGATCGGGCGCGCGCTTCATCAGGTTCCAGGTAAAAGGACCACCAATGCAGAATCCCAGCACCATGAACTTGTCGATACCCAGGTGATCCATCAGGCCGAGATGGTCATCGGCAAAGGAATCCCAGGGGC
>JAYUSQ010000219.1:0-4288 GCA_043755595.1 Acidobacteriota bacterium | reverse complement strand
CTTCCCACGGAGGTCTGGATCAACAAGCCGCTCCACTCAGACGAAAAAGCTCACTAAACTCTCCGCAAGAGTGTCTCAAAGTTGTTGACACGCGCCGCAGCCACCTTGTTGGCCGCGCCGCCGCGTGGGCTCAACTGCTACGGTCGCGACCGCCGGACCAGTCTACTGCCGAGCATGCCGTCAGGATGGATTTATGTGTCTTTCCGCAGCCCCGAGGCGGTTTCTGTGCATACAATAGGGCGAAGCGGGCTTGTACTATCCGTCGAGATTCACAGCGAGGGGTCAATCAGGAGCGCAACATGGATACTCGGATGACGTTGGTGGCCGATGGAGACGGATTTTGGTTGTACCAGGCAGGAGGCATCTCAGCTTTGACCCTGGGCTTAGCGTACTTCGCAATCATTGCGTTGTATGTTCCTATGGGTGCTCCCCCAACGGGCTCGGAGCCCAGGCTTGCCTATATGGCGGGGAACACTACTGCGTGGTGGGCTATCCTTGGCCTCTCAGTTCTGACGGATTTCCTCTTCGTGCCAATCGCCGCTTCGCTCTACTTCGCCTTGAAAGGTCTCAATCGGAATGCGATGGTGTTGGCGACGGCATGCGTGGCGCTGTTCATCTTTCTTGACCTGGCGCTGACTTGGCCAAACTATGGCACGCTGATTACATTTAGCGGTACGTACTCCAAAGCCGCGAACGAAGCTCAGCGGGCGGCAGTCGTATCGCTTGCGAGCTATCCGTCTGCAGTGCTGGAGTCTGGGCTGTTGTTCGTCTACAACTCACTGACTCTGGCTGTCGGTATTCTCATCACTGGTTTAGTGATGCTCAATGGAGTCTTCAGCAAGAGTGCAGCATACTTGGGCGTGCTCACCGGCGTCATGGGAATTGTTTCGGTGGTGGGCTCCTTTTTTGGAAACGCTCTGAGTTTCGGCATCATCGTCACTTCTCTGCTCATGACTGTTTGGGTCATCTTCGTAGGCTACAGACTTTGTCTACTTGGACGCCGATTGGCTCGGAATCCTCAAGCCTAACAGCGATAGAACCCTCAAAGTCGTTATTCAACCGGTACGCAGCGCATCGCAGTACCATTCGCGAACCATTGACCTGGCCATGTGCCAAATAATGTCGATGGAAGTACGCCAAACAATTCTGAAAGTGACACCCAACCAACTAGCGACTCACCTTTCCTCGACAAACACCCGGTCCGTCCGTTTCGCACGCATGCGAGTCCAGGCAAATGCGCTCAGCAGGTTCATAACGCAAACCAGAAAAAAATAGGGACCGGCTGTGCCGAACGCAGATTGGAGCCAGGGGAAAACGTTGGCGCTGACGAAGGAGCCGAGATTGCCCGCCGTGTTCATCGCGCCTGAAACGGAGCCGGAATTCTTGCCTCCCAAGTCGATGCAGAATGCCCAGGATGGACTGATGGTGATCTCGGCCCCGAAAGCCGCTAGCGAGAAACAGAGAGCGGCGATGGGAGCAGTCGGCGCGAATGGAATGGCGAAAGCGCCGACCGTTGAAATGAGAAATCCAATGGTTGCCGGAATGGCGCGCGAACGCGACCGAAAGCGAGAGGCGAAAAGGCGATCGACCGAATAACCGGAGATCCATTGAGCCGTCGCGCCGACCAACAGAGGCATCATTGCGTAGAAAGCTGCGTCCCCGGTCGACAGCGAAAACCTTTGTTTGAGGTAGGGGTTCATCCAGGAAATACACAGAAACGTCGTGAAATTCGCCGCGAAGTATTGGCACATCGCCAACCGGAACGGCGTGGTGTAGAGAGCCTGCTTCAGGGTCAGCGCCCCGGATCGCTCAACCGCCGGAGCGGCGATCCGATCGCGAAACAATACAAACCAAAGCAGAGCCCAGAGAATGCCGGGAAGGGCAAGAAGATAAAATGTAGCGCGCCACGAGCGTTGTTGCAGCAACCACGCCATGATGGGGAAGGCGAGGGCGGCGCCCAGGCGTGAAGCCGCGAATACGATGCCGTTCGCGCGGCCGTGCTCAGAAGCGGGCAGCCAGTTGTAGAAGGCGCGAGCGGTTCCGGGATACGCGCCGGCCTCGGCCAGACCAAAGCTGAAGCGGACGGCCAAGAGTAGGGAAAACGATGTCGCCAGTCCCGTCAGACCGGTCAACACGCTCCAGAGCGCCACTACCGCGGTCAGAAGCACACGGGGACCAAAGCGGTCCGCAGCCCACCCACTTGGGATCTGCCCGATCGCATACCCGAGGGCAAATGCGCTGAAGACGAGCCCCATCGATTTGTCGTCGAGAGCAAATTCAACCGCCACTTGATCCTTCACCGAAGAGATGGCGGCGCGGTCGAGATAGGTGATCAAAGACAGCAGTGCGAGCGAGGCTACAACCAGGTAACGAGTCATGAACGGTGAGCATTAGCATACTGGAAACCGGGGGAAGAGATAGGAAGAGTAGTTGATGTTGAAAATCATGACCGCACCGCCAGCTTGCAGCTTGCCCATGCGGGAGGACTGCGACACCAGATCGTATTTGAGAGTCGTCTCGCCTTCTCGCGAATCGTCCGAATAAATCATCGGCGCACCCGCGATCAACTGCTCCACCGGCACGCCTGGCGGGCGCGGGCCGTTGCGAAGAATGTCGCGCACCTGCGATCCACCTTGGGCTTGCGAATGCGAACACACCCAGCAGTCCCACCGTCGTTCCGCCCAGCAGCGGTGCCAGTAGAACCCGTTCGCCGAGCGCCATCCGTTGTAACGGATATCGAGGTTGTTCACCTCCTCGTCATCGGACTTCTGCCCTTCGCGCGCACCCAGTCGAATGTTGTCGCGCCCCGACACAGACACCGCCCAAACGCGATCGCGCGGCGTCAGATCGTAGAGCGCCTTCGCATTGAAAGTGTAGAGGGCACGCCGCCGAAGCCGATATCGCCGGTAAAAGCATCCAGAAACGAGCGGCGGACCGAAACGATGCAGGACCCGCGGTTCTTCTTGATCGGCCCTTCGAGAATAGTGCCGCCGCCCGCAAAACCCAACGTGACGCGGCCGCGGAAGCGCTCACGGTCGCCTTCACGCTGCGCGATCTGGAGGACCGAAGAAGTGCGGTTGATGTAGGGCGCAGGATAGCCGCCCGAGAGAAGTGACGTCCTGAATCGACTCCGCGTCCAGCAGCGAGACTGTGCCACCCGCCGAGGCGAAGTTGGCGAACGCGTTAATGTTCGGGATCTCGATATTGTCGACGACAAACAGATTCTCCAGCGGCGACCCGCCCCGCACAATAATGTCGTTGCGGAAATCGTTGCTGCCAATTGCGACGCCGGGCAGCGTCTGCACGTATCGCGCGACGTCCTGCAGCGACCCTGCGGTTTTCGAAATCTCCTGGCGCGTAATCAGGTAACCCGAACTCTTGATCTCTTCGGGCGCGATGAAGACGCTCTCAGTGACCGTGACTTCCTGGCGTTGGCTTTCGATCCGCGGCAGCGTTACTTCAACGCGCCCTTCCAGTCCCGCGCGCACTTCGATTCCGGCCTTCCGCACCGGGGGCCGGCCTAGCGCTGTCACCTCAATGTCATAAACACCCGAGCGAATGTCGGCGAGGCGAAACGATCCAGTAGCGTCGGATTCGGCACAACGCTCCAGCGCAACCAGACAAACGCGAGCCCGCGCTGGCGTGGCGGAGCCTTCTTCAATGATCGTGCCGGACAGGCCTCCTACGCCGGTGGTGTCTTGCGCAAAGCAAAGGGGAAGGATCAAACAACAGAAGAAAATGAAGGCTCTCATCCAGAGAGTTGGATGCCGCTTAAGGCGGCCGCGTCGCAAAACTCTACTCGTTCCTTTCAGTAGCGAGTACATCGTCAATGAAAGCCCAATCGACCTGCCCGCGTGCCTCTAAGTGGCACCCCCTCATTCCATCTTCCTGGCGTTGCCTTTGCGTCGTAGCGTCTTGGCGTCAAGAGCTACCGGCGTGTCAACCTGCAGTCTTCGATCAAATCAAAGAAAAGTTCCCAGCTTTTCCGGCACCATTTGCCACCATCTGGCCGATGAACATTTCGGAAGCTGCCAACGTCTCGGGCCCGGGAAACATCGCAGTCGCCTCGCGGTATCTCGATCCCAAAGAAAGTATTCCGGGCAACGCTACCGCCACCTTGTTCGCTAGGAACCGCACACTCCGCCATCAGTAATACCCGACGTCCGCCCGATCCTTCTGAATCGACGAATGCCGCTGGAACGCCGCCGAAGTCTCCGGAAAATCCGTTCGCGCATGTCCGCCGCGCGATTCCTTTCGCGCCAGCGCGCACCGCGCAATCAACCGCGAA
>JAYUSQ010000218.1:0-42056 GCA_043755595.1 Acidobacteriota bacterium | reverse complement strand
AAGCGGGAACCAAGTGATTGTTCATGAAGAGAATCTTTCTCGCCCTGCACAGTAATTAGAGAAAAGAAGTGTCTCACATGATGTTGGCACAGAGGGGACTTCGCATTTCGGCAAGGATCGGAGACGTGATACAGCCGCTACCCAACCGCCCGGACTTAATAAACCTCGTTGCTATCAGGGTAGGGCTGAAACCGCTGCCAGTCAACTGACGCTCTGACGACATGAGGCTTCTGCCCGTCGCGCTAGAGCTTACCCTGTCGGCGAGCAGGAAAAATGACAGCGATGCCTTGCTTGGAGCGGGGAGTCTCATGACGACCAAAGGATGGCACACAGAAGATGTGGTCTGGGGCGAACACGGAGCGAAAGCGCCTCGCGAGCAATTGAAAAGAAAGAGAAAAAAATATATTCCTCCTTGGCGAACGTCGATTGGCCTAAGCCGAAATTCGTTAGGGAGATCCCATGGCGTATCCGGCAGCTACACCCTGCTAAACGCAACTAGACCTCAACTAGACCAAGACTAGCGTGGGCGCGCTAGTTTCTGGCCGAGGCCGACTCTCGTCTTCGATTTGGATCATCGAGTGCAGAATCGCCGCGCTAACACTTGCCTAGCCTAATCCAGGTGACCGTGCGGAAATCCACTGCGCCCACGCCAGAGCGGCGCGCAGTCCCGTTCATGATCGAGGTGATAGCCTTGAGACAGACAGGCGAAGAAATCCCATGAACATTCAACTTACGCCGGAGATGGAACAACTCGTGCAGAGCCAAGTCCGAACTGGCCGGTACGCCTCTCCAAGCGAAGTGCTTCGAGAGGCGTTGAAACTGTTGGAGGATAAGGACGCCGTCCGAAACGTCCAACTCCAGGAATTACGGGGCCGCATGGACGCGGCGCTGGCCGAGGGGGAGCGCGGGGAAGGCACAGACGGGGAGGCGTTCATGCAGGAACTCATGGACGATCTGGATTTGCGTGAGGCAAAACTCGGGGCCGGACGAGCCGTTACCATTTGACGCCGGCGACCAAGAGAGACCTCGTTGAAATTCGAGATTACTACTTGGAGGTTGCGGGCGTTCGAGTCGCCCGGCGGATGGTCGGGGAGTTATCCGAGGCCTTCCGATTCCTGGTAAAGTTTCCCGATGCCGGACACTGGCGGGAGGACCTCGCCGAAGATCGCCCAATACGGTTTTGGACTGTGCGGGACTGACTGATCCTTTACGGGCCAGCTACCGATCCGTTGCTGATTTCTTATGATCGTGAGGGGCAGTCGAGATGTGCCCACACTCCTCGGTAGACGACGCCTCTGAGGCCGCGCGCAAAGCTGAAGGCGACTCGACCGCCAGTAGCAAGGCTATAGCTTCGTTGGCCACTTCTGTTTTCCGTGGAAGACCGCGATCAGTTCGAGCCTATCGAGGCGAACGCGATAGGGGACAATATAGGGTGTGCCCGGAACGACTAACTCTCGAGTTCCCAGCACGCGCCCCGGCCTCCCCATAGCGGGTTGGGTTTCCAGGAGTTCGATAGCCTGTAAAATGCGGGTAGCCACGAGCGCCGCACTAGACTCAGAATCCTTCTGAATGTGTTCCCGAAGGGCAATCAGGTGCCGGATTGCCTTTCGCGTCCAGACTGCCTTCACAGGGGCGCTTTGCCCTCACCGGGTTTGCCCCACGACTTCAGCCATTTCGCGACCTTCTCGTGGCTGACGGTCTTTCCCTGTTCCAATTCGATTAGGCCGGATTCGATCTCGGCGATCTGCCAAGACTCGGATTCGACGTAGGCTGAGATCGCCTCGGCGGCCAGGAAAGATTTGGAGCGATTGGCGCGAACAGCGAGTGCGTCCAGCCGGTCCTTGGTTTCGCTGTCAATCCGTATGGAAAGCGTTTCAGTCATTCGTGTTCACCTGTATACAATCTACCACAACAAACCGGGCTAGTCTTCCAGGATTACAAAAGCCATGCCGTTGGCGGCGGTGTGAGTGAGTGAGAGCGAGATGTGCTTGACGCCTAGCTTTGCGGCGAACTCGGCGGCTTTGCCGTGGAGCTTGAGAATCGGCCGGCCGGAGGGCAGGTTCGAGACTTCGAAATCATGCCAGGTGACGCCTTGGCGCCAGCCAGTGCCGATCGCCTTCATACCGGCTTCCTTGGCGGCGAAGCGGGCGGCGTAGCGCTCGTACTTATTGGCCTTACGTTCGACATAGGCGATCTCGGCCGGCGTGTAGATGCGCTGGATGAAGCGATCGCCGTGGCGCTTGATCGAGGCTTGAATGCGGTCCACTTCGGCGAGGTCGATACCGGTTCCAACTATCACATTGTTTAGGGTAGCCTGAATGTGAGTGGCACGAATTTAACAATCATGCTACCTTGATTCCGTTCGTCCCCCAAAATGCACATACCAGACGGATTTCTTTCGACGCCAGTCTGGCTGGGGCTTGACGTAGCCGCGGCGGCGGCGGTAGGCCTGGTGGCGCGCAGGGCAGAGCGCGGCATGGCGCAGGATATGGCGCCGAGGCTGGGCGTGCTTGGGGCTTTCATCTTCGCGGCGCAGATGATCAATTTTCCGGTGGCGGCGGGCACCAGCAGCCACTTGATTGGCGGGGCGCTGTTGACGGCGGCGGTAGGTCCGGTGGGCGCTTCGCTGGTGTTGACGGCGATACTGGCGATCCAGGCGTTGGTGTTCCAGGACGGCGGCCTATTGGCGCTGGGGGCCAATATCATCAACATGGCCGTAGTTGGAGTGCTGGCGGCCGCGATTCCACTACGATATTTTCCTGGCCGAGCCGGGCTTTTCGCCGCCGGGGCATCCTCAGTCTTCGCGGCATCTTCGTTGTCGATCACCGAACTCAGGTTGTCGGGCGTGCCCGTCAGCGCCGGTATTTTGCAGGCGGCGTTGGTGGTGTTCCTGCTCTCGGCGATGATGGAGGGTTTGATTACGGTGGCGGTGATGGGAGCCATCCAACGGATCCATCCAGAGTGGGCCGGGGCCAAGCGCGCGGCGGGTAAAGAGCGGCGGGTGTTGGGGGCGGTAGGGGTCGCGTCGGTTGTCTTGGTATCGGCTGGCGCGCTGCTGGCATCGAGCCTGCCCGACGGATTGGAAACATTGGCGGCCAAGCTGGGAATCGATGGCCGGGCTTACTCGGTGTTGGCTTCGCCTTTTGCGGACTATGAGTGGAGCGCCATGCCGACTCATGCCTTGGGTAAAGTAGCAGCCGGATTGTGTGGGTTGGGGCTGGTCTATATGAGTTGCCGATTTGCCGGCAAGCTTGCGTCACGACGGACAGGCGGGAACGGCCGTTAGTGAAACATCTGGAAGTGGACGGCTGGAGCCGGAGGTCAAGCCCGTTGCATCGGTTGGATGCGCGAGCGAAGCTGGCGACCGTGCTGGTTATGCTAGCTTTTATCGGATCTGCCCGGCCTTGGACGGCGCGTCATGGGATCTTCTATGGTGGTCTGGCGATGGCGGCGGCGTTCGCTTCTCGATTGAGTTGGCGGGGGTTGGCGCGACGTTTGACGATGGTGCTGCCCTTCCCTCTGGTTTTCGCGGGCATGTCCTGGTTAGCCAGTGGCGATGCGGCTGACGCGGCTGGGCTAGTTACGCGCAGCATCACGTCGGCGGCCTTCGCACTCATTCTGATCGGCGTTACCACAGCTCCGGCATTACTGGACGGTGCGGCCCGGTTAGGAGTGCCGACAGTCTTAATTTCGGTGACTCAGTTACTTTATCGCTATCTATTCGTATTGTTCGATCAGTCAGTACGCTTGCGTAACGCCGCGGCCTGCCGAGGTGGATTTCGCTGGAGCGCGGCCGCAGGCGCCGCTGCCGCCTTGTTTGCCTCTTCCGAAGATCGGGCCGAACGGATCCATCGAGCTATGGTGGCGCGGGGACACCACGGGGCAGAGCGTCTACTCACTCAGACGCATTGGCGCCCCGCCGATACATGCCTGTTGATCGCCACCTTGGCGGTGCTGCTGGCGGCGAGGTTGTTATGGCGCCTCTGATCGAAGTGCGGGGGCTGGAGTTTCGGTACCCGAACGGCGCCGAAGCATTGCGGGGCGTGGATCTGGACCTATTTCCCGGGGAGACACTGATCCTGCTCGGCGCCAATGGCTCCGGTAAGACGACGCTGCTACTGCATCTAAATGGGCTGCTGCGCGCCCAGGCAGGGCGGGTTACCGTATGCGGGCTTGAGGTCGCGCCGAGTAACCTGGCCGCGATCAGAAACAAGGTGGGGTTTGTGTTTCAAGACGCTGACGATCAGTTATTCATGCCCACGGTATTGGAAGACGTCGCTTACGGCTTGCTCAACCGGGGACTGAGCGCTGAGGCTGCCCGCGCATCGGCTTTGGACGCTTTGGCGCAAGTAGGATTGTCCGACCTGGCCGGGCGCGCTCCCTATCATCTAAGTGGCGGCGAAAAGCGGAGAGCGGCCTTGGCTGGCGTGCTGGCGATGCTACCGGATATTCTTGTCTTCGATGAGCCGACCACGGCGTTGGATCCGCCGGCTCAGCGCAATTTAGCGGCGTTGATGAGACAGTTAGCGCCGCCGAAGATCGTTAGCACGCATGACGCAGCTTTTGCGCGCGCTATCGGCAGCAGAGCTATGTTCTTTGAGAAGGGGAAAGTGGCAGGAGTTGGGGCAGTGGAGGCAATAATCAAAGAGTTCGACTGGGAAGCGCATCTTCCATCCTAGCGGGATTGTAAGCCCACTTCCCAGCCAAACGACGAGGGGGGACGACTACTCGGGCTTGCCTTTGCGGAAATCCGCCCAGCGCTTCTTCTGTGCAGCGGCGATCCGGGCGCGTGCTTCGGCGCTCAGCTTCCGTCTGCGTCTTCGGCGAACAACAGGTTCCGAGCCGGCCGATTCTACCGGGGCGGAACTCTTCGCGGCTGCAGGTGGGGCTGGCTGGCCCAGCACGGAGCGAATGGCTTTGATCTGATCATCGATCTGAGCCTTCTCGCGCTCCAAGCTATCCAGAGCGGCCTGCAGGTGGGTATTTACCTTCTCGTTTATGCTTTTTGCCATAGTGTTAGCCCTTTAGGGTTATGTTATTGTAACTGATCTTACAGGTTTGTGGTACCGGTGTCTAGTAGAAATTTTAAGATCGCCATTCGGCAGGCGATTCACAGAGTAGGGTAACCGGGCCGTCATTGATGAGTTCGACTTTCATGTGCGCTTGAAACTGGCCCGTCTGCACATCAATTGCCTCCTGGCGCGCCATGACTAAGAAGCGCTCATACAACTGCAGGGCGAGACCGGGAGGCGCGGCGCCGTCAAACGAGGGCCGGCGTCCCTTACGAGTATCTGCAAAAAGTGTAAATTGCGAAACCACCAATAGCGATCCGCCGGTATCGCGAAGGCTGGCATTCATCTTGCCATCCGCCGTTTCAAAGACACGCAACTTGGGGATCTTGCCCGCCAGATAGTCAGCATCTTCCGCGGTGTCGTGTTTGCCCACACCTAACAGGACCAACAACCCCGGGCCAATCCTGCCGCTAATTTGACCATCGACCGTAACCTGTGCGCGCGAAACGCGCTGAATCAAGGCTCTCATGGTAATACGGTAACAGCGATTCAAGCAGGGGGTGGGGGCGGCAGTTATTCTGGAACCATGCACCTCATTTTCAGCGTGTCGCTGCTGACAAACCTATTGGCGGCCGCCGAACTGTCCACGGCAGACAAGATCAAACAAGGTCACTCGCGTCATGGGGAGCAATTCGACGAAGGGCCGCGGGAAAGACCGTGGGAGATGCCAGCCATAGGACGAACGCACTTTCCGATCACGCACAAGAATCCGGAGGTCCAGAAATGGTTCGACCAAGGCAATACGCTACTCCATTCGTTTTGGGACTTCGAGGCCGAACGCGCGTTCCGCTGGTGCCTGAAACTGGAGCCAGACAACGCGATGGCCTGGTGGGGATTGTCGCGCGCCACAAGCGAAAAGCGGGCGGAGGAGTTCATTCGCGAAGCGGTCAAGCGCAAACACACGGTAAGTGAGCGCGAGCGCCTGTATATAGAGTCGCCGGAGAAGGCTATTGTCAAAGATCCGTTACGCGATCACGGCGACGAATATCGCAATCAGAACCTGGAATACCGCAAGGGGCTGGAAACGATCGCCCTCAAGTACCCAGACGATATGGAAGCACGGACGCTGCTAGCGCTGACCAGCCTGGGCGAAACGAGGTACGCGACCGAGCATGATCGTGCGAGAAGTACTGGCCAAACAACCGGACCATCCCGGCGCCCATCACTATCGGATTCATAACTGGAATTATCACCAGCCCGAGCAGGCGCTGGAGAGTTGCCGCCGGTATGGGCAGATCGCTGCCGGAGCCGGGCACGCACTGCATATGCCGGGCCACGTTTACGCGACAGTGGGCATGTGGAACGAGGCGGCAATTAGTATGGACAGCGCAACCAGGGCCGAGAAACAGTATATGCGCGACCGGATGATCTTCCCGTTCAACGCCTGGAATTACGGACACAATCGCAACTACTTAAACTACATCCTGGAGCAGCTGGCGATGCCGGAGGCGGCCATCTTCGGCGCGCGTCAGGTGATGGACGCTCCGCTTGATCCCAAGGCCAATGGCGAAAAATCGTTCTCGACTCATTCGCAGGGCATAGGATCCATGCTGCGCACGCTGGTCAAGTTCGAGCGCTGGAAAGAACCGCTCGATCCCGAGACGATCAAGTGGCGGGATCGGTTTGGAGACAAAACGAACCAACAGTACGCCGAAGCGCTCGCGCATTTTGGTTTGGGCGATACGGACAAGGCCGAGAAAGCGATGGCGAAACACGCCGAACTTGAGAAGGAGTTGGAGAAGAACAAGGAATTTGAGCGGACCTACAAGATTCAAAGAACGGAGTTGAAGGCCAGATTGGCACTGGCGAGGGGCGAGCGGTTGCGGGGATTGGCGATGCTGGCGGACGCGGCGCACGAACAATTCGAGATGCAAAAGACGGACAACGATCCGCCTGATTATCCGCAGCTACTCTATAACTCTCTCGGGCAAACGTATCTGGACGCGAAGAGTCCGTTGCTGGCGGCGCAGGCGTTTGAGAAGGCGCTGGAAGCGACGCGGAACGACTGGTTTGCGTTGTCGGGGTTAGTGCAGGCTTTTCATGCGGCGGGAGAGGGGGCGAAGGCAAAAGAAGCGATGGCGAAGCTATTGTATGTGACAGGCGACGCCGACAAAGATTTGGCTTGGCTCGAGCGCGCCCGATCGACTGGCGTGCAGGCGGCGGCCGCCGATCACTCTCCCGCGCCACAGCGGAACTACAAGGCGATCAGTCTGGACCGTTTTGGGCCGGCGTTTTGGGAGCCGTATGCGGCGCCAAAACTAGCGGTTAAGGATTCAGAAGGCAAGCCGGTGACACTCGAGGATCATCGCGGCAAGAACGTGATCCTGGTCTTTTATCTCGGCAAGGAGTGCCTACATTGTTTGAAGCAACTCCGCGAAATCGACGGGAAGAAGGATGAGTGGAGCCGGCTAGACACGGTGGTGCTGGCCGTTTCCGGGAATCCGCCGGAGAGTAACAAGGCGGCGCTCAAGACGATCGCGGCGCCGGTCGCGCAGATCTTGTCGGACAGCGGATTTGAGAACGCGCGGCGATTCCACGCGTATGACGATTTCGAGGAGATGGAGATTCATTCGACGATTTTGATCGATAAGAAAGGGCGTTTGCCTTGGGCGCGTTCGGGTGGTGTTCCGTTCGGCGACATGGACTTTTTAGTGAAGCAGGCGGGCCCGCTCTTCTCGCAGCGATTGCAGACCTCGCCCTTCGTTTATTTTCACAATGAACCAGCCTATCGCGGCGGTCAAGATGAATTGGACGGAGAGACCAAGTAAGAGCCGCGGCGTAGATTCGGGTGTTCAGGCAGCGCGCGAGGCGCGGAAGGGGAATCGTTGTTCGACATAGCGAACTCCTTCATCGAATTGCCCGTTGTCCGCAGGTCGGGCCGAAAGAAGTTGCGCGAAGATATCGCTGCAATCGGGGTGGGCTTCTACCCTTTCCGCGGACCGGATGCGTCCCTTAAGCTTTCTGCGGTATACCACCGCAAATTGCGCGCCCGGGGCGACCGTTGCTCACTCACTCACTTGCGTTCGTAGAGAGAAATGCAATCTTCCAGCCGGCTACGCGAATGTTTTCCTCGCCGCGTCCGGTGGAGCCTGCCGCGCCTTCGCTTTCAGCCCTTTACGCGCGAACACCTCGCCAATGCCGGGATGATTGCGGGGCCTTCAGAAAAACTGAAGGCCGCGTGAGTTTTGATCGGCGGAGCAGAGCCCAACCCAGAAACTCGCTGTTCAAACATGGCGGTTCACCTTGACCACATCTGTTCGGGGCTCGGCTCATCTCTGCGGCCTTGGAGGAATCACCATGACCAGCCTCCGCCCAAACAGGGACACCCGATACTTGATCATGATACCGAGCGACAGGAACGCGCACGCCCAAGCCGCGAAGACCATCAGGAGATACGCAAGTCCTTCAGATGTTTCTGATATGCGCAAAACCACCAATCTCAAGGGGAACTGGAGAGTGCCATTGATCAGACCCAGCAAGAGGCTGATACGGGCCACGTCACCGACCGAGACCGTACCTGGATCGAGTAGCTTTTCCGATCTAAGAATCGCCGCTCCAAATTTGTGCGGTTTTGTCAAGATAAAATGACCAAAGATTCAGGCGAAAAGCAGCACTAAGAACACCTGATCAGAAAGACCTGCGTCGCTCATTTCTATGGCCCACGGAGCATCACGACGTGCGTCTGGTGCGAGCAGTTTCAGACCCACCTTTCCGATTGTGGTCACTAGCAATACGCGCCAGAAAATGGACCACCCGAGCGATACAATAGAGGTCTCAACCACACTTATTGCATCGGAAACCACTACTTCTAGCTTGGGTGCTGATAGTGGCCCCTCAACTTGTTCGGGTTGCCTAGCTAGGCCCGAGGCCCACGTAACCACACGCTCACACTTCTTCGTCCGCATCTCGTACGGTTCGACAGTTTGGGCAGGCTTTTACTCGCACGATGATTCAGCCCTGAATGCTACCGCAATCACGGCCAGAAACTCTTGTCTCCTCCCGTCCTCAGCCCTCCTCCGCCCTGGAACGAATCAAACCCAATCGCGGTCCCGCCCCCGGCAGTCCACCTTGCCCCGCCATGCGCCGAACCGGATGCTCCTCCGCCCATATTTGCCGGCAAGGTTGGGTTGTATGATCGATTTGATGCAGAATAAGGTCCCTTCCGCCGCCAAGACCATCGTCAATCGCCTCACGCGCCGAGCCTTTCTCGCTTCCTCGGCGGCCATTGCCGCTGCAGACGCGCGCGCCGCCGCAGCCACCCGGCGCAAACGTTCTCTTCATCTCCGTCGACGACATGAACGATTGGGTAGGCTGCCTCGGTCACCCTACAATCCGTACGCCCAACATCGACAAACTCGCCGCGCGTGGAGCCCTTTTTTCCAACGCCCACTGCGCCGCGCCCCTCTGCAATCCCTCGCGCACTTCGCTGTTGACGGGCTTGCGTCCTTCCTCAAGCGGCATCTACGACAACGAGCAATACTGGCGCCCGGCGCTGCCCGGCGTCGAAACCTTGCCCATGTATTTCCGTAAGCATGGCTATCACGCCGCGGGCGCAGGTAAGATTTTTCATCATGTGGCCGGCTTCAATCCACCCGATCAATGGGACGACTTTCAACTGCAGGAATTCGACGACCCCTGGTATCGCCGTGACGAATGGTACCCGTGGAATAAGAAAGTGCCGGCTCCTTCCGGGCATCCCTTCAACGGCTTGCGTAACTTCCAGGGCGAATTCGATTGGGGCGCTCTCCCCAGGCCCGAAGCCGAATTCGGAGATCAACGCGCCATCGATTATGGCGAAAAATTCCTGGCCCGCACACACGAGAAACCGTTCTTTCTCGCCATCGGCTTGTGGCATCCCCACATCCCGATGTTCGCGCCACAAAGTTACTTCGACATGTATAAGGATGCGAAAATCCCGGAAGCCCCCGCCGATGACCTCGACGACGTGCCTGCCGTTGGCCGCCGCTTCGCCGCTTTCCGGCGCGACGAGCATGAGCGGATCGTGCGCGAAGGTAAGTGGAAGGACGCCGTCCAGGCTTACATGGCCTGCATCACGTTTGCCGACGCGATGATCGGGCGCCTCATCGCCGCGCTTGACGCCAGCACCCATGCCAGCAACACCGTGATTGTCTTCTGGTCCGACAACGGCTGGCATCTCGGCGAGAAACAGCATTGGCACAAGTCGACGTTATGGCAGCGATCGACCCACGTTCCATTGATCTTTGCCGGTCCAGGCGTCGCTAAAGCCGGCACGCCGCGCGGCCAACCTGTCAGTCTTCTCGACGTCTATCCCACCTTGGCCGATCTCTGCGGACTCCCGGTTAGACGTTGACGCCGCTGCTTCGCAATCCCAAGGCCCGCCGCGACCCGGCGGTCTGTACTTACCTTCCCAACAACCACGCCGTTTGCACGGAACGATGGCGTTACATCCGCTACGAGGATGGCGGCGAAGAATTGTACGACGAAATTGCCGACCCGAACGAATACCGTAACCTCGCCGCCAACCCGATCCACGCCAAACTCAAGAGGGAATTGGCCGCCTGGATGCCACTGAAGAACGTGCCGCCCGTGCCTGATCGCACGGCCTTCGATTTTGACTTTGCTACCTATACCTACCGCCGTAAGTGAGAGATTTGTGCTCAGCTTTACTGATATGGAATAATAGCCGGGACGTTTGCCGCAATGGAGGATCAATGAGAATCAATCTGGTTGTCTTGGTGTTATCGACGGCGCTCGCCGCCGCGGCAGCGAAGCCGCCTGCCTTGCGCCCGGAGCCCGGCATCCGCTTTGAGCCGAATACCGGCCAAGCCGAAACCGGCGTAAAGTTTCTGACTCGTGGTCATCGATCTTCTCTTTTGCTCACCGCCGGCGGCGCTCAAGTGCGTTTGCGTGGCGCCACGGGCGGGGAACGCCTGACCATGCAGATGAGTGGCTCCAATCCCCGAGCCGAAGCCGTTGGCGTTGATCGGTTGCCAAGTCATTCGAACTATCTCCTTGGCAGCGACAGCTCCAACTGGCGGACCGGCGTCGCCAACTTCGCCAAGGTTCGTTATCGCGACATCTACCCGGGTATCGATCTCCTTTATTACGGAAACGGCGGCGAACTGGAGTACGATTTTATCTTGAAGCCGGGCGCGAATCCTTCACAAGTCCGTTTGCGCTTCACCGGTCAACGTGGACTGAAGATCGACGGCGAGGGCAACCTTGCCATCCGTATGTCGGCGGGCGACGTAATTCAGAAACGTCCGCGCGTCTACCAGGACCTCGGCAATCGCCGCGTCGAGATCTCCTCGTCCTACCGCCTCCGCGGCTCCTCGGTCGGCTTTGAGCTGGGAAACTGGGACCGGGCGCATGAACTTGTCATCGATCCCGTGCTCAGTTATTCGACCTTCTGGGGCGGCGGGGGTGATGAACTCGCGCCTGAGTTGGCGGTCGACTCGGCAGGTAACGTCTATCTCTTCGGCGATACCACGTCCTCGAACCTTGTGACAACGCCCGGCGCCTTACGCACCACTCGCGCTGGCGGCCCGTTCGATAACTACATCACCAAGTTCGGCCCGGATGGCAAAGTGATTTGGTCCACTTTGCTCGGCGGCGCCGGAGACGAAACCGCCGCCGGCATCGCCGTAGATGGTACCGGCGCGGTCTATCTTGCCGGATCCACCAGTTCCTCCGATTTCCCCGTGTCTGCCAACGCTCCCCAGAAAATCAAAGGAATCGGTGGCGAGGCCAACACCGACGTTTTCATCGCCAAGCTCAACCCCGCCGGCTCCGCTCTCGTCTACGCTACCTTCCTCGGCGCCCGCGGCGACGATACGCCCACCGACATTGCGATCAATACCGCCGGTGAAGCTTTCGTCACGGGCTTCACCCTGTCGGTTACCTTCCCGACAACCGTTGGCGCCTTAAAGACTCGCGATGACGCAGCTTTCTTCGAGGGCTTTGTGACCCGGATTGATCCCGCCGGCTCCACGTTTGTTTACTCGACCTTTATCGGCGGGACGACGGCCGAACTGGTTTCCGCGATCGCCGTCGACTCTCAAAACAATGCATATCTGGGCGGCTCCAGCGTTTCATCCGATTTCCCAGTGACTGCGGGCGCATTTCAGGTGAACCGCCAAGGTGCTTCCGATCCGTTTGTCCTCAAGCTGAACCCACAAGGAAGCGCAATAGTTTATTCGACCTTGGTCGGCGGTGGAACTGGCATAGATACCCTGTTGGATTTGGCGATCGATTCAGTTGGCAACGCCTATATTACGGGTGTCGCGGAGTCGAATGACTTCCCTGTGGGAACCAACCCGATTCAGCGCACCCGGCAAGGAGCCTCCGATGCCTTCCTGTTCAAGCTGAATCAATCCGGCAGTTCCATCGTCTACGGCACTTATCTTGGCGGCAGCGGCAGCGAACGCGGTGAGTCGGTTGCCGTAGATATCCTCGGCAACGCCTACGTATTGCTTACGACGGCCTCTACGGCGGGGCTTACGCCGATACAAGCATTCCAGACGGCTAACGCTGGCGGCGCCGATCTATATGTCTTGAAGATTTCCACGGATGGCGCAACGGTTGTGCAGTCGACCTTTTTAGGTGGAGTGGGTAATGAATTGGGCCGCTCCATCGCCGTCGATAACCGCGACCGCGCGTACATAACGGCTTCAACGCAATCCCCAACCATGCCGGGTACGGCCGGATCGGCTCAACCCGGCCCCGGTGGCGCACGAGATTCGTATTGGGCGCGTTTGGACTTCGCCGCTCCCGGCGTCACCCTGTCGGTTGCGCCAACGTCACTTACCGCCACGGGCGCTGTCGGAGCTGTCATCGCGAAACAGCAACTATCTCTGGTCGTCGCCGCCGGGCAACGGCCCGATTGGAATCTCGAAGTAACTACCGTCTCCGGCGGAACTTGGCTGGAACTTACTCCCCTGAGCGGGTCCGGCGCCGCCACTATCGATGTCAACTTCCGCTCCACAGCCTTGGCGGCGGGCACTTACAACGGAACTATCACACTCGTGAATCGCACGGCCAATACCCGCACGCCCATACCGGTAACCCTCACCATCACGCCTGCTGGTTCATCCGGCGGTCAACTTACAGGTGCGGGCGTGCTGAGCGCCGCCAGTTTCCAGGGTGGCGGGGTCTCGCCCGGTTTGATCGTGACGATCTTCGGTCAAAGAATCGGACCGGACCAGCTTGTCTCCGCTCCGGTCGGCGCGGACTTGAAGTTCCCCACCACCGTAGCCGAAACGCGCGTCCTCTTCGGAGGCGTGCCCGCGCCTTTGATCTATGTTTCGGCGGGGCAGCTTAGCGCGATTGTGCCGTACGCCGTCGCAGCCGCCGCCACTACCGAATTGATCGTTGAGTTTCGCGGCGTGCGATCCAACCCGGTTACGATTCCGGTCGTGGCGGCCAAGCCTGGGTTGTTCACGGCGAACTCGTCCGGGAGTGGACCGGGCGCGATCCAGAATCAGAATCTGTCGGTGAACACGGCGTCGAACCCGGCGCCGCGCGGCAGCATCGTTGTGCTCTACGCCACTGGCGAGGGTGCGACTAATCCGGCTGGCGTCGATGGCCAGGTGGCGGCCTCGGTCTTCCCGAAGCCGATTCAATCGGTTGCCGTGCGAATCGGTGGCGTCAATGCCGAAATATTGTACGCCGGCGCCGCCCCTTCCCTGGTCGCGGGCGTTCTACAAATCAACGCGCGCATCCCTGATAGCGTCCCGGATGGCGCCGTGCCGATTCAAGTTCTGGTTGGCAGTACTGAAAGTCCGGCCGGTGTGACCGTCGCGGTTCAAGGCACCCAGAATAACCAGTAGGCTATCGGTCGATGTGGACGGCAGAGGCGGGCTTTTCGATCGGGAATTCGTAAACCGATGGACCCGCTTCCACCGTCAGCTTTCCGGCGCTGAGCAACTGCCCGCGCGTTACAAAGAACACCGCGCCGTCGGTGGACTCGCCCGGCTTAAGCTTGGAGGGGATTAAGACGATGGCCGACGCCGCCGCGGCCGCCTTCCATTTGCTTGAGGTCATGTCGGCCATCACCGATTGCCGGCGTTGTTCGTAGCCATTAGTCGACCGGGGACGGGTCATGCCATACAGCCCGTTCTCGTAAGCGGTGACCAGCTTGATGACGTCGTCCCGGCCGCCGTTGTCCATGAAGTCTTTGACCACGAACCGGGCTTCCGAGCCAACGATGGTCGAGCCGCCTTCGGCCAGATATTTGAAGTCTTGTGGACGGAAAGTCCAAACCCGGTTCGATCCGTTCGAGATCGCCACCTGCATGACGCTGAACCCGCGGATCACCACCGGCAGCAACGCGAACATCACCGTCACTCCGCTTTTGGTTTGCGTCTGATAATGCAGACCGCCCGATTCGAATTCGATAATTTGCGCCCCGGTCGACGTAGACACGACCAGCGCCGAAAGGACCATGGCGGCGCTGCCGGCGCTCTTGACGCTCATCTCTTAATGATAATGCGCCGGATGGAGGCTGCCGATGGAACATAATAGAAAAACATGCCGATGACAAGCTCCCCCGCCGCTGCGAACGCCCCGCCTCTCAGCACGAATAAGCACCTCCTCAATTGGGTCAAGAAAATGGCGGAACTCACCAAGCCCGCTCGGATTCATTGGGTCGATGGCTCGCAGGAGGAGAATGACTCACTCTGTCGGCAGATGGTCGACAGCGGAACGATGATCCGGCTCAATCAGGAACTTTGGCCGGGCTGCTTCTATGCCCGGAGCGACTCAAACGATGTGGCGCGCGTCGAAGACCGCACCTTCATTTGCTCCCTGTCTAAGGATGCCGCTGGCCCCACCAACAATTGGGTGAACCCTTATGAGATGCGGCGAAAACTCAAGTCGCTGTTTGATGGCGCGATGGAGGGCCGCACCATGTACGTGTTGCCTTACAGCATGGGGCCAATCGGTTCTCCGATGGCGCAAATCGGTGTGCAACTCACGGACTCCCCCTACGTCGTCGTGAACATGCGCATCATGGCGCGCATCGGGATCAAGGTGTTCCAGGAGATTGACAAGCTGGAAGAGATCGACAAGGATTTCCGGCGCGTCGTGCCCTGTATGCATACGGTTGGCGCGCCGCTTCCTCCAGGCAAACAGGACGTCTCTTGGCCCTGCAATCAGGAAAAGTACATCGTCCATTTTCCTGAGACGCGCGAGATCTGGTCGTATGGTTCGGGCTACGGCGGCAACGCGCTGCTGGGTAAGAAGTGCTTCGCCCTGCGCATTGCGTCGAACATCGCACGCGACGAAGGTTGGATGGCCGAGCACATGCTCATCCTCGGTGTTGAAGATCCGAAGGGCGAAAAGACTTACGTCGCCGCCGCCTTCCCGAGCGCCTGTGGCAAGACCAATTTCGCCATGCTGATTCCGCCCGAAGGCTTCAATGGCTGGAAGGTGTTGACGGTTGGCGACGACATTGCTTGGATCAAGCCAGATGCCCAGGGCCGCTTGCGCGCGATCAATCCGGAGGCTGGTTTCTTCGGCGTCGCGCCCGGCACGTCGATGCAGACTAATCCGAACGCCATGGCGGCGTTGTCGCGCAATACGATCTTCACGAATGTTGCGTTGACGCCCGAAGGCGGCGTGTGGTGGGAAGGGATGACGGACACTCCTCCCGCCGAGTGTATTGATTGGCAGGGCAAACGGTGGACGTCTGAGATCGCCGCGGAAACCGGGGCTAAAGCCGCGCACCCGAATGCCCGCTTCACCGCGCCCGCGTCGCAATGCCCGACGATCGATCCGGCGTGGGAAGATCCGGAAGGCGTGCCGATCAGCGCGATCGTCTTCGGTGGCCGCCGCGCCACCACGATGCCTCTGGTCTACCAGGCCTTCAACTGGAGCGCCGGCGTCTATATGGGCGCCACGATGGGTTCGGAGATGACGGCCGCCGCCGCCGGTACTGTCGGCAAGGTCCGGCGTGACCCGATGGCGATGTTGCCTTTCTGCGGCTATCACATGGGTGACTACTTCCGGCACTGGATCAAGATGCAGCGCTCGTTGACCCAGACCCCGCGTATCTTCCACGTGAACTGGTTCCGCAAGGATGAGAGTGGCAAGTTTGTTTGGCCCGGCTTCCGCGAAAATATGCGCGTACTCAAGTGGATTGTCGATCGCGCCCATGGCCGCGCTCTCGGACGCGAGACGCCCATAGGCTGGATGCCGCACTACGAAGACATCGAGTGGAACGGGCTCGACTTTCCGCGCGAAAAGTTCGACCAGTTACAGGAGTTCGACCGTTCCGCCTGGCGCACCGAAGTGTTGGGTCACGAAGAGCTTTTCATCGACCTGCACGACCATCTCCCGAAGGAGCTCGTGTACGAGCGCGAACTACTGATCTGCCGTTTGTAGTGAAGGAGTCGCCCAGTTGCACCCGTAGATTAACCCGTGCGGATGGCCTTAGCAGGGACTCGGCTTGAAAGCAAATTTTGGTGAGGGCATGCGTCGGATCGGTTTGGCGGCCGGCATTCTTGGCTGTCTGGCCGGTCTGGCGTTGTCGGTCCCACACTTCAATAGTTTGGTGGAAGAATGGGGAACGCGAGGTGAAGTGATCCGAGTAATTGGTCGAGGTATACCTCCTCCTCCGTCGATTCGGTCGGTCCTGCGGTTTGCCTGGCTGCCAGGGCTTGGCTCTTTTCTTCCGTGGGGGGCTCGTCTGGAGCGTTCGATGGGTAGTCGAGGGATTCGCAAAGTTCTAGATCGAGCGAAACGCCATGAATTCTGCCAAACCTGTGATCACCGGCCAAAAGAGCGATTCCAGGTGTGAGTTGCGGAGGCTTGTAGCTCTGCCGGGTACAGCCCATCCGAATTGCGGACGCTTACGTCGACACACTTTCGATAGTTGGTAAGGGTCTCAACGCGTGAGCCAGGTTGCGGCCGCCGGGCTACGTCCGGCGCTCCAGTGCGATCCGTTCGGCAAGGAATACCTTGAGGAGCGACTGGTAGGGAACATCGCGGCGGTTCGCCATGACCTTGAGATCCTCGATCATGGAAACCGGAAGGCGGAGCGAGATGGTCCTGAGCGTTGGCCGCAAGTTAACGAATTTGGCTGGCGTAGCTTTGGACCAGTCCAGATAGATAGTCGAGTCCGCGGTAGCCCAAAACTTTCGCTCAGCGTCCTCGTTCTTGAACTTAGGCAGTGCCTTTTTCGTCATGTCTACTGTATGCTTCCCTTTCTCTGCGGTTCATGTCACGGGCCGAGATGACTCGGATGAGTTTTCGCCTCGCCGCAAAAGCTACGAACATCGGTCGGCCCACCCTGGTCTGACCCAAAACGTAATGCCGCTTCTCCGTATTGGAATGATGGACATCGCTTCGCAGCACGAGCGGTAATCCAAAGAAGACATCCTCGGCTTCCTCCGGCGTTACGCGGTGCCGGTCCCAGATCTTGAGGGAGTTGTCTTCATCCCAGTCGAAGCCGATGCAATTCTCTAGGGGATCGGAGCGGCTCACGATTCTAGTATACGTCTATCGTATACCGCGTTGCGCTCGCTTGCGCGGCGCCGCGGCCTTGGCGTTCTTGTCGATGCGCAATTGCCAGGCTGCGCGAAGTGCGCCACCGAGCAGGTCTTCGTTCGCAGCGGATAGTCGGATATGGGTCGCGCCCATCCGTCCCCAGCCGCCCGCAATCGGCAGGAAGATGGCGGGCTGCTCAGCCACAAATTCGGCTTGCACTTCCGGTGTCAGCATCAGATTGCCGTAGCCTAAATTCTTCGATGCGAGCGTGGCGAAAATATGTCCGCCGACCCGGAAGTCGGCCGTGCCCATGTGCGAGCCTTCTTCGGCGCCTTCGAGGCTGAGCGCCAGCCGTCTAAAGTCTTCGATGGTGAGTTTGCTCATAGTTTCAAGAGCCCGCCCGCTTCACCTTGGGCGGCGTCACGGCCGTAACCATCTCCTCTAGTTTCGCCAACGCAGGCTCCAGCCGCTGCTTGTTTTCCAGCACCCCCGCGTACAAGTCGCCAACCCGGTCAAACCGCTCCATCGCATTCCGGATGTGGAATTGCGAAGGATGCAGGCCCGTGGTCAGTTCACGCCATTCAAGCGGCGTGGCCACTGGCGCGCCGGGATGGGCCCGTACGACATAGGGCGCGGAGATTGTCTTGCCCCGCGAGTTCTGAATATAGTCGAAATAGACCCGGCCCTTTTCCCGCTTGGAGATCGAGCGCGGCATCGTAAACAGGTCGGGCCGTTCGGCGGCCACCAGGCGCGCCAGCACCTCCGCCACTCCGCGCGACTGCTCGTAGCTATAGACGGGTTCGAGCGGCACGTAGATGTGCATCCCGTCGCCGCCGGTTGTCTTGGGATATCCCGTCAAGCCCAGCATCTCCAGGCGCCGCCGGACCAGCAGCGCCGCCTCGACAATCTTGTCGTACCCGCATTCAAAGGGATCGAGGTCGATCAGCATAAAGTCCGGATGGTCCAGCGAGTCGACACGGCTCATCCACGGATTCTGGTCGATACAGCCAAGCTGCACAAGATAGAGCAACTCAGCCTTGCCCGCGCCGATCACTTGCAGCTTCTCTTCACCATCCACGTCGATGATCCGGCCCGAGCGCATCCATTCGGGAAAGCCCTGGGCTGCGTTCTTCTGGAAGAACGCCTCGGTGCCGATGCCATCGGGATAGCGCTTCAGATTCAACGGACGATCGAGCCAATACGGAATCAGTAGCGCCGCCGCCGCATCGTAGTAGTTGATGACGTCGCGCTTGTAGTATGGCTCGCGATTCTTATCGGACACCGGAAAGTAGACCTTGTTCACGTGCGTGAAGCGGATCGCATGATCTTCAATGGTGACCGTAACATCTTCCCGATCGGCCGTTACCAGGGGCGTGCGAGTGGTGACCGCCACTTGCACTCCGGCTGCACTCTCGCGCACGCACTCGGCCGGATCGACATCCATTCGCATCCCCGTGAACACGGGCGCGCGCAGCTTCGAGTCGTCCGTCCAGGAATTGAAGCGGACGCTGCACACCAGTTCCGGTTTGATCCAACGCGCGGGCGCCAGCAGTTTTGGCGCTTCCTCAAAAGGGCAACGATCGGTTTCGCGCGTGGTCATCAGCGCATGGATAGACTCCATCAGCTTGGCGTCGAAGCCTGTCCCCACGCTGCCCACCCACACCAGGCGCCCTTGATCGTAGACCCCCAGAATCAAAGAGCCAAAGTAATTGCGTTCGCCGAGTTGGTAACCGGCAATTACGAACTCCTGCTCTGAGACGCACTTGATCTTGACCCAATCTCCGCCGCGCGCGGCCGAATCGTACCGGCTACTCCGGCGTTTGCCGACGATGCCTTCCAGCCCCTGGGCTTTTACGGCTGCCAGTAACTCGCGCGGCGGCGCGGTGAACTCGGCTGAGTGCTTCACCAAAGGGTTTGGCTTCAGCACCAGTTCGAGCAAGCGCCGGCGCTCGCACAAAGGAGACGCGCGGAGATCCCAGCCATTGAGGTAGAGCAGGTCGAAGACAAAATAGCTCGCCGGTTTGGTCTGCGCATACGAAGAAGCCTTGGAGCCGGTAGCCATGATGCGTGGTTGCAGGAGTTGAAAGCTGGGGCGTCCAGCGGCGTCCAGCATGACGATCTCGCCATCGAGGATCGCGGACTCGGCGTTCAACCATTCCGGCATCGGAGCTAATTCCGGATAGGTCCTGACCAGCGGCGCGCCCTTGCGGGCATGAATCGCCAGGTCTCCCGAATTGATGAAAGCCAGCGCCCGTACGCCGTCCCATTTGATCTCGTACAGCCAATCGTTGCCCTTGGGCGGCGCTTCGGCAGACGCGCTGAGCATCGGAGCGAAGTAGCCTGGAATCGGCGCAAGAACCGCGCCGGTGGCAGGTGCGGCGTGCATCACGTCCGGCGGCGTGGCAGGATATCGCGATAGGGCCTCCATCGCGATCTGCTCTTGCGTGCGCCCGGTCGAGACGCTGTATGCCCACAACTCATCCGACCAACCAGGCCGCGCGGCGGCGTCGGGTTTCTTCAGCAGCAGCCACTCATTCTGCTTGGCGCTATTTTTCAATCGGACCAGCGCGAAATCGCCGGAGAGCTTTTTCCCTTGGAGCCGGAACTTGAAGTCGCCGCGCGCCAGTTGTTCGTCGACCGGCTTGTTATCGAGCACTTCGTACGTGCCGATGTCCCACAGCATCATGCTGCCGGCCCCGTAGTTGCCTTTGGGGATGTTTCCTTCAAAGTACGAATACTCGATCGGGTGATCCTCGACATGCACCGCCAACCGTTTGATTCCCGGGTCGAGCGTCGGCCCTTCCGGCACGGCCCACGACTTCAGCGCGCCGCCGACTTCGATGCGCAGGTCATAGTGCAAACGCCGCGCCGAATGGCGTTGCACACAGAACCTGCGCCCCTCCACCGATACGATAGAAGGTCCTGGCTCAGGGGTCCGATCAAAGGCTCGCTTACGAGCGTACTCGTCAAGAGGCACGGCAGGTTCTCATCATATCCTGCGAAGTGGTTAATATATAAGATTGTCTCGCGTCTCAACTTCTGAACAACCAAGTCCGAAACGGTGGCCCCTGATTTATCTTGGGATCGCGTTCACCACGCTTGCCACTTTACTCCTTGAACTGTCGTTGACCCGCATTTTTTCAGTGGTCTTTCACTACCATCTGAGTTTCCTGGCGATCTCAATCGCGCTGTTCGGTCTGGGCGTAGGCGGCGTGCTCTCGTATCTCACCGGGATCCGGCCCGGCAATTTTTATGCGCGCCTAGGCCGGTTGGCCGTGGGTAATGCCTTGTGCGTGATGGCGGCGCTGGTCTTTCTGTTGTCGAGGCGCGGCGAACTGGATAGCCTGACGCTGGGAATGATTTACCTCGCCTGCGCTTTGCCGTTTGTCTTTGCCGGCGCGGTCGTATCGCTGGTGATCGGCGACACGATCGAGCGCATCAATCGCGTCTACTTCTTCGATCTCATCGGGGCGGCGGGCGGCTGTCTGCTGCTGGTGCCGCTGCTGGAAACCGTCGGCGGACCAAACACTGTAATCGCCGCGGCCGTGCTGTACGCCACCGCGGCCGCGATCTGGTTTACCTTGGCAGGCGCTCCGCGGGGGCGCATTGTGGCGGTGGCGACCGGCCTCGCCTTGGTGGCGCTGGTGGTCTACAACAAAAGCAGCCATGTGATCGATGTCCGTTACGCCAAAGGGCAGGATCTAAAAGAGGAGATGTTCGTCAAGTGGAACAGCTTCTCGCGGATCGCCATCACACACGATGAGGCCCGGAGAATGACGATTGTCATCGACGCCGATGCCTCCACCGGCATCGCCAGTTACGATATCGATCGCATGACCGCCGAAGAGCGGAAGAACCTGTTAAGCGAAGGCATGGGGCTCCCCTATGTGATGCGGCCAGCCGCCAAGACGCTGATCATTGGACCCGGCGGCGGCTATGACGTGACGCGTGCACTGGCGTCCGGCAGCAAGGATGTCACTGGCGTGGAGGTCAATCCGATCATCGCCAGGACGATCATGAAAGAGAAGTTTTCGGCGCTCAGCCGTGGTCTCTATCATCGGGCGGACGTGAAGATCGAAGAGGAGGATGGGCGCAGTTTCGTCCGCCGAAGCCATGACAAGTATCAAGTGATCCAAGCGACACTCGTCGACACCTGGGCTTCGACGGCGGCCGGCGCCTTTGCGCTGTCGGAGAACAACCTATACACGAGCGACGCTTTCTACGACTATTTAAGCCACCTCACCGACGACGGGATTCTGGCGTTCACTCGCTGGGGCTTTGATCCGCCGCGTGAATCGTTGCGCCTGCTCACGCTCGCAATGGATGCACTGGACCGGCTCGGTGAGAAGAAGTTCACGCATCACGTCATCGTCGCTCGCCAGAACGCCAATCTGATTGCGGGATGGGGCGCGATGGATACAGTGCTGATCTCGCGGAAGCCGTTCTCGTTTGAAGATGTTGAACAGGCGCGGAAAGCGATGTTCGAAGCGCGGATCGATCCGGTGTATTTGCCCGGCGACAAGCCGGCCAACGCTTTCTACGATATCCTCCATACGACCGATATCGACGGGTTTCTGGCGAAGTATCCCTACGACGTCTCGCCGGTTGACGACAACCGCCCATTCTTTTTCTATACCGTGCAGCCTCGCGATATCTGGAATTTTCTGACCTCGGGCAACCGCGACAGCGCCGACTTTAAGATCAATCGCGCAGTGCCGACTCTCTTCAGTTTGTTGACGATCAGCATTCTGGCCACGATCGCGATGTTGGCTTTGCCGCCGCTGGTGCTGGGCAGCCGGCTGCCCACCGAGCGCGGCGTGCGGGTGTTCCTGCTTTACTTCCTCTGCATCGGCGTCGGGTACATCCTGGTGCAAGTGGCGATGATCCAGAAGTTCGTGCTGCTGCTTGGGCATCCCACGTACGCGCTGATCGTCATCATCTTTGCGATGTTGCTGGCCAGCAGCCTGGGCAGCTATTGGTCCAAGCGGCTGGGGGCGGCCGAGCGCGACTCAACCTTGCGCTGGGTGCTCGCAACCGTGGCGTTTTTGGTGGGAGCACTGGCGCTGGTGATCACTCCGCTATCGAACGCGGCTGTTGGTTGGCCTTTCGCCGCCCGCGTGGCTCTGACGTTGGCTCTCATTGCTCCGCCAGCCTTTGTGATGGGCATGCCGTTCCCCTCCGGCTTATCCCGGCTTGAGCGATGGCACAGCCCGTCGGTGCGTTGGGCTTGGTCCATCAACGCAGCGGCTAGCGTGCTTGGGTCCGGGCTCTCGATGTTCCTCGCTCTGTATCTGGGTCTGCGCGAAACACTGTTACTCGGCGGGCTGCTTTATCTGGTGGCAGTGGGCGCGGTATCGTCTCGGGCCAACACACCGGCGGCCTAGAGTACTGGACTAGTAGTCTGTTTCAGCGCTAGCCCGAACACCGCTTCGTACTGCATCGAAACCGCCGATTTCTCCATTCCATGGCCATCTCCCTTCTGGCATACTGCCGTTCTAAGGTATGTTCGAAGACGAAGCCCAAACTACATTTCGCCAGCATTTGCCCAGTAGCTCCCTGACGGTTTTCATTCTCGTAACGGGAATGATGTTGGGGCTGGTGGTCTGGAGCCTGATCTGGGCCCCCAGAACACGCGCCGCCGCTGAAGATAGAGATTTCAGAGGGCAGCTTCAGACCGAACTTCGCTCGCTAATGGGTGGCGTTCCGCTGGCGCCTGCCGAGGCTAGAGCGGGCGCCGGGTTCCGTGTCGCCGAAGTGCAGACGGCGCCGAATCGGTCCTGGAAACTGCTGATGTTCATCCTGTTGATAGGAGCCGCGATCACGGCGTGGGCGACGATCAACCACTACGTAGCTTCGACGGTGGAGATAGACGACTCCGATCCGCCGATGCCCGCCGAAGTTCCTCGGCCCAAGCCAACCGTGACGACCTCCGATTGGATGAAAGTCGCCGTGCGAACGTCCAGGGACGGCATCATCAGTCTGGACTCGACCGGCCGGATCATGGCGGCCAATCCGGCCGCGGAGGCTTTGTTGGGCTCAGGCTCAGGACGGTTGCCAGGCCAAAAGGCTTCAGATTATCTACCTGAGCTTGGCATGAATCCCGAGAGTCTGAGGCAGTTTTCTCAGGTGGCTTCGGCCACAACCGTGACGGCTAACAAGAAAGATGGCACCTCCCAATCGTTGCGGTTGGCGCTTCAACGTGTGAGTGACAACGCCGATACCCACTTTGTGGCGGCGTTCTTCCGGCCCGAACCTGCCGCCGTCGCGGAACCCGCTGTGAAGCCGGCTATAGCGGTTCAGCAGGTGGCTTCGACTCAGGTGGCCGTAGCCGAGGTCTCGCCTGCGGTGTCGACGCGAGTGGCCGCCGCCTTGCGCGAGGTGAACCAGGATGCCCTCCATGATCTTGAAAATCAAGTCGTGATGCTGGGCGGCTATAGCGAATTGGTAGTGAGCGCTCTCGATCAGCAACATCCCGCGATGGCCGATGCCGAGGCAGTTTCGCGGGCGGCCGCGCGAGCCGGCCTGTTGTGCCATGAGGTCGCCAGGATTTCGCATCCCTATCCGCGTACCTTGGATTTGAACGAGTTCGTGGTTGCAGTAGCGGGACCGCTGGCGCGTGTGCTGTCGGAGGGCTGCGAGGTTAAGGGCCTGCGGGGCTCATTTGCGGTGGAGGTTTGGGCGGATCCAGACTTGTTGGAACGTGCGCTGTGCAGCTTGGCCTGGCGGACCCAGGAGTTGTCCGGCGGTCTGCGGCGCGTGACGATTTCATTGGCGAACGGCAGGCTTGACTTGCGGATGATCCCAATGGGAGGGTCATCGGCGGCTACTCCGGCTGTGTTCGATGCGTTGCAGGCGGTGGACTGGATCGAAGCGCAGAGCGGCACGATTGAAATGGAGGAACACTCCGAAACGGGCGTGCGGTTCAGAATCTGGTTGCCCGAGGCCGCTCAGGCGCGTCAGCCGAGCGCGCGCAAGCAAGTCCAGCCAGGGGCCAAGAGCCACGCGGCCGACTAGTTCCCGACTGAAAAGCTTCGGCTAAAAAAACGTAAAGCCCGCGCGCCGTTTAAAACAACGGCGGCGGGTTTTGTTTCGTTGGACGGCAGACTACTGCTTGGTTACGACCTTGCGATCGATTCGGATTTGATCGACGCCTTCCGTTACGGTATAGTCGGCCGGTATTTGAAACAAGGCGGCGGGCGGCTCGGCACGTGAGAGATTGGTGAGCCGGTAGGTGGTCTCGCCCATCTGTGGATCCTTGGTAGTCATGCGAATCAGCACCTGTAGGCCGGCCGAGTTCCAGCGCTCAACCACGCTGGTCAGTTCGCGGTCATTCCCAATTTCGCCCGCCTTGATCGTGCTGGTCTGGCGCTTGCCCTCCACCTTCAGGCCTTCCATCACTTGAGTGCCGAGCGATTCCTCCCTGCCACCTTCGGCGCCGCGAATCGCCCGGGTGAAGGTTACTTGCCCGGCGCCTGAGGGCGGAGCCATCATGACGGCGTCCGTCCCCGACGGAGCCCGTTCGCGAATTACGACTTCATGCCGTTCATGAAGGATCGCTTCGCTGCCGCTCGCTTTAGCTTCGGCCATCATCTTGGCGATCATCGCTTCCCTGTCGGGCATTTTGCGGCGGGTCGCGGTCTTTCCCTTTTCATCGAGCATATAGGTAGTCTTGGCGATGGGGTCGGAGATCGTGATGAGTTTATGGGAACCGCCGCCTTCCGAACTCCATGGACCGATCATCGTGAGGGTGGTTTCCTCACGTGTGCGGCCCTGGCTATCGCGCCATACTTTTTTTGAATGTTTGTTGGTGATGCGGGTGCCGTCGGCCAACGTCTGAACGGCCTCGGTGAAACCCTCTCCGGAATACGGCGCCCCGGCGATGACTTTTCCAGTCAAGCCGGGTTCGGACGCGATGAACTGAAAGGTGGCGTTTTGCGGGGCCATTCCGATCATGCCCGGACCACCGGAAATGGCGACTGTCGCGGCATGTCGCGCCTCGACCCGCACTTCATTGGATGCTTCCTGCTGGGCAGGAAGCATCGACGTCAGACCCAATACTGCGGGAACCGCTAGCAATCGATAACGCATTTTATCTATCTCCTTTTGAAATTATTGACTCTGTGAAACGAACCGGACGGCTCGCGCGATCCCGTCTTGTCCGATCAGCACGTCGGCCTCAATAGAGGTCCGTTCGAATTCTTCGCTCACGGGCAAACCGAATTTCCGCATCTCGCGCCGTGGGAGGCGGATGCGCACCAACTGGGCTGGCTCATGACGATCGAGCGCAACCGTCGAGAGCGGGAAGAAATCTGTGTACACCGGGCGGGAGGCTTGACGAACCACCGGTCTGGGGCGAGTGAAGTACCAGCCACTGGCGATCGCCATTACCAAGACAGCGGCTAACGCCAGCAATGGCTGCCAGGCAGGCCTTTCGACGCGAGGCTTCGACACGAAGGCGTCCAGCACCGCCGCCCTCACAGCCAAAGACGCGGACGACTCCCCGGTCTGCGCCCGAAGTCTCGCGAAGGCCGCCGTCAGCTCCCGCTCCTGCCGCAAGAGTGTGGAGCAGTTCTCGCACGAAAGCATGTGCCGGCGCGCCGATTCGGGTAACGTAGCGCCGCCCGCCCATTCGCGCAGTCTTTCACTCGTTTCAATGCACTCCATGAATCCCTTTCTCCACCAGGCGCTCCAGCAACATATGTCTGGCGCGATGCAACCTTGAGCGCACCGTACCGACCGGGCAGCCGATCACCGACGCGGCTTCCTCATAACTCAATTCCGTCAGTTCGCAGAGTACGACGGCTTCCCGATAGTGCTGAGGTAGGCCGAGCACGGCGCGATGTAACTCCTGGTAGCGTTGACCGATCTCCAATTCGCCGGCCAGGTCCGATGCGGACGCGATCTCCTCAAGTGGCGCAGCCGCCGCATCCCGCTCCAAGCGATTCCGGCCGAGGCGAAGAGATTTGAGTCTCGCGACTCCCAGCAGAAACGCTCCGAGCGAGCCTTTGGCCGCGTCGAATCGCAAGCCTCCGCGCAGGAGGTCGAGGAAGGTTTCCTGTACGACCTCGTCGGCCGTTGCAGGCGAGCCGCTCATGCGGAGCGCGAAGCGGTAAATTCCCCGCTGATGGCGTTCGTAAAGCTCGGCCCACGCAAGGCGAGAACCGGATCGCGCATTTTCGAGCAACTCTTTGTCGGACTTTTCCATCCGGCCTTTCATTCAGTATTGCGCTCACGGCGGCGGAAAGTTCCAGGAAAAACTGGGAGCAGCCGGGTTGAATCGGTTGCCGCGCGGAGATCGAGTTCCCCGCGGGCAGGGAGGGGAGCCGGTTCAATTGGGGACCCGAAAGTCCGCCCTCCGATGAACCCCGAGCAACGCCGGTCAACCTCCCGTCCGGCTCTGTGTATCATAAGAACCTATGAGCAAACGCAGCTCCATCGGCTCCTGGGCCTACACGATCGGCCCCTATGCATCGAACCCGGTTGACTTCGATACTGTTTTAAACAAACTCAAGGCTCTTGGGTTTGACGGTGTCGAACTGGGCGGCTTTCCGCCGCACCCGAATCCCGGCAATCCGAACGGATCAAACGACGGCTGGGCGGGCGCGATGCCCGAGAAGCCGCAGCGCGCCGAACTGGTGGCGAAGATGAAATCGATGGGCATGGGCTTCAGCGGCATCGCCGCGAACCTGTGGGGCGAGAAGCTCATCAACACGGACGATCAATCCAAGTACATCGCCGAGTTCAAGACGAATTCGGAGTTTGCGAAGGACCTGGGGATTCAAGGCGTGCGCGTCGATTGCGTGCAGCCGCCGACGATTCATCGCGAGATCGATTACGCGACGGCGATGAAGCGCGTGGTCGATACGTGGAAGACCTGTTCCGATATCGCCGCTGCGAATGGCCAGTACGTGACGTGGGAAGTGGAGCCGGGCTTTGCGTTCAACAAGCCGAGCGACGCGGTTCGTATTCACGATGCCGTGGACAAGGCGAATTTCGGGATTCAATACGACACCTGCCACGGGCAGATGGTGGGCGTCGTGGGCGCGCGGCATGAAGGCGGCAAGGAAGTTTTTCCGAACCAGATCGACTACATCCGGATGCTGAACGGGCGGATCAACCATATTCATTTGATCGACTCCGACAACACGTGCCACAAAGGCGCCGATGGGGAAGACGAGACTTCCGCGCACCCTCCGTTTGGTTTGGGCGTTTTGGACTTCGATGCGATCATGCCTGAGCTGGTCAAGGCTGCGCGGTTGCCGCACGATTGGTGGACGATCGATTTGTGCTTCTGGCCGGATGCGTGGGCCGCCACCGATACGTGCAAGAAGGCGCTGGACGGTTTGATTGCGAAGTACGGAGCATAAGGCGATGAAGGAACTTCGCGTTGGCATGATCGGCTACGGCTTCATGGGCCGGGCTCACTCAAATGCATATAAGCGCCTGAACGATTTCTTCCCGGTGCAGCATCGAGTGGTGTTGAAGGCGGCGTGCGCGCGCAATGCGGAAAAGGCGCAGGCGTTCGCGGCTAATTGGGGCTACGAACGGACGGAGACGGATTGGCGCAAGGTTGTGGAAGCGAAAGATATCGACGTGATCGATATTTGCACGCCGAACGATACGCACATGAAGATTGCGCTGGCGGCGGCCAAGGCCGGCAAGATGATCGTGTGCGAGAAGCCGCTGGCGCTGGACGTCAAGCAAGCTACGGCGATGGTGAAGGCGATTGAAAAGACCAAGGTTCCGAACATGGTCTGGTTCAATTACCGGCGCGTACCGGCGATTTCGCTGGCTAAACAATTGATCGCCGAGGGGCGCATCGGGCGCGTGTTTCATTTCCGGAGCAACTTCCTGCAGGACTGGACGATTTCGCCGGACGTGCCGCAGGGCGGGGCGGGGCTGTGGCGGCTGGATCTGAAGGCGGCGGGTTCTGGAGTAACTGGCGACTTACTGGCGCACAACATCGATACCGCGATGTGGCTGAACGGGCCGATTACGCGGGTGGTGGCGAAGACGGAAACGTTCGTGAAGAAACGCCAGCATGCGTTGACGGGCAAGATGGAATCGGTTGGGATCGACGACGCTTGTTTGTTTATCTGCGAGTTTGCGAATGGGTCGCTGGGCTTGTTTGAATCGACGAGGTACGCGCGCGGTCATAAGGCGCTGAAGACCTTTGAGATGAACGGTGAGCGCGGGAGCGTGGCGTTCAATCTTGAGGAGATGGAGTATTTGGATTTCTTCGAGTACAACACTGGCGGCGGGGGGGGCGCGGGCGAGCAGGCGGTGGACTCGCATATTCGCGGCTGGCGGCGGATCCATGTTACTAACGGCGAGCATCCTTATATGAATCGGTATTGGGTGCCGGGATTGGTGATTGGGTATGAACATACCTTCCTGAATGCGCTAGCCGATTTTGTGATGGGCGTGGAATCGGGTAAGCCGACGCAGCCGGATTTCCGCAGCGCGCTCCAGACGCAACGGGTTTGCGAGGCGGTGATTAAGTCGGCTAAGTCGGGGCGTTGGGAGAAGACCGGCGTCGAGGCGAAGGCGATGTTGTAAATTTCTCAGAACTTCCGAATTGAGAACGGTTTGAAATAGGTATGAAGAAGTTCATTACCGTTTTATTAGGCGCTGTCCTGGCGCTGGGCACCGTGAGTTTGTCATTGGTCGGCGGCGGCGAGCAGCAGGAACAGGGCGGCGTGCAAACGCAAGAGGGCGCCAAGGCGGGTAAGAAGGGCGGCGGTAAGGGCAAGCGAGGCAAGGGGAAACGCGGGAAGGGCAGACGGAATCGGGATGGCGCGGCTCAGACGCCTTCGGCTCCGGCTATTCCGCAGCCGTAAGTTAGTTTGGCCAGCGTATCGGCCAGGATGTGTTCGCAGAGATTATGCGAATATTGATTATCCTCTTATGAAGAAATTCAATGCCCGATCCCCAAGGTAGCCGGTTTCTAAAGTATTTTTCGTTGCTTCTTGACGCACTAAAGTCGACGCATCCGATTCCGATGCGGCCGGCTGAAGCGCGGGCTTGGATCAGATCAAAGTTCGATGTCCCGGCCGACGACTTGACTCGCCTTACTGTAAACGGGAAGCAATCGATTTTTCAAAACGATCTCTACTGGGCGCGTTACTACCTCGCCAGAGCCAAACTAATCGGTTCGCCAAAGCGAGGGCAGTGGGGCTTGACGACGGAGGGCCTCAATACTTGCCTTACCCCTGACGACACTTGGTCGCTGTACGTTAGGGTCCGCGATGCGAATCGGACGGGCGTGGCTGTGGACGAAGAGCAATTGCCAGCGCCTGATATTACAGAGGATACCGAGGATGGCGTCGCGTATTGGTTCGCCGGCGCGGTCTGGGACAAGTCCGACGACCAACTCTCTCGCTTTCTGGCAGACGGCATCTGGGAAAACGGATACGACGACCAGTTTTCTGACGTAGTTCGGCGAATGAAGGCAGGTGACAGAATTGCCATCAAAGCAAGTTTTGTGCGGAAACGCTCGCTACCCTTCGTCGTTGTTGGGGGACAGTCGGTCTCAGCAATGCGAATCAAAGCGACAGGAACGATTCTTGAGAACCTGAACGATGGAAAAAAGGTAAAAGTCGGCTGGGATCCCCTCGCGGGCAATCGGGATTGGTATTTTTACACGTACCGGACGACGGTGGTGGAAGCCGACCTCGAAAATGAAGGTGCGCGCCGACTGGTGGATTTCACTTTTCGCGGTGCGGCTCAAGACTATGCTTGGTTTCTTTCGCAGCCGTACTTCGTGGAGAAGTACCGGGTCCAATCGGAGCCTGACAGCCCTTTGGTTGAACCGCCTGAAATCGAAGAAGGCGAACCGGTGCTTCCTGAAGAGGATCCGACATACACCATCAGTGACATCGTTGCAGAAGGCAGCTTTCTTACAGTCGATGAGCTTGAGAACATTTTGGAGCGCTGGCGCTCGAAGAAGAATCTGGTTCTGCAAGGGCCGCCCGGCACCGGAAAAACCTGGCTGGCAAAAAGGCTGGGATTTGCGATGGTCGGATCAAACGACCGCGAAACCGAACGAAGCCGTTTGCGAGTTGTCCAATTTCATCCCTCCCTCGCGTACGAAGACTTCGTGCGTGGTTGGCGGCCCGCTGGGGACGGGCGACTCGCATTGGTCGACGGCATTTTCATGCAGGCGATCGAGGCCGCATCGAGTGAACCGGATATTCCATTTGTCCTGGTGATTGAAGAGATCAATCGCGGGAACCCCGCGCAGATATTCGGCGAGATGTTGACTTTGCTCGAGGATACGAAGCGACGTTCGTCCGAGGCGCTCGAACTCGCTTATCGAAGACAGCCGGGCGAACGCGTTTACGTGCCTGACAACCTCTACGTTATTGGGACCATGAACGTGGCGGATCGGTCTCTGGCGATAGTCGATCTTGCGCTCCGGAGACGGTTTGCATTTGTGGATTTGGAACCAAGACTCGGGCTGGCATGGCGCGCGTGGTGCGTCGAGCGTGGTCTTGAGGAAACTCTTCTTTCAGAAATCGAAACCCGGATTGAAGTTCTCAATCTGGAAATTGCGTCCGCGCCGTCGCTCGGGCCTCAGTTTCGGATTGGGCATTCGTTTGTGACTCCAGACCAAAAGGTGAGAGACGGTCATAGTTGGTTTCGAGCCAAGGTTGAAACGGAGATCGGTCCGCTCCTGGATGAATATTGGTACGACGCGCCGGAGCGCGCTAGGGAGGCGCGATCGAAATTGCTTGCGCGCCTCCAGTGATGGCCGTTGAGCCGAGTTCGGATGAGCGGTTGATCGGCCGCATTCCTGTTCGCAACCTCTGGCTTTTGATGCTCTATGCCTCGGACCTAACGAGGTTTCGCAGTGAGTTCAATGGTCTTGTCGATTCCGATAGCGCGGATCTGCCGGACTTAGCAGCTGAACTCCTCGCCAGAGTAGTAGAGCAACGGCTGAAGCGCAATCTAACTCGGGGGTATCGGCATCGCGAGATGACACTTACTCGTGTGCGGGGCCGTATCGATGTGTTGGAAACCGAATCCCGACTACTTCTTCAACGCGGACAAGTGTTCTGCCGCTTTGAGGAACTGACGATCGATACTCCTCGAAATCAATTGGTCCGGTCGGCTCTGGAATTACTTGGGCGGGTCGTGCGGCGTGGGCCATTGAGTTGCCGGTGTCGTGCGCTTGCGTCGGGTCTTGCTCGGGCTGGTGTAAGCGGCCGCCGCCCGTCGCGTGCCGATCTCGCTCCCGATCAGATCGGCCGTAATGACACGCCTGACCGCTTGATGATCGCGCTCGCGCTGCTCGCATTAGACCTAGCGCTCCCTACTGAAGAATCCGGCCCGACCGCACTAGTCGCTCCAGACAGAGAAGAAGTTTGGGTGCGACGGTTATTCGAAAAGGCAGTGCTGGGATTCGCTCGCTTCGAATTGGAGCCCCTGGGTTGGTGCGTGCGAGGCGGCGGCCCGATTCACTGGCAGCAGTCTTCTGCGTCAGTAGCGATTTCGGGCATACTGTTGCGGATGGTGACCGACATTGTCCTGGATCCACCTGACGGAGGAAGACGATTGATAGTCGATACCAAATTCACATCAATCCTTCGCCGAGGGCGCTTCGGCGGCGCGGCGTTTAAGAGCGAGTACATTTATCAGATTTATTCCTATGTGCGTTCACAGGAGGGCGTTGACGCAGGATGGGACCGCTGCGGTGGATTGCTCTTGCACCCTTGTATCGATCTTGCTCTCGACGAGCAAGTTGTCATCCAACGGCATATGATTCGGTTTGCGACCGTGAATCTTAGTGGGTCGGCTCCGATGATCCGCGAGGAGTTGCGACGGATCTTGAGTCGTTGATTCGCCGGCGGCGCCGGGCGGCCAATCCTTGCAGTAGAATCAAGGCGTGGAGTTCGAATGGGACGTCGACAAAGCGGCCTCGAACCTGTTCAAGCATGGAATCGGTTTTCCAGAGGCAATGACGTTTTCGGAGATGTCCATGAAGTGGCGATTCCCGATCCGATGCATTCGGAATCGGAGTTGCGATTTGTCAGCATCGGCCGGTCAGAGCGGGGATTCCTCTTAGTGGTTGCGTATACTGAGCGCGGCCGGCGGATTCGGATCATCAGCGCGCGGCAAGCCGGTCCGCGGGAGCGGAGACAATATGAGTCAAGAGACTAAGCTTCAACAAGACGAAGATTTATTGCCGGAGTACGACTTCTCGCAGGGCGTGCGCGGCAAACATCACCAGTCGTACAAAGCCGGGACGAACGTGGTTTTCCTGGAGCCCGATCTGGCGATGGTCTTCAAGGATTCGGATTCGGTGAACCAGGCCCTGCGGCTATTGCTTACGTTGTCAAAAGATGGGGCGGCTCCGAATAAGCCGGTTTAGACTTAAGTGTTTGGCCATAAGGCGAAACCAATCTCGCGAGGTGCGCTTAGCTTCCTAACTCAAGTTCGAGACCCGCGGCGGCTGCGACTTTCCTGGCGAGGCTTAAGAAATCGGACCGGCAACTTCGGACAGCTTCGACATGCCCGCCGATTGCGCCGTCGGCCGGTTTTAGATGAAACATCGGCTTGTGTGCCTCCATTGCCAGAGGCATGAGGCTGCGGTAGTGCTTGAGTTGGGCGAGACAGTTGGGGTCGTTTTCAACCTTACTTGGTGTGTCGCTGAGTATTGATGAACCGAGCACCGCTGAGCGATAGACCGGCGGGATCTTATCCATCCATCGCTGAGAAGCCTTGAGAGGCCAGTTGTCTCGCATCCCGTGCTGCATCACGATATAACCCGCCGGAGTCATCAACCCAGCCGGTAGGGACAGGTCCTTCGGAGCTTTAGCTTGGAGCTCCGCCCACGTACTACGCCAGCGCGTTAGTGCGGGGCCCAAATTCCTCAGGCCTTGGAGTGAATAGATGTCTGGAGCGAGAGGCAAGCAAAAATGGTCTGAGGCGATCAAGGCTGCCCGGTTGATTGCGCCCAGGTTTGGTCCCACGTCGATCAATACCAACTCCGCCCAATCGCCCGCCATCTCTTTCATCAATCGGTGGAACGCCGTCATGATCCGGAAGGCGGCTTCATCGGAGTTGTGACAGTTTGGCCAGGCGGTCGATAACTTGTCTTCGAATCCGGACAGCGCCAAGTCGCCCGGCAGCAGGCCCAGACCATTCGCCACGTTTTCGACTGGCGGGGCTGCGATATCGCCCAAGCCTCGCAGAATCGGACGTAGGGCGCCGTAGATAGTCGCTGGATGCTCTTCGTCATCCGGCCAGATTTCTTCGAGGCGGTCTTCGTCAAGGAACATCGCGGTAAGGTTCGCCTGAGGATCCAGGTCTACCGCGAGCACGGGCAGGCCTTGATCGGCAAACATCCAGGCGAGGTGATAGACCAATGAAGTCTTGCCCACTCCGCCTTTGTTGTTGAAAAAAGCGACCGTCCTCACTGACGGCTCCTGATGGTTACGCCAAAATGCAAGTCGCCGAAGATAAATTCGGCAGGAGGATTTCCGTTCTTGGCCAGCGCCGATTGGGCACGCTCCACGCCACGCCCAAAGCGGTTCACTGCGCCCAGGGTTTTCATCGCTTCGGCGAGTACCGGATTCCGGTAACTGGTTAGTGTAGGAAAGTTCTCTGGCCTTGCCAGCCCGTACAAAGGGCCGGGGTTCTGAATTTCGATCCGGTCTGAGTATTGATAGAACCTGACAGGCGCGGGCGCCTCATAAGATCGGTGTAACACGGCGTTCATCAGAAACTCGCGGATCGCCGTCTCAGGATAGTCAGCCACCATCGTCTCCTGCAAGGTTGTACTGCGCACTGGCCGGCTGCCGGTGATGAGTTTCAGGTAAGAGGCGAGATCGCGCACGACTGAAAGGAGATCGCCCTGAAAGCGTTGCTCAGCCGAAACCTCGTCGGCCATTTTGGCGCCAGCGAAACGTACATATTCAACGTATGCATTGGGAAGCCAGCCGGCTAAATCCTTGGCGAACAAAATAAGCCCGGCGTGGGTGGGGTAGTTCCGGGTCAAGTCGAAAAAACGGAGCGACGCCAGTTGGTGCTCAATCGGCCGATGATTATCGGCGATTGTTTCGGCATCCACGGCTAGAGGCCGGTAGGTGTTAGTGAATAAATCCAAGGACAAATCCGAAAGACTGGCTCCGACGCAAGGCTGCGCGTCGAAGGTGCGAGCGGAGGCGGTGCGGCGTTCGATAAGAATCGATTCTTCCGTTTCGTTGGCAATGCCTTTGCGTGGCCCCCGGCGAATCCACGCCTGACCTTTAAAGCGAACCGGCGGGAGGTCGGACGGCTGTACTTCCACGACGGCGATGTCGCCGAGGCCAGAGCTGAGCTTCAAGCGATCTATCGCGATGGCTGGAGCGGGCAGGATGTTACCGTCGGTCGCTATGCCACCTAGGTTTCGCAATAATTCATCGGTAACCTTCAGCCCGGAGGGGGCGCCAGTTTTGTCGTCAGCCCCGATTAGCAGGTAACCGGGTGCCTGGGATGCCGGTAAGTCGTTGGCAAAGGCACAAACGGCTTGGCTGAACTTTGCTGTATCGTTCGTGGAAACCGTACGCTCCACCCGGAAGGATTCAAGATCGCCGAGCAGGGCCAGCAGTTCGGGTTCGGTAATCACGATCGCTATTCTTCGCCCTTGCCCATAAACAAGTCACTGACGATGCGCCGGTGATTCTCTAACACGCGCTGGCGGCGCACCTTCATCGTCGGCGTTAGTTCGCCTTCTTCAATGGTGAAGTCGCGGTCGAGGACGTGATACTTCCGGATCTGCTCGAAGGGCGCCAGTTGCTTGTTCACCTTCTGCATGATGCGCTTGACCTCATTTACAACTGGCGGGGCGGCAATCAGTTCGGCGGGCGGCTGTCCCTTGTAGGGAGCGATACCGGACAGCGTGTCGATGACGGTGTGGTTGAGCGTCAACAGCGCGGCGACGTAGGGTTGCCTGTCGCCGATTAAGACGACCTGATTGATGAGCGGCTCCACTTTAAACAGCCCCTCGATCATCGCAGGGTAGACCTTTTTGCCGTTCGAATTGACCAGCACTTCCTTCTTGCGGCCGGTGATGTAAACGTAACCTTCGCTGTCGAACTCGGCCACGTCGCCAGTATGGAGCCAGCCGTCGCGCAGCACGGCCGCCGTGGATTCAGGCGCCTGATGATAGCCGGTGAACACGGTAGGGCTCCGGAGAATCAATTCGCCGTCGGGGGCAATCTTCATTTCGACGCCTGGGAGCGGTTTGCCGATCGAGCCTGATTTTACGCGGCCCGTGGGGTTGAGCGCGACGATGCCGCCTTCGGTCAAGCCGTAGCCTTCGTAGATGGGCATACCAATGGCGGCGTAGAAGTCGGCGAGATCTTTGCCGAGCGGCGCCGCGCCTGAGATCGCCATACGGAGCCGGCCGCCGAGCCGTTCGCGAATTTGGGCGAAGACCCGCTTGTCGGCTGTCTTGAGCAGCGCCTGCATCCACGCGGGTACGGATCGGCCTTCGACACGCCGCCGGGCCGCTTCGGCGCCGAGGCCGAGCGAGAAATAGAAGATGCGTTGCGCGACCGAGCCCCGTTTTTTAATTTCCGTGCAGATGCTGGTGTACATGCGCTCCCACACGCGCGGCGGGGCGACGAAGAACGTGGGCCGGATGGATTTGAGTTCGGCGGGCAGACGGCTGAGGCCTTCCGAGAAATAGACGGCGATCCCCATACGCAACGGGATCAACTGCACGGCGATGCGCTGGGTGATGTGCGCCGATGGCAGGAAGGCGATGGTGGTGTCGTGCGGCCCGAGGTCGGTGGCGATTGGCCCCATGTCCACATTGGCGACGATGGCGGCGTGGGTGACGAGGCCCATTTTCGGTTCACCCGTGGCGCCGGAGGTCAGGTAGAGCATGGCCGGATCGTTGGGTTGGATCCGCGCCTTGAGTTCATTGAGTAACGCAGGGTTTTCGGCGAGCGCTCCGCGTCCGAGGTCGCGAAGCTGCAGGAGAGATTTGGCTCCGTCGGCTTCGCCTGTGAGCACGATCCACTGTGTATCGATCGGCGGCTCAGCGGCCGATTGGAGCGCGCCCAAAGCTTTGGCGTTTTCGATGAAGGTGATTTTGGGCGCCAGGTCGCGCAGGGTTTTGACGTGTTCAGTGGGTGGGTAACTGGTGTAGAGCGCCGCCGCGATGCCGCCGCACGCCATGGCCCCGAGGTCCGCCAGATAGAATTCGAGGCGGGTTTCGGAATCGATCGCCACCATATCGCCGGGCTTGACACCAAGCTTCCACAGGCCCGCGGCAATCTCGTCGACAGCCTGTTTGTATTCGACCCACGAGTATGGCTTCCAGGTGCGAGGAGCGCCTCGGCCGCCGCTGGAAACGGATTCGTAGAGAGCCGGTGCATTGGCATAACTCGCCACCGCCTCTTCGATGAGGCTATAGACGGTGCGCGTGGCGGTCATCGAGATTACACTAGCACGGGCGGATGCAGCGTTACGATAAGTAGGCAATGTACGAACAGGAATTAGAGGTGGGGTTGGCAGCGGCACGGCAAGCCGGAGAACTGGCGCTGAAGTATTGGCGGACGGGGATCGTGGCGGATTCCAAGAGCGACGAGTCGCCCGTGACAGCGGCCGACCGGCATTGTGAGCGGCTTTTTGTGCAGGAGCTGCTGGCGAATTTTCCGTCGGACGGAATCCTGGGCGAAGAGGGCGCGGGCAAGCCTGCCGATTCCGGGCGGCGTTGGATTATCGATCCCATCGACGGCACGCGCGACTTCGTGCGCGGCAATCGGGTCTGGGCGCAATTGCTGGGGCTGGAGGCGGATGGCGAGGTCGTCGTGGGGATCGCGCATTTCCCGGCGCTGCAGGAAACCTACTGGGCGACTCGCGGCGGCGGGGCTTTCCGGAACGGCGAGAAGATTGGGATTTCCGCGATCAGTGAGCCTTCGCAGGCGGTGCTGTGCGTGAATACGTTCGCCAATATTCATCGCGCGAAATTTGCGCCTGGAATTATCGAGTGGATGAAGGCGTTCTGGTGCGTGCGCAGTTTCGGCGGGATTCAGGACGCGATGCTGGTGGCGTCCGGGTGCGCCGATGCGTGGATAGAGGAGACGGCAGCACCTTGGGATCTGGCGGCGCCAAAGCTGATCGCGGAAGAAGCGGGCGCGCGGTTCTTCAATTTCGATGGCGGCCGGTCGATTTATGGCGGCAATTGCGTGGTCTGCGTGCCCGCTCTGGAGGCGGAGATGCGGCGGTTTATCGGTTGTTGACACGGCGGTAGACTGGGGGAGGGATATCTATGGCGGCTCCGCACTTTCCTTTGGCGACGGTTGAAGAATACTTGGAGTTCGATCGCAACTCGGAGTTCAAGAACGAATATTATCGCGGGCAGATTATCGCGATGGCGGGCGGGAAGCCGACTCACGCGAAGATTGGCGCCACCGTGACGGCGTTACTGTGGATCGCGACCGAGGGTCGATCCTGTGATGTGTACTCGAGCGATGCGCGACTCGCCGCCGACCGGGAATCGCATTACGTCTATCCCGACATCATGGTTGTTTACGGCGAACCTGAGTATGCGGATTCCCGCCAGGAAACTTTGGCTAACCCGATCCTGGTGGTGGAGGTATTGTCGCCCTCTACGGAGAGCGCGGATCGCGGCCGCAAGTTTGCCAGCTATCGAAACCTGGAATCGCTCCAGGAATATCTGAGGGTTTCTCAGTTTGAGCCAAAGGTGGAGTTGCACCGTAAGGGGCCAGATGGCAACTGGACGAGGCATGAATGGACGGGCCTTGATGCTGTGGCGGTGTTGGAGAGCGTAGATGCGCAATTGCCGTTGCCGCGAGTCTACGCAAAAATCGAATTCGAACCGGAGACCAACTGAGCCGTGGCTGCGCCTCAACTTCCGTTTGCGACGGTGGAAGAATACTTCGCTATCGAAGAATCGTCGACGATCCGGCACGAATATTATCGAGGCCGGATTCTCGCGATGGCCGGCGGGACCTACGACCATGCCCTGATTATCACCAATGCGTCAGGCGAATTGCGTACGCTGCTCAAAGGTGGAACTTGCGATGTAATCGCTATCGAACTTCGACTCGCGGCCGATCCTGATTCTCACTATACGTATCCTGACGTGCTGGTGATTTGCGGCGAACCGGTGTTTCAGCAGGGCCGCAAGCATACGGTGATGAACCCCGTCGTGATTATTGAGGTTCTCTCGCCCTCCACCGAAGCGGTTGACCGGGGGCGAAAATTCGCGGATTATCGCAAGCTGCCAACGCTACGGGAATACGTCATGATCTCTCAGTATGAGCCGCGCGTCGAGGTCTACCGCCTTGGATTGGCCGGCCAGTGGACTCTGTTTGAGTATTTTGGCCTGGATATGAAGGTTCAGTTCGAAAGCTTGGGCGTGGAATTACCAATGTCCGAGATCTATCGAAGGGTGAATTTCGAGCAAACCGGCGCGGAGCCCCAAGGTACGTAGCCATGGCCACACGCCAACTTCCGTTGGCGACGGCAGAAGAATACTTCGCCACTGAAGAAGCGTCGGCGAATAAGCACGAATATTATCGAGGCCGGATCCTCGCGATGGCCGGCGGGACCTACGACCATGCCCTGGTCGGTGATTTGTGGCGAGCCTGTGTTTCAGCGCGGCCGCAGCCGCACAGTCATGAACCCTGTCCTGATCGTGGAGGTTCTCTCGCCGTCTACCGAAGCGGTTGACCGGGGGCGAAAATTTGCGGACTATCGCAAGCTGCCAACGCTCAGGGAGTACGTGATGATCTCTCAGTATGAGCCGCGCGTCGAAGTCTACCGCCTTGGTTTGGGCGGCCAGTGGACTTTGTTCGAGTATCTTGGCCTGGAAAAGGGGTCCAGCTTGAAAGTCTGGGCATCGAATTAGCTGTGACAGAGATTTATCGAAGGGTGAATTTCGGGCCGGAAATGTCCCAGACGCCGGATAAATCCGCCGCTGTGCCAAATAGCACGTAGACTCAGCGTTTCCGGATGTGTGATAATTCTTTCTTGCGACATACGACGAATGCCGATGCCGCTCGGTTGCATCGCACTCCTTTATTTTTACACTTGGTCCTGTTGAACCAAGCCCAACCCTGTTCGGAAGGGCATCACTCCTAGGGGAAAACCTTGGCACAGCTATTTTCGCGCGACGCCAACTCGTTCGCCCGCTCCTCGATTCTTGTCGTGGGAGTGGCCGTTGGATGTTTGGGTGCTGCCCTTTACGGGCTGAATCGGTCGGGGTATAACTCCGGCCAGAGTCTGATCAAAGAACAGCCGGTGCCGTTCTCTCACAAGCATCACGTGAGCGGGCTCGGCATCGATTGCCGCTACTGTCACACTACCGTGGAGAAGGCTGCTACCGCCGGCATTCCCCCCACCGAGACCTGCATGAGCTGTCACTCGCAGATCTGGTCGGACGCGCCGATGCTTGAGCCGGTGCGCGAGAGCTATCGTTCGGGTAAGAGTATTCAATGGACGCGGGTCCATGACTTGCCGGGATTTGTCTACTTCAACCACAGCATCCACGTCGCCAAGGGCATGGGATGCGCTTCCTGTCACGGGCGGGTGGATCAGATGCCGCTCATGTATCAGCAAAACAGCCTGTTCATGGAGTGGTGCCTGGACTGCCACCGCCAGCCAGAAAAATTCATCCGGCCGAAGGATAAGGTTTTCCAAATGGACTACAAGCCGGCCGAAGATCAGATGGTGCTGGGCGCCAAGCTGGTTAAGGAATACAACGTGCGCAAGCTGACCGATTGCTGGGTTTGTCACCGATAAAGCAGATGAGCAGTCAACCGAATCCCCTCCCCACTCCCCTTGATCTGGAAGCGATCCGGGCCCGTCTGGCCGAATCGAAAGGGCCGCAATTCTGGCGCAGCCTCGAAGAGGCCGCCGGCGCGCCCGAGTTCCAGGCCTATCTCGACAACGAATTCACACCGGGCACTTCTGAATGGGGTGACGGCGTCAGCCGCCGCCGCATGCTGGAACTGATGGGCGCGTCGCTTGGACTGGCCGGATTGACCAGCTGCACCAAGCAGCCGCCTGAAAAAATCGTTCCCTATGTCACCGCGCCCGAAGACATTATCGCGGGCAAGCCGCTGTTTTATGCGACGTCAATCCCTGGCCCGGGTGGCGTTTCAACCGGTGTGCTGGTGGAAAGCCATATGGGCCGGCCGACCAAAATCGAAGGCAATCCTGAGCATCCCGGAAGCCTGGGCGCGACCGATGCGCAGACGCAAGCCGCGATTTTGGGGCTCTGGGATCCAGACCGCATGCAGGCTGTCATGCGCGAAGGACGTAATTCTTCCTGGCAGCGCGCGCAACAAGCTTTGATTGTTTTGCGTGAGCAGATGTTGTCCACCAAAGGCGCCGGCTTTCGGGTGTTGACCGAGACCGTCACTTCGCCGACGCTCGCCGCTTCCTTCAAAGAGTTCCTCGCGGCATTCCCCGAAGCCAAGTGGATTCAATACGAACCCGCCACCGGCGACAGCGCCCACGCGGCGGCACGGCTTGCTTTCGGGCAGGCGCTGACGCCGGTTTATCATGTCGACCAAGCCGATGTGATCCTGGCGCTGGACTCCGATTTCCTTGTCTCTGGACCAGGCGCGGTGCGTTACGCGCGTGACTTCGCCAACCGCCGCCGCGACGGTGTGGCGACGATGAGCCGGTTGTTCGCCATTGAGCCGACGCCGTCGCTGACTGGCGCTTCGGCCGATCATCGTCTGGTGGCATCCGAGGCGGAAGTTGAAAGCTTCGCGCGAGCGCTGGCCGCCGAACTGGGCTCTGGCACGCCCGCTGCGACGACGAAGGCTACTGAGTTTCTAAAGGCTGCGGTCAAGGATTTGTCGGCCCATAAGGGGTCGAGCCTGGTGATTGCCGGTGAGTACACTTCGCCTGCCGTTCAAGCCCTGGCGCACGCGATGAACGCCGCACTGGGCAACGTCGGCAAGACGGTTCACTACATCGATCCGCTGGAAGCCAATCCGACCGATCAGACCGCCGCGCTAAAAGAGTTAGTGGGTGAGATGCGGGCGGGGAAGGTCGAAGCGCTGCTAGTCGCCGGCGGCAATCCCAACTACAATACTCCCTCCGATTTCAAGTTTGAAGAAGCCTTCCGCAAGGTTAAGCTTCGCATCCGGCTCACCGATTTCGACGACGAAACCGCAGCCGTATGCCATTGGGTGCTGCCGATGGCGCATCCGCTGGAAAGCTGGGGCGACGCGCGCAGTTACGACGGTTCGGTGACGCTGTCGCAGCCGCTGATTGCGCCGCTTTATGAAGGCAAGCAGTTGATCGAAGTGATCGGCGTGCTGCTGGACAAGGGCGGGCGGGAAGTGCGCGATGTCGTGAAGGAGTTCTGGCGCGGGCAATTGTCGGCGACCACTCCGAACTTCGACGATTTCTGGCAAAAGAGCATCCATGACGGTGTGATCGCCGGATCGGCTCCAGCCGGAAAGGCCGTCGGGATCCGCAAGGAACTCGCCGCCGAATTAGGCGCGGCCAAGACTGTCGGCAACGGTGAATTGTTGT